>DATIKY010000269.1:0-77609 GCA_035476995.1 Sedimentisphaerales bacterium | reverse complement strand
CCCTTCGGGTCGAAAAATCCGAAAATATCTTCGGTCCCATGGAAATCTCGGTCGAAATCGGCCCTGTCTGCGGGGAAGTCGTTTCCGGCGTCCGTCCCAACCCTCTGAATTTCAGCAACTTCCACACATCGCAAGCGGCTCTTTGTCCTTGGATTTGTCTTGACGCCGGACGGAGCCGGGGCCTATACTGAAGAGAATAAGCCGTGGATCGAAGGCCATGCGGTCACGGCACGAGGATGGTGTGTAACGGACGGACGGTGTGTTTGTCCGAAAGGAACCCGGGGGGGTAATATGAGGAGTACGATGATGAGATGCGAGAGAGTTCTGGTTTCCCTGGCAGTGTTGGCTCTGATGGTCGGTCCGGCGTTCGCCGACGCCATTCTCGGGCCCAATGACGTGATCCTGGCGATCGACGCCGACGGCATTGTTACGTCCAGCAGCTATCCGGCTGCCGAATCCCCGGTCAACATCCTGGATGGCAGCCCCGCCACGAAGTACCTGAACCGCGGCGGCGGCGGCAGCGGGTTCATCGTCACCCCGTCGGCCCCGATCATGATCCAGAGCTTCACGATCACCACGGCCAACGACGCCGAGACGCGCGACCCGGCCACCTGGGAGCTCTACGGCACCAACGACGCGGTCGTCAGTGCCGACAACAGCGCAGGCATCGCCGAGAGTTGGACGCTCATCGCCTCCGGGACCCTCGAACTGCCCGCTGCCCGGCTGACCGTCGGCCCGGTCGTGTCGTTCATGAGTTTCGACGTCTACAAGTCTTTCAAGATGGTGTTCCCCACCACCAAGGGCGCCACCCTCTTCCAGATCGCGGACATCGCGATGTACATGCTGCCCGACGCCATGGGCGCCAACGTCCTTCTGCCCACCGACCCGATCAAGGCCATCGAGGTGGGCTGGCAGAGCAGCTATCCGGCCAACGAGCCCCCGGCCGCCTGCATCGACGGCAACCCCGCCACGAAGTATTTGAACTTCGGCAAGACGAAGTCCGGTTTCATCGTCACGCCGGCCCTGGGCGCTTCGATCCTGGACAGCTTCCAGATCACCACGGCCAATGACGCGGTCGAGCGGGACCCGGTCGTCTGGATGGTCTACGGCACCAACGACGCCATCGTGACCCCGAACAACGGCGACGGCCTGGCCGAGAGCTGGACGTTGATCTGCGGCGGCACCATGGCCCTGCCGGCCGAGCGGCTCACCGCCGGCCCGGTGTACGTGATCGCCAACCAGGCCGAGGCCTATACCTCGTACAAGATGGTCTTCGAGACCGTCAAGAACGCGACGGCCGCCAACTCCATGCAGATCGCCGAAGTGCAGTTCTACGGCGCTCCGTATGTGCCGCCCGTTGAAGAGTAGTCTGTGACCCGATAGTCGCGGCGATGTGCACAGGGCGTCTGCCCTGGATGACGCACCGCTCGACATCATGGATCAAACCAGGACATCGCGAGCAGCCCCAGCAGGGAGCCTGCTTGCGATGTCCTGTGTGTTTGTGGGGGGAAACTGCCGACCGCCTTTGCTGGACCGCCCGGCGCAGTGTTTCCCTCTTGCAGTGGCATTTCGCCGCCGGATGTGTAGAATACGTCGAACGATTGAGACCATGTCGGCGGCCTGTTCGTAAGGGGTCGCGATGGATCCGGCCTGCGTCGGCTACCGAAGGAATACCCGGTGATGGGGTCATGAAGATCATAAGCGTTCAACACGTCAACAAGTCGTTCGGCGGAATGCACGCCGTTTGCGACTTGAGCTTCGAGGTCGAGGAGGGCGTCTGCTTCGGCCTGCTCGGCCCCAATGGGGCCGGCAAGACCACGATGATGAAGATGATCTACGGCCGCAGCAGCAGAGATGTCCGCGACGGCGGCGAGATCCGCATCTTCGGCTACGATCCCGCTCGGGACGAGCTGGCGATCAAGTACATGTCGGGGGTCGTGCCGCAGGAGAACAATCTGGACGACGAACTCAACGTCTTCCAGAACCTGGTGATTTATTCGAAGTTCTACGGCCTGTCCGGCGCCGTGGCCAGGGAGCGGATCCAGGGGCTCCTGGAGTTTCTCGAACTGTCGGAGAAAGCCGGCGGAAGAATTCGCGAACTCTCCGGCGGCATGCAGCGGCGGCTGGTCATCGCTCGGGCGCTGCTGAACAATCCGAGACTGCTGATTCTCGACGAGCCGACCACCGGGCTGGACCCGCAGGTCCGCCATGTGATCTGGGACAAGCTTCGTCAGCTCCGCGCCCAGGGCACCACGATCCTGCTGACCACCCATTATATGGAAGAGGCCTTCCAGATCTGCGACACGATCCTCATCATGGACAAGGGCCGCAGGGTCCTGGAGGACAATCCTCGCGAGTTGCTCCGCAACAACATCGAATCGTACGTGCTGGAGGTTCCGGTCGCCAACGGCGTGGCGGCCATCCGGGAGTCGAGCCTGCCCGCCGGGGTGCGACTCGACCGGGCCGACGGAATACAGCGGTTCCACGCCAACGACGTCGATCGGCTCAAAGGCATCGTCGACAAGCTCTCCGGCAACCAGTACTACATCCGGCAGTCGACTCTCGAGGACGTGTTCCTCAAGGCCACCGGGAGGGCCCTCAATGAAAAACAGTAGTCCCCCGGCGTATCCGTCGCTGTTCCAGCGGTTGTTCAGCGTATGGTATCGCCACATGCGGGTGTACACGAAGAACCTGGTCAGCAACGGGCTGCCTCCGTTCCTGGAGCCGCTGTTGTTTCTGATGGGCGTGGGTCTGGGCCTGGGCAAGTACATCGACCAGAAATGGGACGGTTTGCCGTACATCGATTTTCTGGGCACCGGCCTTCTGGTCACCGCCGCGATGTTTACTGCGGCCTACGAGTGCACTTTCGGCACTTTCATTCGTCTGGAGTTCGAGAAGGTCTACGACGGGATGCTGGCGGCCCCGATCACCGTGAACAATCTGATCGTGGGCGAGATCATTTGGGCGGGGACCAAAGGGCTGTTCTTCACGTTCGCCGTGATGTGCGTGCTGATCGCGTTCGGGATCATCCAACTGCCCGCGGGCTTGCTGACCCCCTTCGTGGGCTTCCTCACCGGCATGATGTTCGCGACCCTGTCGCTGTGGATCACGTCTTTCGTCAAGACGATCAACCACTTCAACTTCTATCTGACGGGGGTCATCTCGCCGATGTTCTTCTTTTCCGGCGTAGTGTTCCCGGTCGGCGACCTGCCGCAGAACATCCGGTTCATCGCGGAGCTCATGCCCCTGACGCATGCGGTTCGTCTGTCGCGCGCCGTTTGCGCGAGCCACTACACCCCGGTCCTTCTGGCCAGCGTGGCCTACATCGCGATCTTCACCGTCGTGACCGGGTATTTGGCGATCCAACGGCTTCGACGCAGGCTGATTCGATGACGAGTTCGACGCGTGTTTTCAGGGAGTGTGCCAGGGGCAAGGCCGATGGGACAGGTGGTTGGACATGGGGCAGATAATCCTCTCGGGTGATGAGCTGGTGTGCATTCTGATCGCCAACGATCTGCTTCCGGAAGAGGTGATCGACGTTGAATTGGCGCAAGACGAGATCAGACTTCGGGTCAAGACACCCTGGCCGGTCTTCAAGTCCCTCCGGGTCGGCCTGCGGTTCGTTGGATTCGAACAGGGGCAGGTCGTCCTGCAGCTCGTGACCAATCGACTCATCGATCAGTTCGACTGGCTGGTGGACAAGGTGCTGGCGGGGTTCCCGCTGGCCGAGCACGGCGCTCGATGGGAGTATCCGAAGCTTCACGTGGATGTGAACCCGTTGCTTCGACGCCAGGTCCGCGGAGCGGAAATCACGAACATCGCATTCGCGGAAGGGGAGTTTCGCATCACGACCCACCACTCGCTCGGCGTGAATTCGGGCGACAGCGACTCCATGGAACGACGGAACGACAAGTCGTCCCGTGGCGGCGACCGGACCGACACTTCCGACCCGGTCGAGAAAACAAGGGGCGGATGAAGATCATTCGCCCCCGGTCAACCGTTCTCTCCATCGGGAAGAAGGCCGGCTAGAATCTCGGCACCACCCGGACCGTGACCACGGCGACCTTCAGATCCTTCGTGCCGCCGGGACGGCCGGCGAGATTCGCGTTGGTCAGCTTGGCGCAGACGTTGGCATTGCCGCCTGGAGGATTGATGTCGGCGCCGGTGATGTAGCAGGAATAGGTGCCGGGAACGGCGCCGGTCGGACTGATCGAGCAGCTCAGGCGGATCTGGCTGTTGGTGCGCACCCGCAGATCCGTGCAGCCTTCGTAGTTGTTGATGGTGATCTGCCTGAGCTTGATGACCGCGTCCTGATTGACGATCTCAATCCAATACCCGATGTCCATGAGAACGGGGATCGTCGCGATCTCCTGGGCGATCGGGGCGCAAGGCCAGAGGTGCCATTTGATCTCTCCCGCGCGGGCGGTCGCTGCGCACAGGATTGCCCCCAAAGCGATGAATAGACTCCTCCGTGACATACCCACTCCTTTCCGATGCCGCCTCCGGGCGCGCCGGGGCCGGACTTGTCTGGCCGGTGACGGCCACATTCCTGATATGATTTCGGGATCTCACGCGAACACGACCGCCCTGACGCAGGGTCCGACGGTCGTGCAGCCCTCGATGGGGTCTGTTCCCGATGCCTGTTGGCCCGACTTCAAGACCTCCTGTATGAAGCCCTGGAACCTCCTTTCGTTTGCTGAACCCGACTGGCGACCGGAGCCGGGAGAGCAGGCTCTCCCGACCCCAGACCCAGTGAATCGACCGGTCCTCCTTGACCGGCCGACCCACAACAATGCCGGCGCGTCCGAGTACAGAAGATGTGGGCTGCTTTGTGGGGATGAAAATCGCAGGTCGCAGTCGCAACGTCGACGGCCGCGGCAGTTCCGGAACGGCTTCCGTACCGTTCTCGGGTGTAGCTTTCAACGGATTCCAGGCCGACGTCATGCAGGACGCGCCGGGAACGCGGGTTGGGATTGATGATGCCTCTGACGGAAAACGATGGCGTAACCTGCTGGAACCCGGAAAGGCTTGTCAAACGACAGCCTTCAGGTGCGGTGCGCACCCACAGACATGTACCCCCTGGAATCCTCACTCCAAGCCTCCTTGCCACGGTTCCTATTCCCCGTTCTCCGGGAATGCCGTCACTTGCCACCGCATCATGCGATGCTATCATCCTTGGGAAGCACACCCCTCCTGGGTGGCTCTCGGCTGCCCCTCCTCCATTGAGGGACCGCCATTGCGTGTGATTGTAGAGCGACAGGCCGGTAATGTCAAGAGAAAAACGGGAATACTTCCAGTATTTTCGGACTCATGCATCAAGCCCTTGCAGTCGCGGCGTTTATGGAATGTCCTTTCTGCCGCGGGAGGATTCCAACGGGCTCAAACCGTGGTGGAACCCCCCTGAGACGCTCCTCTGCGGACGGGCAATCAGCGTCTGTGGCGCGACGACCGGTGATCGTCGGGCCGCCTGCCTCGCTGCGGCTGTCTCCTGGCGCGTTCCTTTCCCGAAACGTCGCGGATCTCGAACTTGCCGGGATGTTTGCCGGTCGGACGCGGCGGTCGCTTGGGGGCCGTTTTGGCTTTCTTGATCACAATCATGGCATTGCGGGAAATCTCAGCGGTCAGGCGATCCCGACTGGTGGTTCCTTCGATCAAGGTCTCCTCGGCGCGTTTTCGCATCCGACCGCGCATCTTGCGAAGGCCGTACGCCGCGGCGCTCTTGGTTCGACGAGGCGTGTCGGTCAAAAGGGCTTCGCGGAGGATGTCCAGACCGTCCTCCTGCATCCAGGACAGGTGGAATGCGCTCTGCCGAACGGTCGAGATGTTCGTGGAATACATGTGCTCCCGCAGCTTCTCCAGCAGCTCAATGGCTTTTTCGTCTCTTTCGCGACCCGAGGGCTGCCTTCTCTCCAGCCTCATGACGCCACCTCCTGTGTGCCTCGATGTCTGCAATCCGGTCGTTGAGAGCCGCTTGGCGCCCATTCCAGTGGAGACAAGAGCGACACCGTGCCTGGAACCGCCGGGGAAACCCTGGTGAAGTGAGACGCCGAAGCATACCTCGGTACATGACAGGCGCACGGCCCTTCCCCACCCACTCCATGCCTGGACTTGAGCATCCCTGCTTGTCCTCCAGTCAGAAGGCACGTGTTGTTCCGGTCGTCGCGTCAATTCGTTTACCGACGGGGGCTGCTTTCTGTCGGTCGTTTGCAGACCCCAAAGTGATGAGCACGCTCGGTCTGTCGCGCGACGCCAATCGTACGTATATCATTGTCAAAGCAGCACTTGAGGCTGTCAAATGATTTTTTCCCTGCTCCGGCAAGGATTGTCTTGACGCCCCATGGGACGCTGTGTGCATCAGAATTCCGTTTTTGTGTAACAAAGCCGCATCCCGAAGCGTCTGTAAGTAGTAACCGCGGAGGGTTTGTTTGGTCTGATGCCGCGGCGCCGGGTAGAATGGGCGATTCGGTGGATGCGGCTGTAGGTATCCCTTCAGCCAGGCGTCGAGCCCTGTTCGCACGACAACGCGGTTCTGGCGAAGCGTGTGAGGGATTTCGTTGGCGGAAGAGATAGGATTCGTGTAACTTGTTGTCCCGCTTGCGGTTGCAGGCGGATTGATCTGAGATTCGAGGTTTCTGGATGGGCATAGACCCTCACGGTAGTGCGGTTCGAAGAAAGAAAATGCTCGGCGAGCTGCTTTGCGAAAAGGCATACCTGGACGAGGCCGACCTCGGCGTCGCTCTGGCCGAGCAGAAGGTCAAGCACAGGCAGTTGGGACAGATCCTTCTGGATTTGGGATACGTTACGCAAGCCCAGTTGAATGAAGCGCTTGCGATCCAGGCCGGGATCGAGCGAGTGGATCTGTCCGAACTCTCCGTCGGCGGCGAGATCCTCGGCATGGTGCCCGCGGAACTGGTGAGCAAGCACAATATCCTGCCCCTGTGGCGGGAGAATGGCCGACTGGCGGTGGCCATGACCGACCCGCTCCAGCTCCAGGTGACGGAGGATCTGCGTCTGGTCACCGGATGCATAATCCAGCGGTTCTACGCCGATCCGGTCCAACTGGAGCACGCGGTCCTGCGGTTCTACGGCAGCAACGTCGCTCGAATGCTGGACAACCTGGCGCCGGCGGACCAGCGGGCGGATTCCGATGATTCCGGCAACGGCGACTTCTCCCCCGCCAAGCTCAGCGAACTGGCCCGGGAGCCCTCGCTGGTCAATCTAGTGAATCTCATTATCTACGAGGCGATCGAGTCCCGTGCCAGCGACATCCACATCGAACCGTTCGACCGCGAGGTCAAGATCAAGTATCGCATCGACGGCCTACTGATCGAGAAGACGCCGTCTTCAAAGAGGCTTCACGCCGCGATCGTATCCCGCGTCAAGATCATGGCCAACATGAACATCGCCGAGCGGTTCGTTCCCCAGGACGGACACATCGAGTTCATGGGCAAGAAAGGCAAGATCGACATCCGCGTTTCGACGGTGCCGACCGTCTTCGGGGAGGGGGTCGCGCTGCGGCTTCTGGATCGGTCCGCGTCGCTCATCAGCCTGACCGATCTGGGAATGAATGAGGCGACGCTCGACGGTTTCAGCAAGTGCCTGAAGAAGACTCATGGGATCGTCCTGGTCACAGGACCCACCGGTTCGGGCAAGACGACGACGCTCTACGCGGCCCTCAATCAGATCTACTCGCCCACGGTCAAGATGATCACGATCGAAGACCCGGTCGAGTATCAGCTCGATGGCATCAACCAGATGCCGGTGAACCCCAAGCGAGGGCTGACGTTCGCCACCGGGCTTCGTCACATTCTCCGTCACGATCCGGACGTCGTCATGGTCGGCGAGATCCGCGACAAGGAAACAGCGGAGATCGCGATCCGGGCCGCCCTCACGGGGCACCTGGTGTTCTCGACCCTTCACACCAACGAAGCCTCGGGCGCCGTGACTCGACTGATCGACATGGGGATCGAGCCGTTCCTGCTGGCCAGCTCGCTGGAAGGCATCCTGGCGCAGCGTCTGGTCCGCAAGATCTGTCCGAAGTGCAGGGAGCCGTACGAACCGGACGAGACGCTGCTTCGCAGCTTCAACGGCTTTGCCAGGACTGAGGCGGGCGTGAAGTTTTATCATGGGGCCGGATGCAGCAACTGCAACCAGACGGGCATGACCGGACGGGTCGGCATCTTTGAACTGCTTCGTATCACGGGGCGGATCCGGGAACTGATCGCCTCTCGTCCTTCGGGCGACCAGATCGCAAGGGAAGCGCCGGCCGACCACGTCACCATGGTGCATGACGGGTTCGACAAGGTCCTGCGGGGAATCACGACGCCGGAAGAGATCTTCCGAGTCGCCAAGACGATCGGCGAAGACGACTAGTCGATCTGTCGCCGGCGCGTCTGGGTCTGGACAGAACACATTGCCGAATGGGGTAGATCTTGGGTCAGTTTGCCTATAAAGCGGTGGATCGAGGGGGAACGCACGTCGCGGGCTTCGTGGACGCGGCGGACCGCCGCAGTGCGGTGGCCTCGCTGACCGATCGCGGCCACTTTGTGATGGAGCTGATCGAGAAAGGCCAGGGTCGTGAGACGTCGGCGAGCGAATTTCCCGCGGCACGAGGTCACGAACCGACGGTTCCATCCGGCTTCGTGGACCGTCTTCGCAATGGGCACGTCGCCAGCCGGGACGTCCTGGCGATGACCACGCAATTGAGCACCGCGGTGCGAGCGGGTCTGCCTTTGCTCAACTGTCTCGAACTGATGCGCAAGCAGCAGCGAAAGCCCGCCATGAAGCGGATGTTCGACCGCCTGACCAAGGACGTCAGCGGAGGCAAGTCGCTCTCCGAGGCGCTGGCGGAGCACAAGACGGTCTTCAACGCCCTCTATCTGTCGATGATCCGCGTGGGCGAGACCGGCGGCATTCTCGAGCAGACCAGCACGCAGTTGGCGATGATCCTGGCCCGCGAGGAGAAGATCAAATCGAACATGAAGACCGCTGCGGCCTATCCGATCTTCCTGCTGGGTCTGGGCATGGCCTCGGCCGTGCTCGTGGTCACGGTCATGTTGCCCAAGATCCTGGGCACTGTGGATATGCCCGCGGCGGCGATGCCTTTGCCGACGCGCGTTCTGTTGGCGGCCAGCCATTTCTTTCGAAGCCTCTTCGCAAGCGTCGTCGGATGGATCGTTCTGGCGGCTCTCGTCGCGGGTTTCGTCAGGTTCCGAAAGTGGGCCCGGACGACGGGGCGTGTGCAGTGGGACGCCTTCCGACTGAAGATCCCGGTCCTGGGGGCGGTTCTGCGGACGATCGCAGTGGGGCGGTTTGCGCGGACGCTGGGCGCCCTGACGCAGGGCGGCGTCACGATCCTGGAGTCGCTGGCGGTCGTTCGCGACACGCTGGGCAATGAGGTGCTGGCGCGCGAGGTGGATGAGGTGGCCGATAAGGTCAAACGCGGCGAATCGTTGGCCGGACCGCTGGAGGAATCGGGGTATTTTCCGCCCCTGCTGGTGCAGATCGTTGCCATCGGCGAGCAGACGGGTAAACTCGATGAACTGCTGTTGAACGCGGCGGACACCTTCGACGGCGACGCCGACGCGGCGATCAACCGGTTCATGAGCCTGTTTCCCGCTCTGTTGATCCTGCTGTTGGCCATTGTGATCGGGTTCGTGATCGCCGCGGCGCTGCTCCCGATCGTCATGATGTCGCTCAGCGCCGGGGGCGTCTGAAAGGGGGCGGCGTTGCGGAAGCAGGAGAAGAATGAAGTCAGTGTGGTCAATGCGAAAGGTGCTTGGATGAGACGTATGAGAAGCCGGAGAAGGGGCTTTACGCTGGTCGAACTGCTCGTCGTGGTCGGAATCATCACGATGCTGGCGGCCATGCTGGTGCCTCGCGTGTTCCGCGGGATGGGCAAGACCAAAGGAGACATCGCCCGCGCCAAGATGGCGATCATCGAGGATTCCCTGGCGAGGTTCCAGTACGATTGCGGACGCCTGCCCGACGAGGCGGAAGGCGGGTTGGAAGCCCTGTTGGTGGCCCCGCCGGACCTGGAAGAGAAGTGGGCGGGCCCCTATCTGAAGAAGAGCCAGATCCTGGACCCCTGGGGCAACGAGTATCAGTACCTTTCCGAGGGACAGGTCAACGTCGGAAGCTACGATCTCATCTGCCTCGGCGCCGACGGCCAGGAAGGCGGCGAAGGCGACAACGCGGACATCGTGAACGACTGACGCCCAAGTGTGGTTTTTGATGGTTGATTGTTGATTTGAAAAGAGCCAGAGATCGTGTCCCCAAATCACACATCACAAATCACAAATCAACAATCCGTTCAGGGGTTCACCCTCACGGAGATTCTTCTCGTGGTCGCGATCATTGCGATGATCGGCGGCCTGGGGGGCGGGTACGGCGTGAACTCGTACCGGAAGCTGCTCGTGGAGAAGTCGGCCCGCCAATTCCTCCTGATGGCCCGGTATGCGAGGATCGTGGCCATCGAGCGGCAGCGTCCGTACGAGTTGCTGCTCGATCCGAACAACCAGGGTTTCTTTCTGACGACCGTGGAGACGGATCCCCGCACGGGCGAGTCGCAGAAGGTTGTGATTCGGGACTACTTCTGCAAGCCGGTGAAGTTCGAGGGCGACGTGAAGTTCGAGGATATGCGATCGCTGGCGTACGGCGAGAGCTCGTTGGAGGAGACGGGCCTGGAGAGTCGAATCCTGTTCTATCCCAGCGGCGCGGCGGAGTCGGCGATCGTCCAGATCGGGGACGGCAAGACCCGCTACTCGATCACGATTGTCGCTGCGACGGGCAAAGCGACTCTGCACCCCGGCCCGATCGGGGAAGTCAGAACCGGGAGCGTCGATCTGGACGCGGAGGAAGGAGACGAGGCGTTGGTGCGATGATGACGGCGATGGCGAGACAACGAGGTTTCAACCTGGTCGAGATTCTGGCGGCCAGCATGATCCTTTCGGCGGCCGTGCTGGCCCTCAGCGCGATCAGCACGAACGCCCTGACCAGCACCCGTCTGAACCGTCACTACGAGCGGGCGGCTTCGATCCTCGATCAGCAGTTGACCCTGATCGACCAGATCGGGATCGACCAGTTCGTCGAGGCCGGCCAGATGGAAGGCGTGAACGAGCAATTCGAGCCGGGATACCACTGGTCGGTAAGCGCGCAATACGCCGGGACCGACAATGTGTACGCGGTGAAGATCGCGGTGACCTGGCTGGAGGGCAAACGACCGTACAGCATCGTGGTCCAGACGATGCTCAACGGCGCGTCGCTGGCCAGCGAGACCATCGCCCAGGAGTCGCAGAGCCAATGACACGCCAGCGGCACAACGGATTCACCCTCGCGGAGGTCCTGGTGGCGTCGACCCTCAGCGGCTTCATCGCGATTGTCGCCGTCGGCGCGATGAACGCCGTCGCGAACACGGCGCAAACGGTCAGCCGCGTCAGCGAAGTCGACGGCGAAATCCGGTTCGCCGCCCGGATGATCGCGCAGGATCTGGCCAATCTCTACCGGGATCCGAACCCCGAGAACATGAAGTTGCTGGGCGTTTCGCAGGGGGCCGACAGCGACGGACCGCCGTTCCTGACGTTCCACGCGGTGGGACGCGCGAAGGCCCGGGCCGACCAGCCCGAGGGCGATGTCTACGAAGTGGAGTACTTCCTGGGAACTCGCCAGGAACAGGACACGGGCTCGTTCTCCGGTGCAGCGTCGCAGGAGCCCACAGTGCTCTTTCGGCGGCTCTGGCCCAACCCGGACAAAGAGCGACTGCCTCGCGGCATCCTGACGCCGATCAGCGGGAACATCGGCATCTTCTACATGCGTTTCTATGATGGTCAGGAATGGCGGGGCGAATGGACCGAGGAGATGCGGATGCTGCCGAAGCTGATCGAGGTCACCCTGGGGACGGTTCCGCCTGAAAAGGGCGATCCGGTGCTGGAGGTCTTCACGGTGGCGTTCCAGCGGATGGCCGAGGTCTCGGGAGCGAACCTGCCGCAGGAGGGATCTGTCGAGGGGGGGCAGCCATCCGGATCTCAGCAATCGGGCGATCAAGGGGATCCGAATCCAGGAAACCAGAGCAGCCAGGGAAACCAGGGGAATCAAGGACGCCGGGGTCGGTGACGATGAGAACGCCACGGTACAACAGCGGGTTCGATGCAAAGACGGTGTGCACGTCGCGCCGTGGATCGGGCCAGGAGTCCAACCGGGCGGAACGAAGCGGACTGATCCTGATCGCGGTTCTCTGGATGCTGGCCGTGATGACCGCCCTTGTCGCCGTCGTCGGACAGACGAGCCGGCTGAACAGGAAGATGGCCATGGCGGCCACCGACGAAGTCCGATGCAAATGGGCCTGTCGCGCAGGCATGGAGCACGCGATCGGGATTCTCAACGAGGACCCCAAGGACAGCGACTGCCTGGCGGACCTCTGGAGCGACAACGACGAGGACTTCAACGACGTCGTTCTGGAGCGGTGCCGGTACAGCGTCCGTGTATCCGACGAAGCCGGCAAGCTGAACATCAACGTGGCGACGAAAGATCAGCTGATGGCGTTGCCATATATGGAACAGGACATCGCCGACGCCATCGTGGACTGGCGGGACGGCGACGACGATCCTGAGCCCCTCGGGGCCGAGACGGGTTATTACGAGAACCTGCCCATTCCGTACAAGATCCGCAATGGCCCGTTCAAGACCGTGCGGGAGCTGTTGCTGGTAAAAGGCGTTACCGAGGAGACGCTATATGGAGAGGACACCAACTGCAACGGCCTGCTCGACGCCAACGAACGCGACGGCGATCTCAGTCCGCCCCCCGACGACGGCGACGACTATCTCGATCAGGGTTGGATCGCCTATCTGACGTGCTATTCGTACGAGCGGAACGTCGATGCCGAGGGCAACGACCGGATCAACATCAACCAGGCGAACCAGCAGCAGCTTCAGGACGGGCTGGACCTCACGGCCTCGCAGGCCCGTTGGATCGTGGACAATCGCGGGGGAGGCTTCCGAAGCATCGCCGACCTGATCAACGACCGCAGCCCCAAGAGTCCCTCCGAAAGCTCCGGCGGCGCGAACCAGGCGGCGCCGATGGACATGCAGACTTTCAGCCAGATCGCCGACCGGATCACGATCACGGGAGAGAAGAGAATTCCCGGCAGGGTCAACATCAACACCGCGTCCGCGGAGGTCCTCATGACCCTCGTCGGCCGGGACGATCAGGCCGAGCAGATCGCGCGATCCATCGTCGCGGACCGCGCAGGGCTGCCCTATGGGTTCACGAGCGTTGCGGAGCTGCTCAACCAGCCGTCCATGACGGTCGAACGGTTCAAGAACGTCGTCGAGCTGGTCGCCGTTCGTTCGGACGTGTTCACGATTCAGTGCCTCGCCACGGCCGACGTCACCGGGGCGACTTTCCGGATCGAAGGCGTGGTCGATCGCAGCGCGTCGCCATGCACGATTTTGTACTGGCATCAGGGAGCAAATTAGTGATGAGCAAAGGCGAAAGAACGCCGCACTCGGTAATCGCCGTGGCGAAGGAAGACGCCCGGTTCAAGGCGGTCGAGGTGCGCCGACAGGACCGCCAGGTCGAGGTGTTGTGGAGCAAGAGCGTTCCGGTCGAGAAGCAGACCTGGAGCGGCTTTGCGGTCGAATGCGGCGTCGCATCGAATGCGGACGAGCGGGACAAGACCGCCAAACGGCACTCCCCGGCGGTGGTCGGTCTCGATTCGACCGGCGTGGCGTTCTACCGAGTCAGCGCCCCGGCCGTCGACGACCATGAGATCGAGGCCATTGTGAAGATGCAGGCCGAATCGCTGCTGCCGCTGCCGCCGGACCAGATCGAGGTCGCCTGGCGCGCCGGCTCCACCACCAACGGCAACATGGACATCACGATCGCCGCGGCCCGCAAGGAGCATCTTCACAGGTTCGTCGCCGGCGTGAAGGACTTTCGGCCTCGCGGCATCCTGCTGTCGTGCGAAGGGACGGGCAGGGCCTGGCAGAGCCTCTTTTCCAATGCCGTCTCGCAGGCGGCGCTGATCAGCATCGGGGTCGAGAACACGCAGGTGTGCCTGGTGCAGAACGGTCTGGTCACGCGTGTGGGCGTCCTGGACATGGGCATGACGGCGTTCTCGATACCGTCGGAGGCCGCGGACGGGGTCCTGGAGCGGTTCTCGCAGGATCTGCGGGTTCTGTTGGCGTCGTTCGGCTGGGACGGCTCGGGTCCCTGGCCTGTATTCGTTCTCTCCGACGGCGGCGAGGCGCTGCAACGGGTGACGGAGCGGTTGAACGCGACCGGGGTGCCGGCCAAGACGAGCGTTCCGAATCTCGCGGGTCTCAAGCCTCCGGCGGGCTTTGGAGTCAAAGAGATCTATGAGTATCGCACGCCGCTGGGCCTGGCGCTGATCGCGCTGGACAAATCGCCGGGTGCGCTAAACCTGTTCGACCGCGTGCTTCAGGAGCAGGAGCAGGAAAAGGCGGCTTCGGCGTGGCGGTCGGTGGCCCTGGCGGGCGTCGCAGCGGGAATGATGCTGGCGGCCTTGCTCGCGACGGTCTATTTCACCGATGTCGCCAGCGCCAAACGGTGGGACGCGATGGTCCAGCAGCCTGCATTCCAGGCGTCCCTTCAGCAGCAGTCGCTGATCCAAACCGTGGCGCGTCACCGGCCGGATATGCTTGAGCTGCTGACCCTGGTCAACACAGGCCAAAACGACGGGATCGTGCTTGACACGCTGCATTTCAAGAAGGGCCAGACAGTGACGGTCACCGGGCAGGCGGACAACAGTGAGCAGATGTGGAAGTTTCAGGCGAACCTCCGCGAGCACAAGGAACTGAAGAATGCGGAAATCATGAACGCAACGCCGGATTCCAAGACCAAGAAGATCAAATTCACAATCGCTTTTCATTACCGGGAATTCACGAAAAAGGAATCGGCGCTGTGACGTGCGGCGCGAGGCAACCGGCAACGGAGGATTCGGAAGTCAGATGGCAAGAGGATTGAATACACGTGAGAAACGCATGCTCCAGATCGGGGCGGCGTCGGCGGTGCTGATCTTCGTCTTCACCTATGGGTCCAAGGGCTATGACCGGTGGAGCCAGGCGAGGACGACCGTGGCGGCGGCCAAGAACAAACTTGGGGAAGTGGAGACGGACAGCCACCGCCAGGCCGCTCTGGCGATGATGGTGCCGGTGTTCGAGGCGCCTCAGGTCGAGGACAAGCAGAAGTTTCTGTTCCGCGACAAGCTGCACGAGCAGTTCAAGAAAGCCGGGATCAACACGGAGCCTTTGCAGTTCCTGCCCGTGAGAAAGCCCCGCGGCGTTCCGTATCGGGTGCTCAAGATCAAGTGCAGGGGCAAGTGCAAGCTCGACCAGTTGCTCGATTTCCTGGCGAACCTGAAGGAGAACCCGTATCTGGTCGCGGTGGAGGAACTGAGGTTTCAGTGCGACACGAAGGAGCCGCCGGAGAAGAGAAAAGACAAGGAAATCACGATCGATCTGACGGTCAGCACGTTCGTCAAGTGAGTGGAACGGGAAAAGCGGATTCATTGGGGCGTGCGAGTGAAGACAGCCGATATATACCGAAATAAGCAGGTCGCGCCTCTGCTGGCGGCGATTGCCGTCTTGTTGGGCGCGTCGGCCTTTGCGAAGCTTGCGGCCTTCCGCGGCGAGCGGGGGCGGATGCAGGCTGTGCCCCGTGCGGCCAGGACGACGTGTGATCCCAATAGCCTGAAGGGATGTCTCGAACAGGCCAGGACGACGGCCGACACGATCAAGCGGAAGAACCTGTTCATCAAGGAGCCGCCGAAGGAGCATCCGATCAAACAGGTTGACGGCATTCTCGGGAACGAGGCGTTCGTCGCGGGCCAGTGGTACAAGGCCGGCGACAAGGTGGGCGAGGCGAAGATCGTCGAGATTCGACCGACCTATATGAAGGTCGAATGGCAAGGCAAGACGACGAATCTGGCTCCGATCGGGGCGGTCACGTCCGACTCTCCTTCGACGGCAGGGGCCAAGACCGAACCGAAGAAGGAACCGCCTGCTTCCTCAAAGAAAGACGAGGTCAAGCCCGCCGAGGCGGCGAAGGTCGCGACGACCTCGCCGGTCGAAGAGGACGATCCGCTGGGCTGGCTGGGCGTGACGCTGTCGCCGCGGCTCAGGGCGATGTTGATGGAGAAATGGAACTCGGCCTCGAAGGAGGATAGGGCCCAGGCCCAGGAACAATGGAACAAGATGTCCGACGACGAAAAGCAGCGAATCGTGGATCAGATGGAGCAGCACATGTGACCGAGCGCTCTCTGGGTGAGCGAGGCTCTGTGGTGACGCATGGTTATGAAGAGTGAATTCAACAAAGGCAAGCCGGTTTCTTACGCCAAGGCGCTGGCGGCGGCGGCCATTCTGTTGGGCGCGTTGACGTTCCTCAAGATGGCCGGTTTTCTGGCGGCATCGTCGGAGGTCCGCTTGATGGCGGCCAGAGTGGGCGACAGCGCCCCGGACGTCGGGGCGTCGGCCGATGTGGGCAAGTTGCTTGCCTCGGGGCGGGCCTCCGCCGACGAGCTCAAGAAAAAGAATCTCTTCGTCAAAACTCCTCCCCGTCAGCACCCGGTCAGGGAAGTGCTCGGGATTTTGGGCGACGAGGCCTTGATCAACGGCCAATGGTGCAAGGTGGGCGACAGCGTGGGCGATGCGAAGATCGTCGTCATTGAGCCGACCAGGGTGAAAATCGCCTGGGACGGCCAGGAGAAGGATTTCTCGCCCATCGGTTCCGGCGGCGGGGACCAGGCGCCGGAACGTCCCGGATCTCCTCGCCCGCGGACGGGCTCCGAGGGGCGGGCTCCGGTCGTCGCGAACAACGTGCGCAACGGGCCCTCGTCGGCGGTACAGGCCGGGCCGGAGGTGTCCGAGGAGGAACGAGAGAAGACACGGTCGCGATTCCAGAACATGACTCCGGAGGAGCGACAGCAGGCCCGACAGCAACTGCGCCAAGAACTCAGCAGAAGAGCACAGTGATTTCCATACGCGAAAGGTTTTCCGGATGAAGTCCTCCAACACGATTGTCACGGTAGTAGTGATTGCGGCGGTGCTGATCGCCGCATACGGCGTGGGTCTGCTGATCCACCAGGCGCGCATGGGGAACGCATCGCCCCCCACGGCGACCGACTCCAACCTCGCGGACACGGCTTCGACGGCGGCTCGCACGGACCCCGCGCCCGGCGGCGGACAGACGAAAGACACGCCGGAGATCCGGGCCCAGGTCAAGGAGCAGCGAGCCGAGATGATCGAGAAGATGGAGAACGCGACCGAAGAGGAGAAATCGCGATTCAGCGAGCAGGTTCGCGCACGAGTCAGCGGCCGGCGAAGCACGCCGCCGCCGAAAGTTCAGGAGCCCAACAGCAGTCCGAAGACCGGTACGGAGCCCAATGCTACGGGCCGGAATTGATCGCGGATCATAGGGCAACGACGAAAAAGGGAGGTGAGAACTTGGAACGGTCACGAATCGTCTTGTGGATGGTGGTCCTGGCGGCGGCCGGTGTAATCATCTGGCAAGTGGGTTTTGAGACGCCCGTCGCGAGCCTGCGGGGCATCGAGGGCAAGGCCGGCGCCCAGCCGAGCCGCAGAGTGTTGAGTCCGAATGAGCCCAACAAAGCGGCCGCGCCGGGGAAGGCCGATCCGAATGCGCTGCAATCCCCTGCGACGACGACCGACCCGAACAAGCCGGCCGGCGGAGATCCGAATCGTCCGGAGGCCAAGCCCAATGACGTCTCCGGCCAGACCGCGAAGGCTGAGGAATCGAAGCCGGGGGATGCCAAACCCGAGGAGGCCAAGACTCCCGAGGACCCCAACGATCCGCTCGAGGCCGTGAACCTCAAAGACGTCGAGATGAAGAACATCATCGAGAAGATCGCCCAGTGGACCGGCAAGGCCGTGATTCCCAGCGACGAGGCGATGAAGCAGAAGATCACCATCTACGCGCCGGAGAAGCTGCCCCGGAGCAAGGCCCTGCTCAAGATCTACAGCGCCCTGCGGATGAAGGGGTTCACGCCGGAAGAGGTGGACGACACGATCTTTCTCAAGCCGCTCAGCGACGTCAAGCTCGGCAGCCATCCGATCGTCCGCGCCGACCAGCCGCTGGCGGCGTTCGAGAACCCCAACCAGATCGTCCAGAAGTTCTTCAAGCTTGCGGACTATCCTCCCTCGCAGATGGGCGCAATCGTCAAGCCGCTGGTCAGCGAGTTCGGCCACGTGGGCGCGGATGAATCGACCGGCACGCTGCTGGTGATCGACTCGGTCGCGAACCTCATGCGAATCGAGAACATCATCGCGCAGTTCGACGTGCCTGACGCCGGGCGGATGATCACCGAGATTTTCGAGATCCACAGCGGCGATCCCACCGAGATGGTGCAGTTGCTTCGCATGCTCCTGGGCGGTCCGGCGGACAGTCGGCGAGGGGGGCAGCTTCGAAGCGGCTCCATCGCGCGGCCGAGCAGCCAGTCTTCCGGCGGCAGCGGCAAGACCGCCAGTTCCGTGGTCATCAGCGCAGGCGACACGCCGATCATCCTGATCCCGGAGCCCAAGCGCAAGTGGATCATCGCCCGGGGCTCCTCCGAGAGCATCCGGCAGATCGGCGAGTGGATTCAGAAGATGGACCGGGACGAACCGATCAAGGCCGAGTACGAGACGGTGTCGATCGTGTACGCGGACACGGAAGAGGTTGCCCGGCGGATTCAGCAGTCGCTGGAGCAGATGCCCGGCACGGAGCTGCGGCCCAATGTCCTCGTCCAGTCGCTGTCGCAGTCGCGGCAAATCATGATCTTCGGCCGGGCCGATCTGCGGGAGATGGTCAAGAAGCTGATCGCCGAGGTCGACATCATGCCGGGGCAGTTCCTCACGGAGGTTTTCAAGCTCAAGCATGCCGACCCCGATCAGATCAAGAGCAATCTCGAAGGCTTGTATGATTCGGAATCGGGCAGCTCATACAGCTACGGATATCGTTCCTCGCGGTCCCGCTACATCCAGCCGAGCGAAACGGTCAAGGCGATCTCGTATCCTTCGATGGGCCAGGTCACCGTGATCGCCTCGGCGGAGAACATGGCGAAGATTCGCAAGCAAATCGAGGAGTGGGATGTGCCGCTGGACGTGGAACAGGTCAAGCCGCGGATTATCGAGTTGAAGAACTCGGATCCGGTCCAGATGGCCGCGCTGCTCCGCAAGCTCTTCTCCCAGGAATCGGATTCGAGCCGTTCGCTTCTGCGAATGCTCTTCTACGGCGATGAGATGGACCAGCGGCAGAAGATCGTCGGCCCCCTGTACGGGCAGTTGACCTTCGAGGAGGTGGCGGGCACCAAGAAGATCATCGTGATCAGCAAGCTCCCGCAGGCCTACGCGGTGATCGAGCAGCTCATCTACGAGTTGGACCGCCAGGCGATGGCGGAGATCCCGCGCGTCGTCCAGATCAAGTACGCCGACACGGAGGACCTGGCCGAGCGGCTCAACGCGATGTTCAACGAGCCGGGGACCAACGCCCGCGTCCGCCGGACCACCCAGGGGATCGGACAGTATTCCATGGAGGACGCCGGCGGCACGCAGAACCAGAGCAGCGGGCGGAACAACAACCAGGGCGGCAACAACAACCCGGCCCAGAGCAACGCCAGCGAGTACACTCCCTGGTGGTCCAGCGGCGGCAGCCGGCCGAGGGTCGGCGAAGAGCCGATCAGCAACGTGATCGGACGCGTGCGGTTCGTTCCGGACCCCAGAAGCAAGTCGATCCTGGTGCTCGCTCCGCCGGAATTCCAGAGCAGCATTGAGGAGACCATCCGGGGCCTGGATGTGCCGGGCAAGCAGGTCATGGTCAAGGCCATCGTGGTCGAAATCGACCATCAGGATCTGACCTCTTTGGGCCTCCAGTTGTCCTCGAATCCCGCCGGGACGTTTGCTGTGGGGGAGAACTCGGTCGCGGCCCTCTCGAAGCTGACGTACCTCGAGGAACGCGGTTCGGCGACGATCGAGGTCGGGACCAGCATCACGACCCTGTTGGATTTCCTGGTCAAGAAGGTCGATGCACAGATCCTCAACCAGCAGTCGCTGTGGACCGAGGACAACGAAGAAGCGAGTTTCTTCAAGGGCCAGATGGTGGCCTTCCAGACGAATGCCTCGACCTCTGAGACGGGCGGGCGGGTCACGCAGAGCTTCGAGTATCAGAAGGTCGGTATGACGCTCGCGGTACGGCCCAGCATCACGCCGGACAAGAACGTCGATATGATCGTCACCGTGCTGCTGTCCGACCTGACGGGCGATTCGATCAACGGCCAGCCCGTCCGGCGTGTGATGGAGAGCACGACCAACATGATCGTTCAGGACGGGCAAACCCTCATGCTGGGCGGCATCCTCTTCCAGACAGACACCAAGATCCAGAGGAAAGTCCCGCTTTTCGGCGACCTTCCCCTGCTCGGCGGGCTGTTCCGGCACAACGACGTGACCCAAGCGAACAACGAGTTGATCGTCTTCATCACGCCGTACGTCGTCGACGACGGGGCAACGCTCTCGCCGGAGACCGCCGAGCAGATCGAAAAGCCCAAGGAGAAGCTCGAAACCATCCAGGGCGAGCTCAACCAGATGTCCGAAGAACTGGAACGAAGCTTCAAGGAGGAATAGCGCCTTCGCCAATGCGTGATGGCTCACGATGACGCCGGTCGACGATCAGCGGGGGCCGATTGTGCCCCTGCCGCCCATGTAGGGTCGCAAGACCTCGGGGATCGTGATCGAGCCGTCGGCGTTCTGGTACATCTCCATCAGCGGGATCAGGACGCGCGGCGAAGCGATCACCGTGTTGTTGAGGGTGTGGCAGTAGAGGTTCTTCTTCGTCTCGGCGTCCTTATACCGGAGGTTCATCCGGCGGGCCTGGAACTCGTGGAACTTGCTGGCGCTGTGGGTTTCCGAGTAGCTGTTCCGCGAGGGCATCCAGGCTTCGATATCGTATTTCTTGGCCTGCCCGCGGCCCAGGTCGCCGGCGCAGACGATCACGACCCGGTAGGGCAGTCCGAGGGCCTTCATCACGCCTTCGGAGTTGGCCAGAATCTCCGCGTGATACTTGTTGCTCTCCTGGACATCGTTTCGGCAGACGACGACCTGCTCGACCTTGTCGAACTGGTGGATGCGGTAGAGCCCGTAGGTGTCCTTGCCCGCGGCGCCCGCCTCGCGACGGAAGCAGCTCGACAGGGCGACGCTTTTCAGCGGCAGTTCTTCTTGCTGGAGGATTTCACCCATGCGGTAGGCGGTGACCGGCACCTCGGCGGTCCCGACCAGGTTCAGCTCGTCCCGCTCCATGCGATAGGTCTGCTCTTCGGCCCCGGGATAATAGCCGGTCCCCCGCATGGCCTCGTCCCGCATCAGCAGCGGCACGACCATGGGGGTGTACCCCCGCTGGACCATGAAGTCGATCGCGAACCGCAGAACCGCCCAGTGCAGCAGGGCGCCGTCGCCCTTGAGGAAGTAGTTCCGCGCGCCCGCCAGTCGGACGCCTCGCTCGATGTCCATCATGTCCAAAGCCAGGCCCAGTTGGACGTGGTCTTTCGGCTCGAAGCCAAACTGTCGGACCTCGCCTTCCCGTCGGACTTCGACGTTTTCCGTGTCGTCCTTGCCCACGGGGACATCCGGATCGGCCGGCTGCGGCACTTCCAGGAGCAATGCGTCGAACTCCGGCTGCGAGACCTTCGCTTCCTCCAGAAGCTGTTCTTCCTGCGGTTTCAAGGCCGCCAGATTCGCCAGCGCCGCTTCTCGCTCGGAGCCCGAAAGCTTCGGGATCGATTTACCGACCCGGTTCTTCTCGGTGGCGATGTCCTGGAGCCGGGCTTTGATGTCTTTGAGCCGGACGTCGATCTCCAGCAGTTTCTGGATGTCGACGCCGATTCGCTTGTTCTTGGCCGCCTCAATATACAGATTCGGATTGTCGCGGATTTGCTTGATATCGATCATAACCGTTTGCCTCGCTGCGATAGGACGTATCGGACGGATAGGATCTATGGGACCCTGTTCCTAAGTCTCTTCACGGAATCGTTTCAAGATCACGACGTTGTTCTGGCCGCCGAAGCCGAACGATTCCTTCATCACCGTGTTGATCGGCATCTTCCGCGGCGCGTTCGGCACGTAGTCCAGGTCCAGCTTGGGATCGGGATCGTGCAGGTTCATGGTCGGGGGCACGACGCCCTCCCGGATCGCCAGGACCGAGGCGATGATCTCGGCGGCGCCCGCCGCTCCGATCAGATGCCCGAGCATGCTCTTGATGCTGCTGACCGGGATCCGATGGGCCCGGTCCTTGAACACGGTCTTGATGGCCAGCGTCTCGATGGAGTCGTTCTCCGCGGTGCTCGTGCCGTGGGTGTTGACGTAGTCGATGTCGTCGGTTGTCAGGCCGGCGTCCGCCAGCGCGGCGTGCATCGCCAGGACGGCGCCCCGGCCTTCCTCGTGCATGTCCGTTATGCGGAAGGCGTCGGAACTGCAACCGTAGCCGGCGATCTCGGCAAAGATCGAGACCCCTCGCTTGCGGGCGCTGGCGAGCGATTCCAGAATCAGGATCGCGGCGCCTTCCCCGATGACAAACCCGTCCCGGCTGCCGCTGAACGGGCGAGAAGCCGTCTCGGGACTGTCGTTTCGCCGCGACAGAGCGGTCAGCAGATTGAAGCCGGTGATGCCCAGGGGGTGGATCATCGAATGGGCCCCGCCGGCGATCATGATGTCGGCGTCGCCCCGACGGATGATCATGCAGGCCTCGCCCACGGCTTGCGTGCTGGCGGCGCAAGCTGTCAGGCAGCTTCGCACAGGTCCCCGCGCGCCGGTCAGCATCGCGGTGTGACCGGCCGCCATATTGGGCTCCTGTTCGAGCTCCCGCACAGCCGTCATCCGGTCCATCGCGACCCGGGTGCTTCGAGGCCAGACCATCCGCTGTTGCTCGGCGTCCCAACCGGCGATGATGCATCCGAAGAACGACTCGTTGTCCAACGATCCCTCGCCCGCGCCAAGATAGATTCCCATTCGCGTGCGGTCGATCCCGTCGGTCGGCTGGGCGGTCTCCGCCTCGATTCCCGCCTGCTTGCAGGCCTGGGCTGTGGCGCCGAGCACGAAGGCGGACCCCCGGCTGCACCCTTCGTGCAGTTCCGGATGCCGGATGTGCTTGCGGAAGTCATACCCTTTGACCTCGGCGTCGAACGTCGTGGGGAACGTCGAAGCGTCGAAGATCGTGGTCCGATTGGCACCGCTGCGGCCGGACAGGATTCCCTCCCACATGGCGCCCACGTCGTGGCCCAGCGGGCAGACGACGCCCATCCCCGTAACGACCACCCGTTCGCGTGTTTCGGACGTTTTCATCTACTGCCTTGCGCCTCCCTCGAAGGACTTCAGCACCACCGCGGCGGTCTGGCCGCCGAACGTGTGGCTGCAGCACAAAGCGTGACGAATCGCGCCTTGCCGACGTTCCGTCAGAATATTCAGATTGCATCCTTCGACCGGGCGCGTGAAGTTCTTCGCCGGCGGGATCAGACGTTCGTTCATGGCCCGTACGACGGCAACGACGTCCAGCGCCCCGGCGGCGGCTCCCGTGGTGCTCAACTGGCCCTTGGTCGGCCACGTCGGGATACGCCGGGCCGCCGAGCCGAGGGCGGCTTCGAGCCCTCGCGACTCCGCCAGGTCGTCCTGGGGTACAGCCGTCCCGTGCGGGACGATCAAGTCCAGATCTTCCGGGCCGATGCCGGCGTCGGCCATGGCCTTCTCGACGGCGATGCGGATTCCTGCGCCGTCCGGTTCCATTCGCGCATACGCCGGATGAACGCTGTGGCTCTGCCCAATCCCGACGATCTCCGCCAGGATTCCGGCGTCTCGCGACCGGGCGTGGTGGAGACTCTCCAGCGTGAGAACGCCGGCAGCTTCGCCAAAGACCGCCCCGGCGGCTTGGGCATCGAAGGGGCGACACGCCGTATCGGGCGCGTCGTTGCGGCCCGCGACTGCCCGGCAGAGCAGGTTCTGGCGGACCATAACCATCAGATTGATCTTCGCCTCGGCGCCGCCGGCCAGCGCGACGTCGGCGTTGCCGCGGGCGATGATCTGGGCGGCTTCCCCGATCGCCAGGTGGGACGAGGCCTCGGCGCAGGTGATCGTGTTGCTGGGACCCTGAATGTCATGGATGATCCCGATGTGGCAGGCCAGCATGTTGGGCAGGTACTTGAGCAGCCACAGGGGGGTGATCTGTCGAATTCCGTCCTGGCCCCACTTGTGGAGGTCGAACTGCCCGTCGGTGACGCTGACCGCGGTCGCAGGACCCAGTTCCTCCAGGTCGCAACTGATCATGCCCGCGCCCATGTTGATCGCGAACCGCGTCGGATCGACGTTCACCTTCTCCGGATCGATTCCCTTGGTGATCAAACCGCTGGAGGCCACCGCTTCTCTGGCCGCGAGGACGGACAACTCGATGTCCCGGCACATCAGCTTGACCGCTTTGCGCATGGCCTTGGGGACGTGATCCTGGATTCGATAGGGGGGAACCTCGCCTCCCAACTCGCAGGGGAGGCCGGTCGGGTCGAACGCCTGGATCCGGGCGATTCCGCACCGTCCGGCGGTCAGGCCCGCCCACATCTCATCGACGGTCAACCCCAACGGACTGACGGCTCCGAGCCCCGTAATGACGACGCGCGCCGATGTCATCCCCCGGACTCCATCTTCTGCGGCTCCGGCCGGACGTGGTTCAGGGCGATGTCCCGCAGGAGGGAGGTGAACAGGCCCGTGAACACGAAATTGTCCTTCGGAAACTTCTTGCCCGCCAGGTTCTGGTCCACGTGGCTGAACATCAGGTCGATCTCCGCGATCAACTGGTCCGCCCGTGTGATCCGACCGCTCGTGGTCGCCGCTTCCGGCGTGATCGACTCCAGCCGAGCCTCGATTCGAAGGCTGTCGCCCGGCACGACGTAGTCGAAGAAGACCGCTTTGCTGACCTTGGCCAGCACGACCTTCTCCTGGAAACGGCGCGCCTCGCCGACGAGGATCCCGCCGGTCTGGGCCATGCCCTCAATCATCAAGCACTCCGGCATCATGGGAAAGCCGGGGATGTTGTCGTGCAGGTGTTCCTCAGCCATCGTGACGTTCTTGACGGACACCGCGCGGCGACCGCTCTCGAACTCGACGAACTTGTCGATCCAGATCCAACGCATGCTGCAGCCCGGTCCGTCGTTACGCCGCGTTCAGGCGGGTTGCGACATAGGTGACGATGGCGTTGACGGTGAACAGGTCCGCCAGCTTGTTGATGTCAGGGTTCTTCTCGAACTCGCTCAGATCCGTGTGCGGAACCCTCGTCCGCAGCTCGGCGAGCCCTTTGTCCGTGAGCTTGCCGTTGCTGACCAGATCGGCGTTGTTGAGCAACCCTTCCACCGGAAACAGCTCCTCGCGCGGCACTTTCATCCCGAACGCCTTCTCCAGGCGGAACACGATATCCAGGAAGTCGATGCTCTCGGCGCCCAAGTCGCCCATGAGCGTAGCGTCGGCCGTAACCTCGTCGTCGTCCACCCCCAGCGCGTCCACGAGAACTTCCTGAACTTTTTGGAAAATTTCATCCCGACTCATGGTCATGGTTGCTGCTACCTCCGGTCAGTTCCTTCTGAAAGTCCTTTTCACTACCTCGATCAACCCTGCTGCGTGAGCAGGCTGTAGCGGTTCTTCATCGCTTCAATCACCTGAGCGTCCACGGCAGCCATTGCCGAACCGCGGTCCGCCAGATTGAAATGCCGCAGGCCGAACCTCGCTTCGAGGATCTTCTCCCCGTCGGCGATCCCGCAGCCGGCAAAGCTGCTGACGTTCTCCTCGAGGGTCTTGGCCTGCACCGCATATTCGATCCGCGACCCGGGAGCCAGGAAACTCTTGTACTTGACGTTCTTGGCCTCTTGCAGGAGGATCATGCTGTGAACGAACCCCTCGGTCTTGCGGACCAGCCAACTCGCGGACTCGACAAGCCCCTGCAACAGCAACACTCCCGGCAGCACGGGGAACGTGGGGAAATGATCCCCCAGGTATTCCTCGGCCAACGACACGCACTTGGCTGCGGTCAGTGTCTTGCCTTCTTCGAGCGAAACGATCTTGTCTATCAATATGAACTTCATGCAATCCTGGGCCACCGAACACAAACCGGCGTCATTGTAGTGTGTGTCGTTCGTTTTTCCACTGTTTTTTCGTTTTTTGCCCCCGATCGCAGGCTGCGTTTGCGGGCGAACACCGTTGAAATCATATTACCAACGCAGTATACTCAGGCCCATGAAAGTTCGCAACGCAAGAATCCAGGACGCCAGGTCGATCTGCTCGCTGATCAACTTCTATGCCGAGCACGACAAGATGCTGTTTCGATCCATGGCCGAGATCTACGAGAATCTCCAGACGTTTCTCGTGGCCGAGCGGGACGGTCGGCTGATCGGCTGCTGCGCGCTGGAGGTGATCTGGTCCGATCTGGCGGAGGTCAAGTCGCTGGCGGTCACGGCGGAAGAACATGGCAAGGGGGTGGGCATGGCGCTGGTCACGGCGGCCCTGGATCAGGCGCGGGCTCTCGGGGTCCCGCGGGTCTTCGCGCTGACCCTGGAACCGAGGTTCTTCGAACGGGTGGGGTTCACGGTTGTGAAGAAAGAGGAACTGCCCATGAAGGTCTGGAGTGACTGCGCCCGCTGTCCGAAACAGGACGAGTGCGACGAAACTGCAGTGATCCTGGACGTTCCGGCCCGCATGTGAGTGTCTCAGGAATATCTAACAACCCACCGGTGAATTCCACTGATCGCGGTCCGTCCGTCCCTACGCAATCTGTCTTCGCTGGAACAGGGCGACCGCCACGGCCAGGATCCCGATGATATAGGTAATCGCGTAGGAGGCCCCCGTCAGGATGTATCGGAACGGGACCACGCTGTTTTCATAGATCGCGTCGCTGATCCAGAACACCTGCAGGTTCGGGACGAGATAACGGCCCGCCTGCGCCCACAGGTGGGTGTCGGCGTACCGCCCGAACACCCAGTCGCTGATCAGGCCGAGCAGAAATACGCCGATGCAGGCCGAAAGGGTGACGATGACGTTGAAGCGGGAGGAGATGGCTACCGCGATCGCCGCGATCACCATGGCCGCCAGAAACAGCAGGATTGCGGCGTAGACGTCGAGTCGGTCGAACCCGTTCTTGGCCGGGTTGAACTGCCAGTCGCGATCGATCAGGGCCAGGAACACCATGGCCAAGGTCGCCAGGATGGTGCCGACCACCACCGCGGTCGAGGTGAATTTCCAGTCGTAGGTGTAATTGAAGAAGGCGCTGAGCAGAACCGTCACAAGGGCGACGGTGGCCGCCGAGCCGACGACCGTCCAGTCATGGGTGTCCGAGGCGGTGGACAGGACGCCGTGCCGGATGGTCATCAGTACGCCGATGGTGCATAGATAGTGCGCCAAGGCGACGGCTCCGGCCACGCCGAGGAATTTTGCCAGTACGAATATCGGACGCTGAACAGGCTTGGTCAGCACCGTGAGGATCGTCTTGTTCTCCATTTCGATGGAGACGGCCCCCGAAGCGGAGAAGATTGCCACGAACAAGCTGGTCAGGAACAGCGTAGAGAGCCCGATTTCTCGCAGCAGTTTGTTGTCGTCGTCCATGGTGTACATGGAGAGCGCCGGACTGAGAAGGAACAGGAGCAAGGCTGCTGCAATGATGACGGCGTAGACGGGTTGGCGAAGGGTTTCGACGAAGGTGTTCTTGGCGATCGTAAGCAGCTTGTTCATCAGTCACCCAAGGTATTGCCGGCCTGCCGAACTTTGTGTTTGACACCCGATTGCGACGACTTTTTTTCACGATTGTCTCTACACGAGAGTCGTTTTCGGTGTTATAGTGCCGGATTCCCTTTTTGTAAAGGATCTGATCCGGTACCCGGTACTACTGGATGAGCAGGATTTTGGTTCACTGCTGGAGCTGAATCGCCAATGACAGTATCGTCGAAACGCCCCGAACAGGTCGCATGGGTTGCGATGGTTCTCAGCCTGGTCTTTTTCGGCATCGCGTTCTTGCTGGGCCGGTGGAGCGGGTTCTACGCTCTGTCGGCCGTCGGATGGCAGTCGCTCGCCGCGGCCTTGATCTGGCTGGTGCTGGCCATCCAGTTCCACCAGCGAAGCCTCGCCGAGCAGGAGAAGCTCGACATGAGCCAGCTCGCCCGGGAGAAGAGCTCGGCCACGATCTTCCAGAAGGGCGAGACAGCGGCGCTGCTGGCGGCCGCCCAGCGCCGGCTCGATGTCCTGGAGAAATGGTTCATCCCGGTTTTCGCCGCATTGATCGCTGTCTACGAGATCGGGATCGGCCTCTACCTGCTCAAAGGCATCCCATCAGGAGCCGACGTCAAGACCCAGCAGCCGCTGGTCTGTGCGATCGTCGCCACAGCCATCGCGTTCATGGGGTTCCTCCTGTCGCGGTACGCCACCGGAATGTCGGCCGAGCCGCGGTGGAAACCGTTGCGGGCGGGCGGCAGTTTCTTCCTGGGGCTGGCGGTCCTGTGCTTCGTGCTGGCGATTGCCCTGGCCCTGCTGCATTTTCAGATTTCGCCCCTGATTGCCATCGTCAGCTACGCAGTCCCGATCCTGCTGATCATCCTGGGCGCCGAGACGGCCCTGAACCTGGTCTTCGACATCTATCGGCCGCACCTCAAAGGCCAGTACAGCCGGGCGGCGTTCGACAGCCGGCTCCTGGGCGTCATCAACGAACCCGGCGGCATCTTCCGCAGCGTGGCCACGGCCATGGACTACCAGTTCGGATTCCAGGTGTCCCAAACCTGGTTCTACAAGCTGCTGGAGAAGGCGATCATCCCCCTGGTCCTGTTCTCGGCCGCGACGCTCTATCTGGCCAGTTGCATCGTGATCGTCGGTCCGAACGAGGAAGGGATCGTCGAGCGGTTCGGCCGGCCGACCACCGCGGACGGAGAGGTTCGTCACATCGGTCCGGGGCTGCACTTCAAGCTCCCCTGGCCCATGGACATCGCGTATCTGCACCCCACCGGTCTGGTCATGGAACTGCACATCGGGTATGTGCCCAAGGTGGACGCCAACGGAATCGCGCTTCCCGAAACGAGACTTCTGTGGGGACAGACCCATTACGAGCAGGAGCATGACTTGATGGTGGCGGCGCGATATACGCCTGCGGATGTCACGGAAGGACCCCCCGAAGGCGCCGTCCCGGTCAGCCTGGTCAAGGTCAACATGCCGGTCCAGTACCGGATCAAGGATCTTCTCGCCTATGTCTACGGGCACAGCAATCCAGGCAAGCTTCTGGAGGGCATCTGCTATCGCGAACTGGTTCGTCTGGCCTCCACCGCCAACGTCGAGGTCGAAGGGGGTGGCGATCAGAACCTCCTGGCTGTGGGGCGGACCAATGCCAAGCAGACTCTGACGGAGCGCATCCAGCGGGCCGCCGACGCCGAAGGTCTTGGCGTTGAGATCACCTTCGTCGGGTTGCAGGGCATCCATCCACCGGCCGAGGTGGTGCCGGACTTCCAGGCGGTTGTGGGCGCGGTGCAGGCCAAGCAGGCGCTGGTGTTGGCCGCCGAGGCGGAGCGGAATCGAAACCTCACCACCCTGGCCGGTTCGGTGTCGCGGGCCTCCCGGCTGGCGGATTTGGCCTCGCAGTACCAGGAAGCCCAGCGCAAAGGGCTTTCCGACGAGGTCAAACGCCTGGGCGAGCAGTTCGACGCCGCTCTGCTCAACGAGTCCCGCGGCGACATCTTCCGCATTCTCAGCGAGGCCCAGAGTTACCGTTTCCGCCAGGCGACGCTGGCCGAGGCGACGGGCAAGCGGTTCGCCGGCCAGATCCAGGCGTATCGCGCCGCGCCGGAGATTTACAAGTGCGAGCAGCGGGCCGTGGCGCTCGAAGAGGCGATGAGGAACATCCGCAAATACGTGGTGGCCGGCGACCCGAATGACCGCCAGGTCATCATTATAGAACTGCAGGAAAAGCTGGATACGAGTCTGTTGAGTGAGATTGCGGGCGTACAGGAGACCGGTGGACAATGAAGAACATAGCGATTCCGATACTGATTGCCGTCATTTCTCTCGTGATGATCGTCTATCTCGTGACCTTCCAGGTCCGCGAGACCGAATCGGGGTTCGTGACCCGGTTCGGCAAGCCGGTCCGCGAGGTCACCCAGCCTGGGTTGTATTTCAAGTGGCCCACGCCCATCGAGCAGGTTCACAAGTTCGATTCCCGCATGAGAGTGCTGGAGGCGGCGCAACTGGCGGAAACGACCACGCGAGGCAACGTCCCGATCATCGTCAATACGTACATCGTCTGGCGGGTGGCCGAGCCGTTGAAGTTCCTCAACGCGGTCAAGACCGAAGCCAACGCCGAGAGCAAGCTCCGCAACCACATCAACGACACGCAGAACCGCGTGATCGGCCAGCACTCCTTCGGGGAGTTCGTCAACAACGACCCCTCGAAAATCCAATTCGACGAGATTCAGGAAGAGATGCTCGCGGACCTCAAAGGGCCGGTGCTGGCCGAGTACGGCATCGAGATCAAGACGCTGGGCATCAAGCAGCTCAAGGTCAGCGAAGACGTCACGAAGCAGGTCTTCGAGCGGATGAAAGCCGAGCGTCAGGGCCGCACGGACGCCATCACGTCCGAGGGCGTGGCGATCGCCACCCAGATCCGGGCCGACGCCAACAAGAAACGGGACATCCTGCTGGACGCGGCGGAAGGACGGGCCAAGGAGATTCGAGGCCAGGGCGACGCCGACGCGGCCCGGTATTATGAGATGCTGGAGGCGGACCCGAATCTGGCGATCTTCCTGCGAAATCTGGAGACTCTCAGGCAGACTCTGAAAGAACGCACGACGATCGTCATTCCGACGAACGCCGAGCCGTTCAGCCTTCTGATGGGTCTGCCGTCTCTGGGAACGGAAGGGTCTGCAAAGTAGCCGAAGGACTGCATTCAAACGAGCGAAAGAGCCATGGCACAAGGACACAAACAAGGACACGATCACGACGCTGCCCCCGGACAGACACCCGAGCGAGCGGGCCCGAGCGACCAGCTCGATGCGGCCGGCAAATCCCTCTCGGACGCCCTTCATATCAGCTTCACGATTCTGAAGGTCATCATGATCGTTCTGATCGTCGCGTTCCTGGCGTCGGGCTTCCGGACGGTCGGGCCCGACGAACGGGGACTGGTTTTGCGGTTCGGCAAGATCCAGGGCATCGGCGACGAGGCGATTCTGGGGCCGGGGGCTCACTGGGTGTTCCCGTATCCGATCGACGAATTGATCAAAATCCCGGTCGAGAAGAACATCAACCTGCCCGTGAACACCTTCTGGTACAAGGAAACCCGCGACGACATCCTGGGCGGCGGCGTCAAGCCGAGGAACTTCCGGGCCGACAAGCTCGATCCGATGGTGGAAGGATACTGCCTGACGCGGAGCCAGGCCGTGGCGGCCCAGGGGCCCGCGGCGGTTGGCCAGCCGTCTGTGCGGGAAGTCGAGGGCGGCGACTACAGCATCGTCCACACGAAGTGGCAGATCAACTACCAGATCAGCAACGTCGAGCAGTTCTTCCGCAACGTGCACGTGCGGGATGTCAAACCGGGCGAGATTTACTCGGACGTCATGATCGACAACATCGCGCCGCTGCTTCGCAGCGTGGTCGACGACGCCATCGTCACGGCGATGGTCCACTACACGATCGACGACGCTCTTCAGAGCGTCGATACGATTCCCCGACGGGTCCAGCAGTTCGTGCAGCGGAAGCTGGACGCGCTGGAGAGCGGCATTCGCGTCGTGCAGATGCAGTTGGTCAGCGCCAAGTGGCCCATGCAGATCGACGAGGCGTTCGAGGCTTACGTGGCGGCCCGTCAGCAGAGCGATCAGACCGTCACGCAGGCCCGGACGTACGCCGAGACGACTCTGAACAAGACCGGCGGTCAGGTCGCTCACAGGCTTTGTGAGGCGATCCTCGATCCCCACTACGATCCCCAGAAACGGGAGGAACTGTGGTCCCAGGTCACCGGCGACGCGCAGCAGGCCATCGCACAGGCTCAGGCCTACCAGACCAAGGTGGTGGAGGCCGCCAGGGCCAGCGCCAGTTATCTGGCGAGTATCCTGCCGGAGTACAGGAAGCGGCCCCGACTCGTGGCGCGCGAGCGGTACCTGGCGGCCATGGAAGAAATCCTCAACAACGCCGACGAGAAGTTCCTTCTGGCCAGCTGCGGCACGGATCGGGACCGCGAGATACGGATCCTGCTGAACCGGGACAACAAGCTCAAGCCCAAGGACGCCCGGTAGGACGCATGGGACAATGGATAGGTTGGGTCCGCTTCGGCGGCCCGCAACAGAAGATTCGATGAGAGAACAAGGCTATGGCGCATCAGCACCTGCACTTACAGGATGACTTCGGTACCGAACAGACCCGTGAGAAACAGGTCCGCGTGAGCGTGGCCCTCCTGGGCACGCTGGCCGGCGGCGTCCTGCTGATCAACAGCGGGATCGGCAAGGCTTTCTACGGGGCCAACAGCTTCAACACGGAGCTGTTTGCGATGCTCGGCGCGATCCTGCTGGGGGCCCCGATCGTCATCCATGCAATCGCCAGCCTGATTCGCGGCGAGTCGCACATGGACGAGCTGGCGGCCCTGGGCATCGTGGCGGCGTTCGCGATCGGCGAATACGTGGCCGCCGGACTCATCGGCTTCTTCATGCTGCTCAGCGAACTGGTGGAGACCCGAACGGCGCTGGGAGCCCGGGCGTCGATCGAGTCGCTGATCCGCCTGACTCCCGTCAAGGCCAACCTGATCGATCCGGACGGCAAGGAACGCGAAGTCAAGGTCAGCGAGCTCAAAGCGGGCGACCGCATCCGCGTCCGGCCGGGCGACAACGTCTCGGCCGACGGCGAGGTCTACGACGGCATGAGTTCCGTAAACGAGGCGACGATCACAGGCGAGTCGCTGCCGGTCGACAAGGTGCCCGGCATGCAGGTCTTTGCCGGCACGAGCAATCTCACCGGCGCTCTCGACATCCGCGTCACCAAGGCCGGCAAGGACACCACGCTGGGCAAGGTCCAGTCGCTGATCATCCAGGCCGAGCACACGAAGATCCCCGTCATGAGGATCATCGACCGGTATATCGCCTGGTATGTGCCGACGATCCTGATGATTGCGGCCATCGTCTGGGTCTTCACCCGGAACATCGACCAGGCGATCACGATCCTCGTGATCTCCTGTCCCTGTGCGATAATTCTTGCCACTCCGACCGCCATGGTGGCCGCGATTTCGGCCGCGGCGAGGCTTGGCATCCTGGTCAAGGATGTCTCGTACCTCGAAGTGGCCGGGAAGATGACGGCCCTGGTGTTCGACAAGACGGGCACCGTGACCACGGGCCGGCTCTACGTGACCAAGCTGACGCCCGCCGAGGGGGTCGAGCCGGCGGATCTGCTGGCGGACGCCGCGGCGGCCGAGCAGATGAGCAAGCATCCGGCGGCGCGGGCGCTGCAGGAAGTGGCCAGGGAAGCGAGCCTGTCCCTGCCGGCGTCGGAGGGATTCAAGGAGACGCCGGGCAAGGGAGTCACCGCAAAGATCAACTCGTCCCGCATCCTGGTTGGTCGCGAGACATTCCTGAACGAGAACGGGATCGACACGAAGAACGTCTCCGACCCCCGGTTGCACGAGGAACAGGGTTTCAGCACGCTGTACGTCGCGAAGGACAAACGCTGCATCGGCTGGATCGGTTTGCAGGACAAGACCCGCCCGGAAGCCCAGCAGGCCATCGCCTCCCTGGTGGACATGGGCGTCAAACGCGTCACCATGCTCACCGGCGACCGCAGCGAGGTCGCCAATCGCGTCGCAGGCGAACTGGGCTGCACGGACTACAAAGCCCAGTGCCTGCCGCAGGACAAGCTCGCGGTGGTCGAGCAGATCAAGAAGGAAGGGCACACCGTCGTGGTCGTCGGCGACGGCATCAACGACGCTCCGGCTCTGGCGGCCGGCGACCTGGGCATCGCGATGGGCGCCGCCGGCAGCGACGTGGCGATCAACTCCGCGTCGATCGCCCTGATGAACAACGACCTGCGGCGGATTCCGTTCCTGGTCGAGGTCTCGCGCAAGACTCGGCGAGTCATCAATCAGAACCTGGCCTTCGGGATTCTCTTCATCGTGCTGGGTATTTCGCTGTCGAAGTTCGTGCCGCCGGCGGTCGCGGCATTCCTGCATTTCGCCAGTTCCCTGGTGGTGGTGTTCAACAGCGCCCGCCTGTTCCGCCAGGGCGAGGAGCTCGACCACGAGCCCCAGACGGGTCCCGCGGCAGCATCGTAAGTCCTATCGGTCCCATAGGTCCCATAGGTCCTATACTCAAGGGAAATCATGGATTACGCCATAGAGACAGTTGCACTGACGAAGGTCTTCTCCGACTGGTGGGGCCGGGCGAAGGTCTACGCGGTGGACGATCTGAATCTGCAGATTCGGCCGAACGAGGTCTTCGGCCTGCTGGGTCCCAACGGCTCAGGCAAGACCACCACGATCAAAATGCTTCTGGGCCTGCTGCATCCGACGAAAGGGCACGCCCTCATGCTCGGTGGCGACGCCACCGGTCCCAAGATCAGCGCCAGAATCGGGTTCCTGCCGGAGGAGTCGTACCTCTATCGGTTCCTGAACGCGCGAGAGACGCTGGACTTCTACGGCCGGCTCTTCGGTCTCGATTCCAAGACGCGCGAGATGCGAATCGAGGCCCTGTTGGAGATGGTGGGTCTTAAGGCGGTGGCCAGCCGGCCCGTCGGAACGTATTCCAAGGGTATGGCCCGCCGCATCGGATTGGCGCAGGCTCTGATCAACGATCCCGATCTGCTGATCCTCGACGAGCCCACCACCGGTCTGGACCCCATCGGTACGCGACAGATCAAGGATTTGATCGCCAAGCTGGCCGAGCGGGGCAAGACCGTCCTGCTGTGCAGCCATCTGCTGGCCGACGTCGAAGACGTCTGCGACCGGATCGCGATCCTCTACGGCGGCAAAGTCCAGGCGCTCGGACGCGTCAAGGACCTGCTCCAGAAGACAAACAAGCGTCAGATCGTCACGGATGCGATCAGCGACGCCACGGCCGAGCGGATCCGCGAGTTGCTCAAGAAGGAGCACGCCGAGTGCGAGATCTCCTCGCCCATGGAGCGGCTGGAAACGTTCTTCATCAACACGGTGGTGCAGGCGCAGCAGCAGGCCACGCCGACCAGCGGGGCGGTCAGCACGATGCAGATCGGCGACTTCCTCGCGGCCAAGAGCGGGCAAGAGGCCGTATTGGACAAACTCGTGGCGGCGTCGGTTTCCGAGAAGGTCGAGTCCGGCCCGGTCCGAACGGAGAAGCCTGCACCTCGCGAGACGGTCGTGCCGCAGCCGAACAAGGGTCTTCTCAGCAAATTGACGCAGTCGGCGGCACCCGCTGCGGTGGCCAAGACCGAGCGAGTGGAGGCCGTGTCTGAAACGTCCGTGCGTCAGGAGAAGACCAAAAAGAGGATCATTGAGGAACTGACAGACGAGAGACCGCCCGACGGCTCGACGACCAGGTCCACCGAAGATCCGAGAGAGGGCGGCGGCCATGCTTAGGGTCTGGGCCGTGGCGACCAATACGATTCGGCAGGCCGTGCGCATGAAGGTCGCGGCGGTGTTTATCGTGCTGCTTTTGGTGCTTCTGCCGGTTATGGGAGCGACCGCAACCGGCGACGGCACGCTCAAAGGACGCCTCCAGACGTTTGTCGCCTATGGCATGTCGCTGACGAGCCTGTTGCTGAGCCTGCTGACGATCACCGTCGCGATCTACTCGATCACCAGCGACATCGAGCAGCGGCAGATCTATACGGTAGTGACCAAGCCGATCCGTCGATACCAGTTGATCCTGGGCAAGTTCCTGGGCGTGGTCGTGCTCGATGTCGCGCTGTTGACTTTGTTTCTGGGCATCGTCTACGGCGTGATCGTTCTGATGCCTCGGTTCATCACAACCTCTGAGGAGGAACGGGCGCAGATCCAGAGCGAATTCTTCACTGCGCGGGCCAGCCTTGTCCCGCCGCTGATCGACGTCAGCAAGGAAGTCGACGAGATGTATCGCTGGCTCGAGAAGGAAGACAAGCTGGTGGTTCTGTATCCGAACTATGCTCCCGCGGAGATCAAGAAGCTGTTGACCAATCGCATCCAACTGGAGAGGCGAGCCTCCGCGATCGGCCAGATGCTGGTCTGGGAGTTCCAGAACGTTCGGCCAACAGACCCCAACACGCAGAGCCTGTTCATCCGGTTCAAGTACGACGTGTCGGTGACCCCGGCGGACGAGCAGGTGTACGGCGACTGGCGGATCGGCGACCTGCGGGGACTCAAGACCGGGATTCCCGTCGATACGCCGGTCTATCGGGTGGCCCCTCGCCGGGACCCGGTGAGGAAATTCCGGGAGATCGAGGTGCCCGCGAGGGCGGTTGCCCGGGACGGATACTTGGCGGTGGCCTTCATCAATCCGCCCCTGAACGACACGACCGTCCTATTTCCGATCGAGGACGGCCTGGAAGTGTTGTACAAAGCGGACTCCTTCCTGGCGAACTATGTCCGGGCCGGGCTGCTGATCCTGTTCCGCCTGGTGTTCCTGGCCTGCCTAGGCGTAATGGCCGCCAGTTTCCTGTCGTTCCCTGTGGCGATCCTCTTTTGTCTGGTGATTTTCGTGATGGGCGCCGCCAGCGGATTTTTCGTCGAGTCCTTCGGATACATGAGCGAAAACGTCGGTAGGATTTACACGTACACGATTCAGAACCTGATGCGGCTTCTGCCGCGGTTCGATTCCTACAATCCGACGCAGTACCTCATCCCGGCCCGTCTGATCTCCTGGCGACTGATCGGCGAGGTGGCGTTGATCATGGTCTGTCTGAAGGCGGCGTTGTTGCTGGTCCTGTCGCTGGTGATCTTCAGCTTCCGGGAACTGGCGAAAGTCGTGGTGTAGCGGTGGAAAGGCGCATGGAGCGCAGGTGAGAACGGGCGATGCGGACGCGTGATTTCATTGTCTTATTGGTTTGTGCGGTGACGGCGGGGGCCTCGCTGTTTGCAGCGGGGTCGCAGCTCGACCGGATCAATGCGCAGCGGGAGGAACTCAAGCTCGTGAGCAACGCGGTCGTGGAGAACGCTCCGCCTTCCCTGGCTTTTGCGACCGTGGCCTTGGGCGCGTTTCGCGGCCTGATCGTGAACATCCTCTGGATGCGCGCCGACAGGCTCAAGGAAGAGGGGCAGTTCTTCGACGCCAGACAGATCGCCGAATGGATCACGAAGCTGCAGCCTCGGTTTGCGGCGGTCTGGGAATTCCACGCCTGGAACATGGCCTACAACATCTCCGTCGCCATCCCGGCGACGCAGCCCGAGCAGCGGTGGCGTTGGGTCAAGAACGGTTATGAGCTTCTGCGCGACGAGGGCATCCCGCTGAATCCCAAGTCCATTGCTCTCTATCGCGAGCTGGGCCGCATCTTCCAGCACAAGATGGGCGGTGTTTCCGACGATGCCCACGAGTACTACAAGCTCCAGTTCGCCGACGAGATCGGACCGCTGCTGGAGTCCGCAGACAACGGCCTGCGTCGCAACGACAACCGATATCTGGAGGCGTTGATCGCGACGCCTGTCGAGTGGTCGGCGATCCGGAGCGATCCGAACCTCGTCTCTTTTCTCCAGGTCCTTCGGGCTGCCGACGACAAGTTTGCCTCGGAGGCCGACACGGTGAAGAATTATCTGTCTTTGCGGCAGAATCCCCAGCGGTTCAAGCCCGCGGCGGCCGAAGTGATTGAAGCGTATCGGGGAACCCCTGCCCTTCGAAGGTTCGATTTGTTCGCCAAGGGCTATCAGCTTCGGCATGAATGGAAACTGGACCCTGCGATGATGCTCCAGGTGGGGTTGCGGTACGGTCCGACCGACTATGCCGATCCGAACAAGCATTACCCCTTCGACTGGCGTCATCCGGACAGCCACGCCATCTACTGGGCCATCAGAGCGCTCGACATCGCAGTTCAGCAGAAGGATCGCGAACTGGGCTCGCACGAAGTCAATACCGATCGGATGGTCTTGCACAGCCTGCAGAACCTCTTCCGTTACGGCCATATCCTCATCACCCAGGGGCCGCCTGATCCGAATACGGGAGCCCCGGGAGAGAAGGCCATCTTTCTGGGCCCGGATCTGCGGATCTTCAATTCCTACAACAAGGCCGCGATGGACGTGATGGCCAAGTACGGGGAGGACCGGGGCCGCTTCGAGGCCTATGACAACGGCTATCGCAACATGCTCAAGAACGCCGTGTTGTCGTTCTACCAGGCAGGCTTGAGAAACGAAGCCCTGGGCATCTACCGAAAGCTTCAGGCTCGATACACGTTCGACGAATTCAAAGTCTCGCTGGAACAGTATGTGAAGTTCCGTCTCCGGGAGGAACTCGAAAGCATCGGAATCCACGACGCCAGCGAGCAGGTCGTGCTGCTTCTGATCAACGCCTATCGTCTTTACGCGTTCTACGAGGACGACGCGGCCGCGGGAAACGAGCGGTTCGCCCAGGAAGTGTGGGACCACTATAACAGGGAATTTGGCGACACGCCGAGGGTTGACCTGCCCCCGATGGCGGTGCTAAGATACCACGCGATCGGTCAGTTCCTGAATAGTGACGCCTATCCGTTGTACGTTCGCCAGAGCTTGTGGGCCCGGATCGAGAGAGAGAAGCCCGAGCTTCTCAAACAGTTGGAGCAGACCGAAGCGCAGTTGCGCCGACAGATGGAGCAACTGCAGAAGACACAGACGCAGTGAGAACGTGACGCGTGGGTGTGTCCCAGCGGGGGAGCCGAAGAGCCGCCTCGTCTCCACATGCTCACGCGTCCGCATTTTCGAGGGTTGAACTTCGGTCATGGACGCATCGCTTCTGCAACAACTGACGCCTTCCCAGAGAAAAGCCGTATGCCACCGCGACGGGCCGCTGTTGGTTCTGGCCGGGCCCGGCAGCGGCAAGACCCGCGTCATCACCCATCGCATCGCCTGCCTGATCGAGTCGGGCGTCCGGCCGCACAACATCTGCGCCATCACGTTCACGAACAAGGCCGCCGAAGAAATGAGGCAGCGGGCGGCCTCGCTCGGCGCCTCCGGCGGGGCGTACATCAGCACGTTCCATTCCCTGTGCGTGCGGGTCCTGCGCCGCTACGCGGACGCCGCGGGGATCAGCCCCAATTTCAGCATCTACGATGACGCCGACCAGACCCGATGCGTCAAGCAGGCCATTGGCGACTGCAATCTGGATTCCGGCGCGTTTGCCCCGGGTCGGATGCTGGAGGCGATCTCGACGCTCAAGAACAAGCTCGTCGATCCCGACGCCTTCAAAGAGCAGGCGGTCGACTACTTTTCCCAGGCTCTGGCCAAGGTGTATGCCCGGTATCAGAGACTGCTGGCGGAGCGGCACGGCGTGGATTTCGACGACCTGCTCATGAAAGTGGCCCTGCTTCTGGAAAACAACGCCACGGTCTGCAAGGAGATGGCGGAACGGTTTCAGTACCTGCTGATCGACGAGTATCAGGACACCAACCACGCCCAGTACCGGCTTGCCAAGGCGATCGCCGTTCACCATCGCAACATCTGCGCCACGGGCGACCCGGACCAGTCGATCTACCGCTGGCGGGGTGCGGACATCCGCAACATTCTGGCCTTCGAGAAGGACTGGCCCGAGGCGGTCACGATCCGACTGGAGGAGAACTTCCGCAGCACGGCCCCCATTTTGCGGACGGCCGACAAGCTGATCGCCTGCAACCGCAACCGCAAGCCCAAGAGTCTGATCCCGACGCGAACGCACAAGGGGCGGATCGCCGTCCGGTGCTATGCCGACGAGGCGGCCGAGGCCGACGGTGTGGGACGCGAAGTGCGTTCCCTGCTGGCTTCGGGCGTCTCGGGGCGGGACATCGCGGTCTTCTACCGGATCAATTCGATGAGCCGGGCCTTGGAGGAAGCATTTATCCGACACCGGACGCCCTATCAGGTCGTGCGCGGAGTCGAGTTCTACTGCCGCAAGGAAATCCGCGACATCCTGGCCTACCTGAAGGTCCTCGTGAACCCGGCCGACGAGATCGCGCTGCTGCGGATCATCAATACGCCTGCCCGCGGAATCGGCAAGGTGACGGTCGAGCGGGTGCAGGAGTACGCCGGCGTCAATGGCATCCCGCTGTTCGACGCGCTGCGGAATGCCGACGGCGTTGCGGGTCTGGGCGACTCCGTCAAGACCAAGCTGCAGAACTTCGTGCGGATGATGGAGGCCTTCGCTGTCCAGGCGAACGGCAAGGTCGCCCCCCTGATGGAGAAGGTCTTCACCGCCACGGGCCTGGAGGCCTCGTTCAAGGCTGCCGGCCTGGAAGGGCAGGCTTCGCGGGAGAACATCGAGGAGTTGATCAGCACCGCCGCGGTCTACGACAAACAGAGCGAAACCCCTTCGTTAGTGGATTATCTCCAGCAGATCGCGCTGTTCAGCGACGCCGACGCGTACGATTCCGCGGGCGAGAAGGTCGCGTTGATGACGCTGCACGCGGCCAAGGGGCTGGAGTTCGAGCACGCCTTCATCATCGGTCTGGAGCACGGAATCCTCCCCCACGAGCGAGCCAACAACAGCCCTGAGGAGTTGGAGGAAGAGCGTCGGATCTTCTTCGTCGGCATGACGCGGGCCAAGACGAACCTGTACATCAGCTACGCGCAGTACCGCACCATCCGGGGCCAGTTCCTGCGGACGATTCCCTCGCAGTTCCTCTCTGAAATCGGGCCCGGCCTGCTGCACGAATCCCTGGAACATGACGAGCGTCCTCATGCCAGGCCGGGGGCGGTGGAGCCCCTCCGGCGGCCCGCGCCGCTGCAAAGGACGCCGACGCCGCAGCCCCAGGCCCAGAGCCGCACGGCTCCCTATGAACCGGGCCAGCTCGTCAAGCACAAGACTTTCGGCCTCGGGCGGATCAAGAAGTTCGTCGATATGGGCGCCAACAGCGTCGTCACGATTAGCTTCAACAGTGGACAGACGAAATCCCTGCTCCTACAATATGCCGATCTCACGAAGATGTAGGTTGTGAGCCGTCGAAACAGGAGTCCCGGAAAATGGCGAATCAGGCACGTATTCTTCATTTTCCGGAACTCCTCCTCGGAACTGCTATTGAAGGGGATGGTCATGTCCGGACAGGTCAGTTGCAGGGAGTTCTTGCAGATCGCAGCGGGCAGTGGCGTCTATCTTGCGGGCGCCGGTTTCTTCGCAGGCGGCGCGCGGGCCGCGGGCTCGAGGCTCGTAAGCCCTGGCTGTCGGAGGAGCAAGGTCAAGGTCGCCCGGCTGTACATGGGTACGAGGGAAGGACTCTGGCCCAAGCCGAAACTGAGTTTCCAGGACGAAATCCGCACCTATGAAGCCCAGTTCGCCAAATTGGGCGGGGAAATGGCGGACGTCGATTTCGTCGTCGACGAGATCGTCGCGTCCGCGGAGGCGGTCGCCAGGATCAAGCCCAGGCTTCAAGACGTCGACGGCATTCTGGTCGTCCATCTGAGCATGGGGACCGGCGCGATCCTGCACTTCACAGGCACGATCATCGACGCGCCCGTCGGGCTCGAACACGAGCGGGGCTGTCGGACCAAGATCACCGTCAAGGTGGACGGCGACATCACAGCTCTGTGGAAGAACTGGTCCCAAGGGCTCCATCGTCAGACGGTCTACGGCGACATCCGCAAGGAACTCGGGCAGTTCTGCCGATACATGGGGCTCAAGATGATCGACGAAGCTTCCGCGATGCAGGTCTGATCTCTCTGAGGCTGTGTCCATTGACATGTGGAGGAAAGCATGAGTGTGAACCGACGCAATTTGTTCAAGGCCGCAGGCGGCGGAGCAGCTTGGTTGATGACGGCTCCCTACGTGGCGTTCGCCCGGCGGCAAGACTCTGCACAAGTGAATGAAGTAGTTCTGTCACAGGCCCAGGAGCGGATTGAGAAGAACCGCAAGGGAAACGTCGTCTTGAAGATCCTCGGGCCCGACGGGCAGCCGCTTCCGTCCGGCGTCGATCTGCGCATCCGTCAGATGAGGCACAAGTTCCTGTTTGGCTGCAACATCTTCAGGCTGGGTCGCTGTCGGACGCCGGAGGACAACGCCGCCTATGCGGAGCAGTTCGCCAGGCTGCTGAACTTCGCGACTCTGCCTTTCTACTGGTGGCAGTACGAACGCCAGAAAGGCCGGCCGATGGATGCCCGCACGGACGAGATCGTCCGCTGGTGCAAGGACCACCAGGTCGCCACGAAAGGACACCCCCTGGCGTGGAACTACATCGATCCGCCGTGGCTCAGCGGCACGCCTGAAGAGATCATGCAACAGCAGTTCGAGCGAATCGCCCGGTGCATGGAACGGTTCAAAGGCGACATCGGGATCTGGGACGTGGTCAATGAGGCCACGCACTACGACCGCGAGGAATTAAAACGAAACTCGCCGAAACTGACGGAGGCTATCGCGAGAACAGGAGTCGGCGAGTACGTCCGCGGGGCTTTCCAGATTGCCCGGAAGGCCGATCCCACAGCCAAGCTGATCATCAACGACTACCGAACCGACGCGGCGTATGCGGAGAAGGTGATCTCGCAACTCGTGGACGCCGACCAAAGACGCCTGTACGACATCATCGGCGTCCAGTCCCACATGCACGGTGGCTACTGGGGCGCGGCGCAGACCTGGGCCGTATGCGAACGGTTCGCCGGGTTCGAGGTTCCGCTGCATTTCACCGAGGCGACCGTGGTGTCGGGGCCCAAACTGGATTCGAGCTGGACGACGACTCCTGAAGGCGAGGAACGTCAGGCACAGCAGGTCGCCGAGTTCTATACGATGCTGTTTTCGCATCCCGCGGTTGAGGCGATCACCTGGTGGGACTTCAGCGACCAGGACGCCTGGCAGCAGGCTCCGGCGGGCCTTGTCCGGAGCGACATGTCGCCGAAGCCGGCCTATGAACGGCTGCACGAACTGATCAAAGGCAAATGGTGGACGCGGGCCGAGATCAGGACTCAGGCGGAAGCATCGGTTCCCTTCGATGGATTCCTGGGCGACTACGAGGTCGAGACTCGCCAGGGAGATCGACAACTCACCGGGAGGTTCGTCCTTGACAGGGCCCCCGCAACACTCGATGTAAGATTGGCTTGATAAGGAAATCAAAGGATGAACTATGCGGTCATCATGGCCGGCGGCACCGGCAAACGGCTTTGGCCCTTGAGTCGGCAGAAGAGACCCAAACAGGTCCTGAAGCTTCTGGACGGCCAGACGCTCCTGAACCACTGTTTCGATCGCTTGCGTCCGGTCTTCGATGTGCGGAATGTCCTGGTGCTGACGAACGCCGGGTACGCCGATCTGGTTCGGGAGAACCTGCACGGCTTGCCGGTCCACAATGTGATTGCCGAGCCGGCTGTGCGCGATACGGCCAGCGCCATCGGGCTGGCGGCCGCCATTCTGGCCCGGTACGACCCCGATGCCGTCATGGCGATTCTGACCGCCGATCAGCTCCTGGAACCTCCTGAGGTCCTCCAGCAGGCCCTGAACGATGCGTTCGAGTTCATTACAGGCAACCCCGACGCTCTGATCACGTTCGGGATCAAGCCCACATTCCCCAGCACGCAACTAGGCTACATCAAGTGCGCCAATCCGAAGGATTGGCCGCGGTGTCGCAACGCGGTGTATTCGGTCGAAGCCTTCCGAGAGAAGCCCGACCGCCAGACCGCCGAGCAATACATCGAGAGCGGACAATACTTCTGGAACTCGGGGATGTTCGTCTGGCGGGCCAAGACCATCCTGGCGAGTCTCCATCAGTTCCTGCCGGACTCGATCGAGCCGCTCCGGCGCATCGCGGCCGCCTGGGACACGCCGGCCCAGGAAAAGACCCTCCAGGAGTGGTTCCCCAAGCTGCCCAAGATCAGCATCGACTACGCGGTCATGGAGAAAGCCCAGCAGGTCCACGCCATCGAACTCAACTGCAAGTGGCTCGACATGGGGTCGTTTGCGGCCCTGGCCGACATCATCAAGTCGGATGAGAACAACAACGTCGTGGTCGCGGGTGTCAGCGAATTGCTCGACTGCAAGGACAGCATCATCGTCACGGAGGACAAGGGGCACCTGATCGCGGTGATCGGCCTGGAGAACATCGTCGTCGCCCATACGCCGGATGCGACACTGGTCTGTCATGCCGGCCAGACGGAACGGCTCAAGCAGTTGCTCGACCGGATCGAGCAACACGGCCGCACAAGATTCCTCTAGCGGACCTGTCCATGAGATATCTGGCCATCGACTATGGTATGAAGAGAATCGGGCTGGCTGTGTGCGACGCGAGCGAGACCGTCGCCTCCCCCTTGGCCGTGGTGCAGGGCCGCAAGGAGCTGATCCAGCGGATCAAGCGTGTTGTCGCTTCCGAGGGCGTTGAGGCCGTCGTTGTGGGCCTGCCTCTGAACATGGACGGCACCGAAGGCCCTCAGGCCAGGCTGGTCCAGGCCTTCGGCAAGGAACTGGGCAGACAGCTCGGGATTCCTGTCCATTTTCAGGACGAGCGTCTCAGCAGCTTCGGAGCGGAACAGAGGCTCCTGGAGATGGACTTGAGCCGGGCCAAGAAGAAGGAAAGGCTCGACGCCCTGGCGGCAGCGGACATCCTTCAGGACTTCCTGGACCAGAGGGCGGGGCGGTAGTCTCCGGGGTCCGCCTCCCCTTGTCCGGTCTTCCACCGGCTTTTTGGGTTTGCCTGCGGTCGCTCAGTTGCTATAATGCGCCAGGAGCATTTCGCAGGTGTTTGGCGGGGTGCGATGTGGCAATCGGAACGTGAGATCAGGACGGTTGAGTGAAATTCCAGGTTTTTAGAGACGGCAAGGTCGTTACCGATTTCGTCCCGTCCGGCGCCTATCTCTTTGGCACGGACGGCATCAGCATCCGCCGCGCAAAAATCGTGTCTGCGGATGGTTGCGTCGAGTGCATCCGACCGAACATCGAGACCGCCGGGTTGGCCGCGCTCTGGCCGATTGAGGATTTCGGCAGGATCATGCTGCCGACGACCTGCCTGCCCGAGCGGGAGAGGCCCTATATTTTCAACGTCGAGCTGGCCCGCTCCAAGCTCATGCAGATCACCAATCGGCGCGAAGACTGGTCTTTTTTTGACGATCTGGAGGGTCTGGAGGAGATCGCCAAGGATTCGCAGGACCTGTTTGTCAAGGCGATTCAGAGCATCAAGAATCCCGCGGCCGCTTCGGTGCTGGCCGACGCCTCGCTGCGCAAGGCCACCATCTACTCGGAGAAACTGGCGGTCCGACAGGGCAAATCGCTCTTCGACAAACGGAGAAAGAGCCCCGGTTTCGGCCGTGGATGTCTGGGCTGCCGCGCGGACCCGAATCTCCTGACCAAATCGCAATACGCCGACCGATTGCTGGAGTCGTTCGCCTCGGTCACGCTGCCGATCAATTGGGCCCAGATCGAATCCCGGCAGGGGCATTTCGACTTCTCCCTGATCGACAGTTGCATGGGGATCCTGAGCCGGAAGAAGGTCGTGATCTCAGCCGGGCCGCTGCTGTATTTCGCACAGGATCATCTGCCCGAGTGGTTGTTGCGTTCGGGGATGGGCTTCGAGAAAATGCGGGAATTGGCCTATCAGTTCGTCTCGAAGGTGGTCGCCCGTTACGCAGGGACCGTCCATCGCTGGTGCGTCATCAGCGGCATGAACGCTTTCAACCAGTTCAATTTCAATTTCGAGCAGATCCTGGAAATGACTCGGGCCGCGAACATGGCGGTGCGGGCCGCCGGCAGCAGAGCGGTGCGGATCGTGGAGGTCGCCAGCCCCTGGGGCGAGTACTACGCCACGACCCCCAACAGCATCCCGCCTTTCGTCTATATGGACATGGTCGTGCAGAGCGGGACCAGCTTCGACGCGTTTGCCCTCCAGGTTCGTTTCGGCAAAGACGAGACCGGGCTTCATCTGCGGGACATGATGCAGATCTCCTCGATCCTGGACTGCTTCGCCCCGATCGCCAAGCCGCTGTATGTCACCGACGTCGAGATCCCCAGCAAGGACGGCAAGGGCAAGTTCGCCCCCGAGGCCGCCGGCGTCTGGCATCGCAAGTGGGATCCGTCGCATCAGGCCCAGTGGCTGGAGCGGTTCTACCGAATCGCGTTGAGCAAGCCGTTCGTCGAAGCGGTCAACTACGGCAGCCTCTCCGACGGCGACGGCGGGGCGATCGCCCACAGCGGTCTGGTTGCCCAGGACCTGGGTCCCAAGGAATCTCTGGAGATTCTCAAGAAGCTGCATTTGTCCGTGCTCAAACGATAATCCGGCGCGTTGGCGTCAGGTGCCTTCATGGAAAAGCGAACGACAGGACAGGGTCCTGGCCTGGAGGCCGTCCAATCCCTCGGCTTCGAGGTCGCTATCGGTGCGGGCCTGCTCCTGTCATTGGCCTTCGCGGCAGGGGCCTTCCGCAGGGACGCTGGCTCTTTGCCGCGGGAGCCCGGAGGACGAATCAATCCCAATTACGCCTCCGCAGCCAGCCTGGCCCGCCTCCCTGGAATCGGTCTGACACGAGCGCGTGCAATCGTGGCCCTGCGAGACCGGCTGCAACGTGAGGACGGGCTCAACCCGGCCTTTCGTTCCGCGGAAGACCTGGCCAAGGTCAAAGGCATCGGTCCGGCCACGATCGAGGGGATGCGAGCCTGGCTGCGGTTCGACGCGTTGCCCAGCCAGGCGAACGAGTTCTCATCTCAATGACGTTCCGGCGACCGGCGACATCGATTTGACGAATCCACGCGGATTTTGTTAGAATCGGGTTAGGTGGTTTCCATCATCGGGGCTTTCGACGCCTCGCAAAGCGGAGGGTAAGGCCGCCGCACGGTCAGTTCTGACAGACAGGAGGAACACGTGAACGCATGGCTCGGGATCAAGCGCCTTCTCACGGTTGGGGTCTGCATTGCGACGTCGGTTCTCTCCGTCCGTGTTGATGCGGGGCTCAACACGAACGAGGTCCCGGTCGTAATCAACGAGGTGCTGGCGTCCAATAGCCGGGTTCTGGCCGATCCGCAAGGGCAGTTCGACGATTGGATCGAGTTGCACAACCGTGGCAATGAGGCGGTCAATCTTGCGGGATTGTATCTCACGGATGACCCTGCCGTGCCGACCAAGTGGCGATTCCCGACGACCCATGCGTCTCTGACGACGATCGCTCCCCAGGGGTATTTGATCGTTTGGGCCGATGGCGACACCGCCGCTGCCGGTTTGCACGCGGCCTTCAAACTCGACGCGGGAGGGGAGACCGTCGCCCTGTACGATCGTGACGGCGCGAGTCTCATCGACAGCGTTACGTTCGGACCGCAGAGGACGGACATATCCTACGGTCGAATTCCCAACGGGTCCGATTCGTGGATGTTGCTGGCGATCCCCACGCCTGGCGCGCAGAATTTCACCATCTACGAGGGATTCGTCGAAGAGCCGCGATTCAGTCCCGAGCGGGGTTTCTATGGCGGGGAGACTCTCGTGACGATCACGTGCGACACGCCCGGGGCGGTGATCTACTACACCACCGATGGGACGGAGCCGTATTCGACCGCGACCATGCGTCTCGGCGCGACCGCCGCGATCTATAGCGGCCCGATTCGCGTCAGCAAGACGACGTGCCTGCGAGCGGTCGCGACCCGGCCCAGTTGGAGCCCTTCGCCCATCTCGACCAGCACGTATTTCTTTGTGGCCGACATCATCACGCAATCCCCACAGGGTCAGCGCCCGGGGCCCGCGTGGCCCGTCGGCAGCGTGAACGGCCAGGTCATCGACTATGGCATGGACCCGGACGTGGTGAATGACGCACGGTACAGGGACTTGATGGCCGATGCTCTGCTTTCCATCCCGTCCTTGTCTCTGGTGACGGACCTGGCCAATCTGTTCGACCCCGCCAAAGGCATCTACGTGAACGCTCGGAACGAGGGCAGTAGTTGGGAACGTCCGGTGTCGGTGGAACTGATCGATCCCGAGGGGGCCGAAGGATTTCAGATCGATGCAGGCATCCGCATCCGCGGCGGTTTCAGCCGCGGGGGCGACAACGCAAAACACTCGTTCCGCCTGTTCTTTCGCGGCGAGTATGGAACGTCTGCGCTCCGCTACCCATTGTTCGGTTCCGAGGGGGCGCAGAGGTTCGAGAATATCGATCTTCGCACCGCGCAGAATTACGCCTGGAGCCTGGAGTCCTCCAATCCCGGCGAGAAGAACACCTTCGTTAGGGAGGTGTTCTGCCGTGATCTCCAGCGCGAAACCGGACAGCCCTACACACGGTCGCGATATTATCATCTCTTCATCAATGGCCAGTACTGGGGCCTCTACCAGAGTCAGGAACGTTCGGAGGCGTCGTACGCCGCGACGTATTTTGGCGGCGAGGAGGAAGACTACGACGTCGTCAAGACGGACAACTACCGAACCTCGTATACCGACGGCTCCATCGACGACTGGAACTTGTTGTGGGCTCTTTGCCAGCATGGCTTTGGGAGCAACGATTTGTTCTACGCGGTGCAGGGCAAAAATCCCGACGGAACCGACAATCCGAATATGGCCGTCCACGTCGACCTGGGGAACCTGATCGACTACATGATCGGGATCTTCTACACAGGAAACGACGATGCGCCTGTGACGCTCGGGGGATCGCAGGCCAACAACTTCTTCGCGATTCGCAATCGCACAGTGGAATCGCGCGACGGCTGGAAGTTCTTCGCGTACGACAACGAGCATTCGCTCGGGGTCCTGCGTGGCCTGTACGACGACCGAACCGCCACGGTGTCCGCGGGACAATCGCGAGAACACTTCAATCCGCAGTGGCTGCACCAGAAGTTGATGATTCATCCGGAATACTACATGCAGTTTGCCGATCACGCGCACAAGCACTTCTTCAACGCCGGCGTGATGACTCCGGAGAAGGCGATCGCCTTGTGCCGGTCGCGGGCCGATCAGATCGATCTGGCGATCATCGCCGAGTCCGCAAGGTGGGGCGATCGGCGGTCCGCGCGCGTGAACAACCCCTATACGAAGGAAGACTGGTCTAAGGAAGTTCATGGATACCTGATTGGAACGTTCTTCCCCGCTCGCACCGAGATCGTTCTCAACCAGTTCCGCAATCGTGGTCTCTATCCGCGAGTCGATGCACCTGTATTCCGTGTCAATGGCGTCTACCAGCACGGCGGGCACATCTCCCCATCAGATGCCCTGACCTTGGCCGGCGGCGGCACGCTCTGGTACACCCTCGACGGCAGCGATCCGCGAGTGCCCGGATCGACGCCGGGGGCCTCGGATGAGGTCTTGCTCATTCCCGAAGGCGCGGCCAAGCGTGTCCTGGTTCCCACAGGCCCGATCCCCGATGCGTGGAAGGGCGGCGCGGCCTTTGACGACTCCGCCTGGATCGCGGGCGTCGGCGGCGTCGGTTTCGAACGCAGCACCGGGTATGAGATGGTCTTTCAGACCGACGTTCAGAGCGTGATGTACTCCCGCAACGCAAGCTGTTGCCTGCGAGTTCCTTTTGAGGCCCCGCCGGCGGATCTGGCCACCCTATCGAGCCTGACGCTGAAGGTTCGCTACGACGATGGCTTCGTCGTCTACCTCAACGGTTCGGAGATCGCGAGGAAGAACTTCACCGGCAATCCCGTCTGGAACTCCGCAGCCAATACGCAGAATCCGGATGAGGCCGCGGTTTCCTGGGAACCGTTTGACGTCACGCCCCACTTGGACAAGCTGCAATCGGGCCAGAATCTCCTGGCGGTTCACGCAATGAACGTGTCCACCACGAGTTCGGATTTCCTGATCTCCGTCGAACTGGTCTCAGCGAAGGCCCCGGCGGGCGGGGCGCCCACCGGCGTCTCGCCGACGGCTTCGCGATACACCGGACCGATCGCCTTGTCGAGCACCGTAGTCGTGAAATCGCGTGTTCTCAGCAATGGCGTCTGGAGCGCGCTGAACGAGGCGGTCTTCGCGGTCGGTCCTGTCTCTCAAAGCCTTCGGATCAGCGAGATTCACTATCACCCCGAGGGCGATCCCAATACCGAGTTCATCGAGTTGACCCATATCGGTTCACAGGCGATCAACCTGAACCTCGTGTGCTTTGTCAAGGGGGTCGCATTCACCTTCCCCAGCTTTGAGCTCTCCCCAGGGGGCTATTGCCTTCTGGTCAGAGACCTCGCTGCCTTTGAGGCGGTTTATGGCGACAAGCTGCCGGTCGTCGGTCAGTACGCGGGCAGTCTGGACAATGCAGGCGAAACGATCGAACTGCTCGACGCCGCAGGGCAGGTCATCCAGAGCTTCGAGTACAAAGACAACTGGTTCGACCTGACCGATGGGCTTGGGTTCTCGTTGACGATGCGCGATCCTCGCACGGGCGATCCAGGCAAAAAGAACGCATGGCAGGCTGCCACCCCTTCGCCGGGGTGGGCCAACCCGTGAACCGCACCGCGGCTTGAATCAGGATTATCCCATACTGCCTTGCCAGGAATCGGGCATCTCTGGTATCCTGACATGCCGAATGCGAACGCGCGGCTTCGCGCTGGCAAGGATAGCTCGCAGGATCGTCACTGAAGACAGGAACGTATGGCTGACTGGGAAATCAACAAGCCGTTGGGGCAGTGCTCCGGAAGCGGACGAAAGATCGAGCCGGGCGAGGAGTACTACGGAGCGCTCGTCGAAGCCGAAGAGGGGCTTGTGCGACGGGACTTCTCGGGCGAGTACTGGGAGCGGGAAAAGCCCCAGGTGTACTGTTTCTGGAAGAGCAGGCTCGCGGCCCCCAACGAGAAGAAAGAGCTGTTCATCAGCGACGACATGCTGATGGCGTTCTTCGAGCGACTGGCCGATGAGACCGAGCCGGAGAAGGTGAGCTTCCGGTTCGTGCTGGCTTTGGTGCTCATGCGCAAACGCCGGCTCAAGTACGATTCCGCCAAGAACGACGGCGGACGCGAGATCTGGCGGCTCAAGATGTCGGGCGACAAGGACCTCGTCGACGTGGTCAATCCCCGCCTCCAGGAGGACCAGATCGAACAGCTCACCTCCCAGATCGGTCAAATCCTTCAGGCGGACCTATGAAGAGAAATCCGAAATTCGAAATCCGAAATTCGAAACGAATCGAAGATTCAGAACAGACATCCGATTGTCTGCTCATGAGCAGGGCGCTCGCGTTTCGGTCATTGGGATTTTGGGTTTTGGATTTGTTTCGGATTTCGAGCTTCGGATTTCGTATTTCTCTTCTGCTCTTGCTCTTGATCGCCGGTTGCCAGACGGGCGGCGAGCGTCTGAAGACCTGTCCAGGCAAGGCGACCGTCAAAGAGGCCCTCCAGACCCTGGCCGCCAACGCGTCGGCGGGTGCGCCCATGCGGGCCAGGGGCGAAGCCATGCTCACGTACCACGAGCCGGGCAAACGCGTCGCCCGGCGGGACAATCTGCTCCTGGAAGTGCGATACGACCCTCCCCATCAGATGTACGTGGCGGGCAGCGTCAGCGTCAAGCCGCGCGTCGTGGTCATGGGCTCCAACCGGGAGCAGTTCTGGCTGGCCCTGTCGGTCGAGGACATCAGTGACTACTACCTGGGCGACTGGAGCCAGGTGCGCGGCGCCGAGGGACGAATGATGGGCGTCAGTCCTCAGGTGGTGCTCGAAGCATTCGGCGTTCTGGGCGACCCGAACGCCTGGGCGGACGCCGGGGCGTGGACTCTGTCGAACAAAGGGCCGTACGACGTCCTCACGCAGCAGGATGAGACCGGCCGGGCGTCCAAACGCGTGTTTGTCTACGCGTGCGACTACCGCGTCTACAAGATCGAGTACCTCGATTATCGCGGCAAGGTCGTTGCGACGGCGCAACTGGGCTTGTACGAGCCGGTCGCGGAAGGGTTCTACGTGCCGACGCAGATTCGAATTGTCTCGACCGCCTGGGACGGACGCAAGGACTCCATGGAGATCAAGCTCAGCGGCCTGAGGACCACGCAGTTCGACCCGCGGCAGCGGCTCGGACTGTTCAAGCCGCCGGAAGCCGACAAATACCGAAACGTGTATCACTACGAAGCCGGAGAATGGGTCCCCCAATGACGGGACCTGGGACGCACAGTCTCAGACAGACAGCAAAGGTGAGAAATGACCGAACGGAATCTCAAGGCGAGGATTCAGAAGGGCGTATTCGTGTTGGACGGCGCGATGGGGACGCAGCTCATCGCGCGGGGCGTGGAGCCCGGCCGGTGCAACGACTGGCTGAACGTCGAGTTGCCCAACATGGTGCTGGACGTACACAAAGCCTACATCGACGCCGGCAGCGACGCGATCATCACCAACACGTTTGGCGCCAATCGCTACGCTCTCGGCCGGCACGGCTGTGCCGACAAGGCCTTCGAGATCAACAAGGCAGGAGCTCAAGTCGCCCGCAAGGCGGCGGGCCAGGGCCGCTATGTCCTGGGCGACATCGGCCCGACCGGCGATTTCCTCGAACCGCTCGGCCTGCTCAAGCCCGACCAGGTCCGCGAGGCCTTTGTCGAGCAGGTCAAGGGCTTGCGGGAAGGCGGCGTCGATGGCCTGATCATCGAGACGATGACCGCGATCGACGAGCTCGAAGTCGCGATCGAAGCCGCCAGGTCCGCCGGCGGCGGCCTGCCCGTGTTGGCTTCGATGTCCTTCGACAAGGCCGGCGCGGGGTTCCGCACGATGATGGGCGTGAACGTCGCGACAGCGGTCTCGAAGATGATCGACCTGGGCGCGGACGTCGTCGGATTCAACTGCGGCACAACCACGCTCGATGAATACGTGGAACTGTCGAAGACGTATGTGGCGGCCGCCAAGGGCAAGGCTCTGATCTTCGCCGAGCCCAACGCCGGCAAGCCCGAACTGGTCGATGGCGAAGCGGTCTACAAGGTCACGCCGGAAGAGTTCGCGTCCGCCTGTCGCAGAATTCTCGACGCCGGCATCCACATCCTCGGCGGCTGCTGCGGCTCCACCCCGAACCACATCCTCGCTGTTGCTTCTGGTCTGAAATAGAGGGACTATGCAGACGGCAAAGCATACGCGGCCACAGCGGGTCCCGGACGGCGGGGTTTCAGGCCGAAGAGGATTCGCAGGAGGTTCAGCCGCTTGATGAGCAGCTCATACAGGGCCATCGTGGCGGCGAAGGATGCCAGGACGATGATCGCGTACTGGAGCCAGTCCACGTCGTGATGTCGTGTCGACTCAGGGGATTCTTCCGCCGGATGCGGGTCTCGTCTCATCGCGATTGGCTCCATCGAGCAATGTGCTCAGAACCTCCATGGTCCTGGCGGTCGCCCCCTGGTTCTGTCGGATGATCTCTTGACCGGCCCTGGCCACAGCGGTCGCGCAGGCCGGGTCGGACAGGCACTTCCGCAGGGTCGCCAGCAGGTCGTCGCCGTCTTTCACCTCAAGGGCCCCCCGGCCGGCGAGCAACACTTCGACGGTCTGGCGGAAGTTGAACGCATGCGGGCCGAAGAGCGTGCACTTGCCCAGGGCCGCCGCCTCCATCATGTCCGAGCCGCCCATCGGCACGAGGGTGCGGCCCACGAAGATGATCTGAGCGAGGGAGTAAAACTTCCGCAGGTCGCCCATCGTGTCGCCCAGAATGACGGCGTCGTCGGCAGGGGCCTTCATCGTCGTGCCCTTGAGCCGGCTGTAGCGGACCACGGGGAATCCCGCCTGCTCGATCAACTGGGCGACCTCGTCGAATCGCTCGGGCTTTCGAGGGACGATGGCCAGCCGGAGGCCTTTGTGCCTGCCGTCCTGCACGAGCGACTTGTGGACGTCCAGCACGATCCTCTCCTCGCCGTCGCCTGTTCCGCCTGCCACCCAGAGATTCCCAGGGCCGAGATCCAACTGCTCGGCCAGGGCATCGGCTCCTTCCACGCGGTCGGCCACCTGGGCGGTGTCGTACTTCAAGGAACTGGTGACCAGGACCCGCTCGGCCGGGCAGCCCAGCTCCCGAAACCGCTCGGCGTATTGCGGGGTCTGCGCCAGGACCCGGTCGATCTTCCCGAAGAAAGTCCGGGTCGCCGGCTTGATCTTGCGGTATCGCGTGAAACTGCGGTCGCTGATCCGGCCGTTGAGGACGACGACGGGGACCTGTCGTCGATGGGCGGTGAACAGGAAGTTGGGCCAGACCTCCAGTTCCATCAGCAGGCAAAGGGATGGCTGGAGGCGGTCGAACGCCTTGCGAATGATCCAGGACACGTCGAAGGGAAAATAGAACACCGTCCACTTGCGGCCGAAGAGTCTGTCCGCCTGCGCGTACCCTGTGTCGGTCGTTGTGCTGACGACGATCTCATGGTCGGGATAGCGTCTCTCGATCTCGGCCACCAGCGTCTTGGCGGCGTTCACTTCGCCCATACTGACGGCGTGGAGCCAGATGCATCGTTTCTTGGGGTCTTTGCGGACGACGTTGCCGAACCGCTGGCCCCAGCCGGCGCGATATCGTTGATGCGCCGCCATGCGGTAGAGCAGAACAGGACTGAACGCAAGTCCTGCGAGCACGTAAGCCAAATCGATAATGAATCTCATATCCATCCTGCAAGGTATGCTGCCGCGAGTATATCCCGGCATCATAGTGCAGGGGGGCGGGCGATGTCAAATGCCGCCCGCCCGCGGGATGGATCGAGGATCGATCTGCGCCTGACGATCAGGGAGTGGTGTTCGTGGTCGCCTCGACGCGCTGCAACTCGAGTCTCGGATCGTCTTCGAGGAAGAGCCCGCCGCCGCGGAGGATCAGGTTGAAGTCCACAAACAGGTTCATCCCGATGATGCCGTCGAGCGTGCCGCCTTCCGGCGAGGCGATGTCCAGGAGCACGACCGGAACGTTCGTGGCCCGGAACCACTGGCCCAGAGCGGGAATCTCCAGCGTGTCGATGTAGAAACCCGGCGCCATGATGACGTCGCCGGTGACGCCCTGGATCTCCACCTCGAACTCGGGGGCCGCGGGGTCCAGTTGCAGTCTGGCGGCCATCCGGGACCCGACCACGGTGACCTGAGCGCCGGTATCGAGCATGAACCGGTTCTTGTCCAACGCGCTCTTGGTGCCGTCGTAGAGATCGACGCTGTGAATGAAGAATAGACTCTGCGAGGAGTTTCCGATGATCGTCGACGGCCCGGCGGGGGGGAAATCCATGCCGGTGCCGCCGCCCCAACCTCCGAGGATGTCGTCGAGGTCCGAACCGCCGCCGCCGAGGTCCAGGGTAGGGATGTACTGAACGCTGAAACCGCCCAGCGGACGCAGTTCCAGGGGAATGGCGTTCGCAAAACGCGGGGTGTCCGCGCCGCTCGTATCATACATGCGGATCTCGGGCGCGGTGTACGTCCTGCCGTCTCGCGTGAGGGTGACTTTGCGATCGTTGCGGATCAGCGTGGTGTAATAGACGCTCATGGGGCTTCCGATCGCGGTGGGCAGATCGGGGCCGGTCCCGGGATTCCGACCGACCACCACGGCCACGTTGCTCTGGCCCATCATGGCGGACTGGTCCAGCGTGAGCGCGGCGGGAGCGACCGCATCGAGCCCGCCGATGAATACGGCCAAAGGATAGCTGATCATCACGTCGACCGATCCGGTCACGCCGCTGACGGTGGCCATGTTCGTGGTGACCAGACCCTTGTAGACGCCGGCCCGGGTGGCGTCGGCATAGCCGATCACGTGGGCGCTGGCTCCGGTGTCAAAGAGTCCTATAATGTAGTCTCTCTGCGGATTCACGCCGGTGGGATAGCTGCCTCGGACGGACGTCTCGACGATGGCTTCCATCTCCAGGTCGGCCCCTCGCTGTCTGGTGATCGACACGGTGATCCAGGGCACGAACCCGTCGACAGGCGGCGACTCCACGAGCAGTTCGTCCTCAGCGGCTGCAATAGCCAGCTTGCCTTTGGCGCTGGGCGTCGGCAGAGCGTCTCGCTGGTCGAGAGTCTGTATCGCATGATCCTTTGGATGATGAATGCCCTTGATTCGCCTGCCGCCGCCGGCCTGCCAATCCACATCCTGGCGACTCCAATCGGCGGAGACGGCCGGGAGGGGCGCCGTCAAGACCATCAGCAGGAGGGAGATGAACGCAGTATAGAGCCTCACTTGTACCCGATTCGTCATTCTCATGGACTTACCCTTTCCGGTCTGTGTCCATTATAGCATATGACAGGCTCGCAAGTAGCTCAAAAGGAGCCGGCCGTGCTCTCTACCAGAGAAGTGCCGTCTCGGATCGCGGCGCAACGGTTTCTTTTCGCCAATTTCCAAACGGGACTTGACGCACCGGACCGGCGTGTTACGATAGTGCCCGTCGTCGGGAAATGGGTCCCCGTAGCTCAATTGGATAGAGTGTCAGCCTCCGGAGCTGAAGGTTACAGGTTCGAGCCCTGTCGGGGACGTTTGCAGTTCTTCGTGGCGCCTGGGACGGCGTTTGAGCCTTCCGGGCGTCTCCCTGGTTGCGGTTTGAGCGCCCTCAGCATCCGCAGAAACCGAGGCGGGCCTCCCGGCGAAATCCGCTGCGAGGCATCACCCCGCTTTCATCAGGCAAGGAGTCACGACGTGCTGGAAACGTTCTCGCACTGGATGCAGGTGATGAATGGAATCGTCTGGGGGCCCCCGATGATTCTGCTTCTCCTCGGGACCGGCGTGTTCCTCACTTTCCGCCTGCGAGGCATCCAGGTGCGGCGTTTCACGCATGCTCTCGCCTGCATCTCCGGCAAGTACGACAATCCCCAGGAACAGGGTGATGTATCCCATTTCCAGGCTCTGTGCGCGGCCCTGTCGGCCACGATCGGGACCGGCAACATCGCGGGCGTGGCCACGGCTATCGCATTGGGCGGGCCAGGAGCGGTGTTCTGGATGTGGGTGACCGCCTTGTTCGGCATGGCCACGAAATTCACCTGCTGTTCGCTGGCCCTGAGATACCGAGTGATTCACCGGGACGGCAGCGCGTCCGGCGGTCCGATGTACTACCTGGAACGCGGCCTCAAGCAGAAATGGCTGGGGGTGCTCTTTGCCCTGTTCGCCGGGCTGGCGTCGCTGGGCATCGGATGCGCGGTCCAGTCCAATTCGGTGGTCGATGGACTCTTGACGGTCACGCCCGATCAATGGGAGAGTGCGACGATCTCTGCGGGCGTGCCCCTCGTGGGTGGCAAACCCCTCATCAAGCTGGGGATGGGCGTCGCCTTGTCCTTCTTCGTCGGCATCGTCATCATCGGCGGGATCAAACGCATCGCGGGGGTCGCCGAACGCGTGGTCCCCTTCATGTGCGTCGCATACAGTCTCGGGGCACTCGTGGTGCTGGCCCTGAATTACCGCCAGATCCCGGCGGCGTTCGGGCAGATCTTCCACTACGCGTTCTCGCCGGTGGCCGCAGGAGGCGGCTTCATGGGCGTGGTGGTGGCCCGCACGATCCAAAAGGGTGTGGCGCGGGGGATCTTCAGCAATGAGGCAGGTCTGGGTTCCGCTCCGATTGCACACGCCGCAGCCAAGACGCGGGAGATGATCCGCGAGGGCTTCGTCGCGATGCTCGGTCCGTTCATCGACACGATCGTGGTCTGCACGATGACCGCTCTGGTCATCGTGATTTCAGGCGTCTGGCAGGTCAAGAGCAGCACCGGCGAGGTCCTCTACGGCCCTGGCGGCAAAGGCGTCCCCATGACAATGACGCTTGAGGGAAGAGCGGTCCAGGTGATTGGGTCCGTGGGGGACAATCCCGAACCTTTCCTCGATGAGACCGGTCGGCCCTACCTGCTGCCCACCGGGGCGCCCATGAGCATCGCGGCGTTCGAGAGCAGCCTGCCCGGCGTCGGCCGCATCGTTGTCGCGTTCGGGCTGGTGTTCTTCGCGTATACTACGATGATTTCCTGGTCCTACTATGGCGACCGCTGTTTCGAGTACCTGCTCGGATCCTGGGCGATCACGCCGTATCGATATGTGTTTTGTGTCTTCGTCGTCCTTGGAGCGATCGGCGGGCTCGACCTGGTTTGGACCGTCGCGGACAATCTCAACGCGATGATGGCCGTGCCCAACCTGATCGCATTGCTCGGTCTCCACGGCATCGTACTGAGAGAATCGAAGGACTATGTGGCCCGCGTCATAACGAACGACGCCCCCTCGGCGATGGGTTAGATCCGGGAAGGCCGCCCGATCCTGTTCGTTCCACGGCTTCTTACTCGGAATCCGTGAACCACGACAACGGCGGCAGATCCGCCATCGTCTTGAGTCCCGGGCCGGCCTGCAGGATGGACCGCACGGCATTGAGCGTCACGGCGCAGGTGGCGATGTCCCCGTTGACGCCGCCGGCGATTCGCGAGTTGATCGTCGGCTCGCCCTCGATCCGGACCTCTTCGTAAGACTCCGGCTCTCCAACCGCGGCCTTGAACGTCAACGTGATGACCTCGTCGTCACCGACGAAGCCCCGTCCCACCTGCTGCACGCCGCGAGCCATCCCCTTGGCGATCGGCTGGTATCCGCCGGCGATGTCCCGCTCGGCCATGACCGGTTCGAGACTTTCGGTCGTCCGGTCAAGCGTCCAGCCGAGCTTCGCAGCCAGGAAATCCGCCGATTCCGGCAGGCCGACGTGGCGAAGCTTGCCGGCCTTGTGCCGGGCTTCGAATTCCTGGAGCGTCAGACCTGCTCCGATCTTCTGCTGGAATGGAATCCGCCGGACCGAGGCGTCCTGGATTCGCCATACGCGGACCCCTGTGACCTTCTGACACAGACCGGTCAAGACAGTGGGGAAGAAGTCCATCAAATAGCCGGGATTCACGCCGGTGCCGACGCAGGCGATGCCGTGGTCCCGACAGGTCTGATCGATCCGCATGGCCAGGACAGGCTGCGTACGCCAGGGATAGAAGAGTTCCTCGCACGTCGACACGATGGGAAGCTGGACTCTGGCGAGTTGAGCGACCTGGGGCTCGAATGCGGCCAGGCTGCTGACGGTCGTCACTACGGCAGCCTGAGGCGATTCGCCGCAAATCGTTTCATCAAGAGTGCCGACGATGGGCACGCCCAGGCGCGAGAGCCCGCAGAATTCGCCAAGGTCCTTGCCGATCTTGGCCGGATCGCTGTCGACGGCCCCCACGATACGGAAGGTTCCCCGCCCCACGGCGGATCTAACCATCATCTGCCCGAGGGGGCCCAAGCCGATGTGTACGATATCGATCATGTAGGGGGTTCCTTTCGTTCCCTTGCGGAAGCGCATTGTCCGCACGTCTATCCCAACAGCACCTCAGTACGAGCGTAGTATGTTACCGACCACCGCGACTGGCGGCAAGGCGTTCGTACAGATTTGCCATCGTACCGTGGAACTCCGCTACGCATGCACTGACGGGAACCGCTTGACGTTATGGCTGGCCGGCAGTACAAAACGCTTGCGTTCGAGTCGAAAAGGAATGCTGGGCGACAGCCGTGTGCTTGCATGGATTTCTGGAGATGTCGATGAAAATGGGCTTGATGGTATTTGTTGCGTGGCTGATGAGCCTTCCCGCCACGGTTCTGGGCGACGAGGGCGGGACCGTGGCGTCCAAGCCTCTGTATCGCGATCCCGTCTATGACGGGGCGGCAGACCCCGTCGTGGTGTGGAATCGCCGGGAGGGCAAATGGTGGATGTTCTACACGAACCGCAGGGCCAATGCCCCGGGGTTGCCCGGGGTTTCGTGGGTCCACGGCACGCGGATCGGGATCGCGGAATCCGCCGACGGCGGAGCGACGTGGAAGCATCGCGGAACGGCCGAGCTGCCGATCGGGGGGAAGGAAGACACCCATTGGGCCCCGGACATCGTCTTCCACGAGGGCACGTACCACATGTTCCTCACATTCGTGCCAGGCACGCACACGGACTGGTCCGGCCAGCGTCGCATCGTCCATCTGATCAGCCCCGACCTTGTGACGTGGAGGAACGCCGGACAACTTCCTTTCGCCTCCGACCGCGTTCTGGACGCCTCGGTCCTCCAGATGGCCGACGGCACATGGCGGATGTGGTACAACGATGAGAAGGCGGGCAAGACGATCTTCCTGGCCGACAGTCCCGACCTGACGACGTGGACGGAACGCGGCAGGGCGATCGCCGACCGGGGCGAGGGCCCCAAGGCATTCCGCTGGCATGATTCGTATTGGCTGATCGTGGATCGCTGGCAGGATGGGCTGGCCGTATACCGCTCCACCGACGCGACGAACTGGACCAGGCAGGCGGAGGCCCTGCTGGTCGCCCCCGGCACAGGCGAGGACGACAAGGTTCACGGGGGCCACGCCGACGTGGTGGTCTCCGGCGACAGGGCGTACCTCTTCTACTTCACCCATCCCGGCCGACGGCCCGACGCCCCCAAGACCGACACGGAACAGCGACGCAGTTCGATCCAGGTGGTAGAACTCAAGCATAAAAACGGTCAACTGACTTGCGACCGCAACGAACCGACGCACATCCGATTGGTGTCGCCCGAAGGCAAGTGAGGGCCTGACGACCGCAGTTGCACGCGTATCGGGGGCGGGTCGCGTTCGATAAATGCGTTTGTCGCTTTTCAGGGTACCAGCGGAGAGAGGATGCGTCGAACGCCCAGGCGGACGATGCTCGCGTGCTTCGACGACATGTTTGGGCCTCCTCTCCGCTGGTACTCCGAAAGGCGACAAACGCACCTCTCCGATGTGTCGGAAGATCCCTGCGACGGGAAACCTCAAGAACGATCATGCATCCCAGGCATGCGAGTCGAAAAAAGGCGTTGACACACCTGCCGCTGGGCAGTAGAAGGGGCATGCGCCGGGGTCGTGGGCTCCGGCGGGTTGTTCATCGTTGGCATGGTGGCTACGCATGAGTTCAACGACACGATACGCATCGGCACATCACTCCGTCTATCGTATTACCCGTCTACCCCATGATTGTCGAGGGTCCCTATGAAAATCGGATTCAATCTGTTGTTGTGGACGCCCTTCGTCACCGAGGAACATTTCGGCCTGTTGCCCAAGCTCAAGGCCGCCGGCTACGATGGCGTGGAAGTGCCCCTGTTCGGCGGGGACGTCCCGCACTACAAGAAGGTCGCCAAGGCGATCAAGGACAACGGCCTCAAGTGCACGACCTGCACGGTGATGCCCGACGAAGAGCGCAATCCCATCAGCGCCGACCCCAAGCATCGCCAGGGGGCGGTCGATTATCTCAAATGGGTGATCGACTGCAACGCGGCGCTCGGGTCGGAGGTCCTGTGCGGACCGTTCTATCAGCCGCTCGGGAAGTTCAGCGGCAAGGGCCCGACGACGGAAGAGAAGGAGCGGGCCGCCGACGTGCACCGCAAGGCCGCCGACTTCGCGAAACAGGCGAATCTGCAACTGGCTCTCGAATGCTTGAACCGCTTCGAATGCTATTTCCTCAACACGATCAACGCCGCCGCGGCGCACGTCAAGCGGGTAAACCACCCGAATCTCGGCGTGATGTACGATTCCTTCCACGCCAACATCGAGGAGAAAGACCCCGTCGGCTGCATTGCACGGAACTTCGGCTCGATCCGGCACGTCCACATCTCTGAGAACGACCGCGGCACGCCGGGCAAAGGACACGTCCCCTTCAAACAGATCATCAAGGCTCTGCGAGCGGGCGGCTACAACGAGTGGCTGACCATCGAGGCGTTTGGGACGAGCCTGCCCGAACTGGCCGCGACCACCTGTGTCTGGCGGGAGCTCTCGGCCAGTCCGGAAGAGTGCTACCAGTTCGGGTTCAAGACGATCAAGGAAGGATGGGATGCCGCCGCGTGACGGGCATTCGCTTCAGACTTAATGCTTGAAACTTCACAGGTGAGACTTCAAGGAGTTGCAGATGAGTTCGAATACCTTCCCCAAACTGCACAACGCGATGTGGCCCGGCCTGGTCGGCAAGGGAACCGGGCCTGGGCAGGAGCCGCCGATCGGTCTGGAGCGGATGCTCGAGTTGACCGCCCGCGCCGAGGTGAACGGCCGGAAGTTCGACGGTATCGACTTCTTTCTCTTCTTGCCGCACCTGGACCCGAAGGCCGATGACGGCGAACTGAGAAGAATCGCCGATCTGGTCCAGAAGCGCGGTTTCAACATGGGTTCATTGGTCGCGCCCGTTTGGCCGGGCACGGTCGGCGACTCGGCCATGAAGGATGACGCCGCTCGGCAGCGATTCCTCGACGCGGTGAAGATGGCTTGCCGCATCGCAGGTGTGTTCAACAAACATGGCGTTCGCAAGTACGGCGTGATCCGCATCGATTCGGCCGAATTCGGCGTCGCGGAATGGCGCAAAGACCCCAAGAGCAACACGACAAGAATCGCCGACACGTTCCGCGAGGCCGCCAAGATCGCCGCCGACCATGGCGAGCGACTGGCCGCCGAGGGCGAGATCTGCTGGGCCGGCATGCACAGTTGGAAGGCTATTCTCGATCTTCTGGAGGAGGTCGGCATGCCGGAGTCGCTGGGCTTCCAGGCGGACATGGCGCACACGTACCTGTACCTGATGGGCTACAACGAGCCGGAAGCTGCGTTGCTCAAGCCCGGGTATTCGCAGGATGAGTTCTACGCAGCTTATGAGACGATGGTCGACAAGCTGCGGCCCTGGACGATCGATTTCCACGTGGCCCAGAACGACGGCGAGGTCCACGGCGCCGGCTCGCACGACAAGACCGGCAAGCACTGTCCCGCGAAGGACCCCAAGGGCAAGCTCGACGTCGTCCGCTGCGCGGGATACTGGCTCAAGGACGCCTCCAAGCGGGGCATCCGGCACATCTGCTGGGACGGCTGCATGTTCCCCAACGCGATGCTCGAAACGCAGAAGACCTGGAACGATATCCTGGATGTGATGCTCAGAGTGCGCGATGCGCATGGGTGGAATGCCTGAGAAAGAATCGGTGGGGCAAGCCCCATCCTTCCGTCCTATCTTGAATGAAGGAATGACTGCAATGACAAAACCATTGAACGTCGGCATCATCGGTTACGGCTTCATGGGCCGTACACACTCGAACGCGTACCGCAAGGTGGGCAATTTCTTCGACGTGCCGTACAAGCCGGTCCTCAAGACCATTTGCGGGCTGGAGGAAAAGGAAGCGAAGGCCTTCGCCGACCGTTGGGGTTTCGAATCGCACGTGACGGACTGGCGCAAGGTGATCGACGACAAGAAGATCGACGTGGTCGACATCTGCGTGCCGAACAACTATCATGCGGAGATCGCGATCGCCGCGGCGCAGGCGGGCAAGATGATCATCTGCGAGAAACCGTTGGCACGCACCGGCGCCGAAGCCGAGCCGATGGTCCAGGCGGTCGAGAAGGCGGGCGTGGCGAACATGGTGTCGTTCAACTACCGTCGGGTGCCTGCCGTGACGATGGCCAAGCAGCTCATCGACAGCGGCCGGCTCGGTCGGATCTTCCACTACCGGGCGAACTTCCTCCAGGACTGGACGATCTCGGCCAAGGTGCCGCAGGGCGGAATGGCCACGTGGCGCCTGGATGTCAAGGCGGCCGGCTCCGGCGTCACGGGCGACCTGCTCGCCCACTGCATCGACACCGCCCTCTGGCACAACGGCCCCATCACGTCCGTATGCGCCATGACGGAGACCTTCGTCAAAGAGCGAATGAACGTCGAGACGGGCAAGGTCGCGCCGGTGGGCATCGACGACGCCTGCACGTTCTTCTGCCGCTTCGGGAACGGCTCGCTGGGCAACTTCGAGTCCACCCGCTACGCCCGCGGGCACAAGGCCCTCTACACGTTCGAGATCAACGGCGAGCACGCCTCGATCGCGTGGGACCTGCACGACCTGCACCGTCTGAGCTACTTCGATCATCGCGACGAGTCGATCGTCCGCGGCTGGCGGACGATCCACGTCACCGACGGCGACATGCCCTACATGTCCCACTGGTGGGTGCCCGGCTTGCAGATCGGCTACGAGCATAGCTTTGTGCATCAAGTGGCCGACTTCCTGCAGAACGCAGCGAAGGGTCTGCCGACGGCGCCGACGTTCCGCGATGGCCTGGCCACGCAGTACGTCTGCGATGCGGTGCTGGCCTCGGCCAGGAAGGGCGCCTGGGAAAACGTCAAATCGTGAGAGAAAGGGGACCCCTGGGACGGATAGGACTCATGTGTCCCATCGGTCCTATCCGTCCCATCGCTTCGAGAAAGGAAGGGAATCGAATTATGTCCGTGAAGAAGATGGCCAGCTTGGCTCTCGAACAGGGTCAGGGAATCCTGCGGCTGACGCCGACGTGGGTGCCGAGATCGTTCTGCGTGCCGGGACGGCGGATCAAGCTGCACCCGGATGATTACTATGCTCTCGGCGGCGAACGCGGCGGCATCGATGAACGGTGGTTCTCCTCGACGACGCCCGCGGACAACGGGCCGCTGACCTCGCCTAACGAGGGCCTGAGCTTCATCGCCTTCGAGGACGGGGGCAAGGTGCAGCAATTCCTGCTGCGCGACGCCATCGACGATCTCCAGGGCCAGATCATCGGCGATCGCCTCTGGAAGAAGCATGGCCGCTGGCCCATGTACTCGAAGTTCTTCGACAACAAAGGGGCGCTCCCGCACCACATCCACCACCGCGACAAACACGCCAAGCTCACCGGCCAGTTGGGCAAGCCCGAGGCCTACTTTTTCCCGCCGCAGGTGAACAACCACGGCGGCGACTTCCCCTATACCTTCTTCGGCCTCTATCCCGGCGTCACCAAAGACCAGGTCCGCAAGGCGCTGCAGGACGCCGCCGAGGGCAGGGACAACGCGATCACGTCCCTGGCGCCGGCCTATCGGCTCGATCCCGGGACCGGATGGGACGTCCCGCCGGGCGTGCTCCACGCGCCGGGCAGCCTGTGCACGTACGAACCGCAAAAGGCCTCGGACGTCTTCGCGATGTACGAGAACGTCACCCACGATCAGGTCGTGCCCAAGGAATTGCTCTGGAAGGACACCCCGAAGAAGAAGCAGGGCAAGGTCGATTGGCTGCTGGGCGTCATCGACTGGGATCTCAACGTTGATCCGGACTTCGTGAAGAACCGCTTCATGAAGCCTGTCCCGGTCTACCCTGTGAAGGACATGAAGAAGCAGGGCTTCCAGGAGAATTGGATCTGTTACAAGTCTACGGCGTTCAGCGCCAAGGAACTGACCGTCTGGCCGGGCGCGACCGTGACGATCAAGGACAGCGTCGCCTACGGCATGATCATGATGCAGGGGCACGGCAAGATGGGCGTCTGGGACATCGAGACCCCGACGATGATCCGCTACGGCCAGCTCACGCAGGACGAGTTTTTCGTCACGGAACAGGCCGCTCGCGCGGGCGTCACGATCACGAATCCCTCGAAGACCGACCCGATCGTCATGCTCAAGCACTTCGGGCCCAGCAATCCGGACCTGAAGATCGAATAACGCCGGTATTCGGAATTGCCAGTGTTTCACGCGGTGCGCCCCCAGGGGCGCACCTTTTTGTTTGGGTTTGTCGCGTCCGATATGGTAAAATGAAGCCCGGCTCGATGGATTCGTGCCTTGTGCCGGCGGAGCGGAAGGTCCCCATTGCGGCACTTCCTCCAACTGTACGGCAGCGCCACGGCGTGCGATGGCAGATCGAAACCGCAGGAGTGAGGTGAAAGCAGCATGTGGAGATCGACGCAAGTCGCGGTTTTCCTCTTCGTGTCTGTTCTCGGGATCGGCCGTATGGAGCAGGGTGCCGCCGGGTCGGTGCTGATCAACGAGTTCATGGCGGCCAACAGCAGCACGCTGGCGGACCCGCAGGGCCGGTTCGACGACTGGGTTGAGTTGTACAACACAGGGGATTCTCCGATCGACGTCGCTGGCATGTATCTCACAGACGATCCCAAGTCCCCCACGAAATGGCAGATTCCCACGGGAATGCCCAATTCGACCAGAATCGCCGCCAAGGGGCTCCTGGTCATCTGGCTGGACGGCGACACCGCGGACCCCGGCTTGCACGCCTCATTGAGACTCGACGCCGGAGGCGACCAGATCGCCCTGTTCGACAAAGACGGCTCGACCCTGCTCGATCACGTGGTTTTCGAGAGGCAGCGAAGCGACGTCTCCTGCGGTCGATCTCCCTCGGGGGCCGACGACTGGCGGTACATGATGCTGGCGACTCCGGGGAGCCTCAATTCCGTGCCCTACGAAGGCCTCGTGGCGGACACGAAGTTCAGTCGGGACCGCGGCTTCTATGACGCCCCGTTCGAGGTGACGATCACGTGCAAGACGCCGGACGCGATCATCTACTACACGCTCGACGGCAGCGAACCCGGCTCGGCGACAGGGCGGCTCCCCAAGGGCACGATCTACAGCGGTCCGATTGTCATCACCCGGACCACCTGTTTGCGAGCCCGGGCGATCAAAGAAGGCTGGCTGCCCTCCGATGTGGACACCCACACCTATCTCTTCCTGGCGGATGCGGTGACGACGCAGGCCGCCGTCGTAGCGAGAGGGTATCCCGACAAATGGTTTGGCAGCTACCCCGCGGATTACGAATGGACCCGGAGGTCTACAACGATCCGGCGTACAGCAATCTGATGGCCGACGCCATGTTGGCGATCCCAACGCTCTCGTTGGTCACGAACAAAGACAATCTCTTCAGCCAGGCGAAGGACCCCGCCACAGGAGGCATCTACATCTACACCGGCCACGGCAGCACGGGTGGCCAGGACTGGGAACGGCCTGTATCCGCGGAGTTGTTCACTGGCGATGGAGCCCGAGAATTCCACGTGGATTGCGGCATCCGTATCCAGGGCGGCGAGAGCCGCAATCCGCCGAAGATGCCCAAGCACAGTCTCTCGCTGCGGTTCCGCGGCCACTACGGATCGAGCCGGCTCGAATTCCCACTGTTTGACCGCAGTCGAGTCGACAGATTCGAATCGCTGCAACTTCGCGGCTTTTTCAACAACACGTGGAACCACTGGGCCCCCGACCAACGCCAGCGCGCCCAGTACATCCGAGATCAGTGGATGCACGACTCCATGCTCGACATGGGTCATGCGGACGGCGGCTGCGGGTTCTACGTGCACCTCTACATCAATGGCATCTACTGGGGCCTGTACGATCTGCAGGAACGTCCGGTCTCTTCCCACTATGCGGCCTACAATGGCGGCGACCCCGATCGCATCGACGCCATCAATGGCGGCAGGGCGACCAGCGGCACCACCCAGGTCTGGCAGGAGACTCGCAGCGTCGTCCAGAGCAAGAATTGGGTCCGCATCCAGGAGATGATCGATCTCGACAACTTCATCGACTGGGCGCTGCTGAACCTGTTCGCGGGCAATGTCGATCTGAAGACCGATGGCAACTGGCGCGCCGCCGGCGGCGGACCGGACAAGAGGCCGTGGCGGTTCTACGTCTGGGACGGCGAACGCGTCTGCGAGAACGTGAACCAGAACGGCAACTTGCCCGCCTCCGACCCGACCGGCCTGTTCACGTCGCTGAGCAGCATCGAGGAATTCCGCATCCGCTTCGGCGACCGGGTTCACAAGCACCTCTTCAACGGCGGTGCCCTGACGGCCGAGCGAACGGCCCAGCGGTATCGCACCCGAGTCGACGAGATCGAGACCGCGGTGATCGCCGAGTCCGCTCGTTGGGGCGACTACCGCAGGGACATGCACCAGTACCAGAGCGGACCCTACGATCTGTACACTCGCGACAAGTACTGGATTCCGGAGAAAAATCGGCTTCTCAACGACTACTACCCGCGCCGCACGAACATCGCACTCTCGCAATTCCGGTCTCGGGGGCTCTATCCGAGCGTCGAGGCCCCGGGTTTTCATGTGAACGGCCAATACCAGCACGGCGGGCATGCCGACGCGGGCGCCAGTCTCTCGATGCAGGCAGCGGGCGGCGCGATCTGGTACACCCTGGACGGCAGCGATCCGCGAGTGTCCGGAACCGTGGCCGAGCCCACCAGTCAGGGCAAGCTCGTGGCCGAGAACGCCGCCAAACGGGTTCTGATCCCGACCGCGGCGATCTCCGATGCCTGGAAGGGCGGACAGCCCTTCGACGATTCCTCCTGGCTCAGCGGCTCCGGCGGCGTCGGTTTCGAGCGGAGCACCGGCTTCGAATCCCTGATCGGCATCAACGTCCAGAGCCAGATGTACTCGCGCAATGCGAGCTGCTACGTGCGGATTCCCTTCACGACCACCCTGGAAAACCTCGTGAATCTGAGCGTCCTGACGTTGAACGTTCGCTATGACGACGGATTCATCGCCTACTTGAACGGAACGGAGATCGCCCGAAAGAACTTCACGGGCAACCCCGCGTGGAACTCGGCCGCCAACACCCAGAATCCCGACAACGCGGCGGTCCTCTTCGAGGCTTTCGACGTCTCCGCCTCCCTCGGCAGCCTGAAACTGGGCCAGAACATCCTGGCCGTCCATGCGATGAACCAGTCCACGACAAGTTCGGACTTCCTGTTCTCCGCAGAACTTGTCTCCGGGGCAAGCGCAGGGGGCCCAGTTCCCAGCGGCGTTTCTCCGACCGCCGTCAGATACGCCGGGCCGGTGGCTCTCTCGCAGAGCGTCCAAGTCAAGGCTCGGGTCTTGAGCGGCTCAACGTGGAGCGCGTTGAATGAGGCGGTCTATGCGGTCGGCCCGGTGAGCGAGAGCCTGCGAGTCAACGAGATCATGTATCATCCGGCGGGCGACCCGAACGCCGAGTACGTCGAATTGACGAATATCGGCTCTCAGCCGATCAACCTGGCCATGGTCCGCTTCACCCGGGGAATCGAGTTTGCCTTCCCGGACTACGAACTGCGGGCGGGCAGCTATTGCCTTGTGGCCAAGGACATCTCGTCCTTCATGGCCCGGTATGGCAGCACGCTGCCGCTGGTCGGGCAGTACGCAGGCAGCCTGGACAATGCGGGCGAGAGGATTGAACTGGTCGATGCCGCCGGAGCGGTGATTCAGAGCTTCGAGTATCAGGACGACTGGTTCGATCTGACCGATGGATGGGGTTTCTCCCTGACGGTCCGCGATCCGCAGTCGCTGAGCGATCCGGGCACAAGAGACGCGTGGCGGCCCAGCGCCAAGGCAGGCGGCTCGCCCGGCAAGGACGACAGCGGACAGGTCCCGGAGCCAGGGTCGATTGTCATCAATGAACTCCTGGCCAATCCCGCTCCCGGAGCTTCCGACTGGATTGAACTGCACAATGCGACGGGCCATGCGATCGACATCTCCGGCTGGTTCCTCAGCGACGACGGCGACGACCCGACCAAGTACCGAGTTGCCGACGGCACGAGCATCCCTGCCGGCGGGTACCTCGTCCTCTCCCAGCACCAACACTTCGGCAACCCGGTGGATCCGGGCTGCAACGCACCGTTCGGTCTCAGCAAGGACGGTGAAACCGTCTACCTCCACGGGAGTTCGGCCGACGGTGTTCTGATCGGCTACTGCGAGAAGCAGAGGTTCGCCGCTTCGGAATTGGGTGTCTCCCTGGGACGCTGGCCTGACGGCACGGGCGCATATGTTTTCGTGCCTCTGAGCGAACCGACGCCGGGAGAAGCGAACGCCGAGCCGCTCTAAGGCCCGGTCGTCATCAACGAGAGCCTGTCCTACCCGTCCGTGAGGCGGACTCGTGCCGAATCGACGCCTCTGGCACGGAGAGGATCTGCCCTCAACTCGCAAGAAGTATTGAAACCGGATGCCGCCGCGTGGTAACATAGACAATCGCTGTGCAGTCGTTGTTTCGTCGGGTCCATGGGGGAAGTCGACGGAAGGCCTATGCAGAAATCGATTCGAGTGGTGGCAGCGGGACTGGCCGCCGCGGTCGGGATCGCCGCGGTCTGCTGGGTCTTGTTCTTCGCCGATGGTGCGACGTCGGATGAGATTCTGGCGGCTCTCGCCAACGCCGGGCAGGCGGGGCAACTCGCGATTGAAAACCCGCTGGATGAAACCCTGTTTCCCCCCGAGATGCCGGCTCCCCTGTTCCGGTGGAAAGATGGCGACGCCCGTTCGGATCTGTGGCTGATCACAATCGAGTTTCCGGATGGGGGCAAGCGGGTCAATACGCTTGTTCGGCAGGCACAGTGGCGGCCCCTGGATTCGGTCTGGAACCAGATCAAGAAGCGTTCGCTGAAGAAGCCGGCGGAAGTGACGATTGCCGGGGTCAACCGCGGGAGGCCGTCGCAGATCCTCTCCGTGGGGCGCATCACGATCGCAACGTCCTGGGACCCGGTGGGGGCGCCCCTGTTCTATCGCGAGGTGAACCTTCCGTTTGTGGACGCGGTCAAGGACCCGTCGCAGATTCGCTGGCGTTTCGGACCGATTTCCTCCCCCACTCCGCCGCCGGTGGTGCTCGAAAAGCTCCCGGTCTGCGGCAACTGCCATTCCTTCTCGGCCGACGGCTCGATATTGGGCATGGACATCGACTACGCCAACGACAAGGGCTCGTACGCCATCGCCCAGGTCCAAGCCCAGATGACCCTGGATAGAGACTCGATCATCACCTGGGGCGACTACAAACGGGCCCCCGGCGAGGTCACCTATGGGCTCCTCTCGCAGGTGTCGCCCGACGGGCGGTACGTGGTCAGCACGGTCAAGGACGAGTCGGTGTTCGTTCCCAAGCCGGGCATGGAGTTCTCGCAGTTGTTCTTTCCGGTCAGGGGCATCCTGTGCATCCACGACAGGAAGACGGGGAGTTTCCAGTCGCTGCCGGGCGCGGACGATCCGAACCTCGTCCAGAGCAATGCGACCTGGAGCCCCGACGGCAAGTACATCGTCTTTGCCGCCCGCGAGGCCCACAACCTGCGGACCGCCGGCAGCGAACGGAAAGTGCTCCTGAGCCCGGAGGAATGCCGGGAGTTTCTGGAAGAGGGCAGGCCCTTCAAGTTCAACCTTTACCGGATTCCGTTCAACGGTGGGCAGGGGGGCAAGGCCGAGCCGCTGGCCGGCGCCAGCTTCAACGGCAAGAGCAATTTCTTCCCCAGATTCTCCCCGGACGGCAAGTGGATCGTCTTCTGTATCGCGGAGAACTACATGCTCTTGCAGCCGGACAGCGAGTTGTACATCATTCCCGCGGAGGGAGGACAGGCCCGAAAGCTGCGTGCCAACACCAGGCGGATGAACTCCTGGCACAGCTTCTCGCCCAACGGGAGATGGCTCGTCTTCTCGGGCAAACCGGATTCGGCCTATACTCGACTGTATCTGACCCACATCGACGAGCAGGGCGAGAGCACACCCGCAGTGCTCCTGGATCATCTGACTTCCCCCGACCGCGCGGCCAACATCCCCGAGTTCGTCAATGTCGCCCCCGGCGCGATCCGCCGCATCCAGGAGCGGTTCATCGACGACGTTTCCTATACCCGAGCGGCGTGGGAGTTTCTCAAGTCCAACGACTATTCGGGCGCCGAACGCCAGGCGAGAAGGGCCCTGGAACTGAACCCGCGGAATGCCGATGCGCTGCACCACCTGGGTCTGGCGTTGTTCGGACTTCGCCAAGGGGAGGAAGCGATCCGATGCCTCTCGGAGGCGGCCCGGATCAAGCCGGAGGAGGCGGAGATTCGCGTCCAGCTCGGCGTTGCCCTGCTCAGCGTGGGCAAACTGGCCGAGGCCGTAGAGAACCTGCAGAAGGCCCTGCAGCTCGCTCCCAACAGCGGCGAGGCCCGCTTCAATCTCGGTGTCGCGATGTTCCGGATGGGCAATCGTCAGGAGGCGACCAGACAATGGCTCGAGGCCGTGCGCCTGAGGCCCGACGATCACGAAGCCCGTTTCAACCTGGCCTTGATGCTCGAGCAGGACAAGAAGATCGATCAGGCCATCGAGCATTACCGACTCGTGGTGCGGTCGAAGCCGGATCACATTACGGCACACGCGAACCTGGGCATTCTGCTGTGCACGAAGGGTTTGCTCCAGGAAGGATTGGGGCCTCTGGCCAGGGCGGTGGAACTGGACCCCGCCAATACGACGATTCGCCACAACCTGGCCATCACGCTGGGACGTCTGGGACGACACGATCAGGCGATCGCCCAGTGGCAGTACATCCTCCAGCGTGACCTCCGCAATGCGGAGGCCCTTCAGTACCTGGGGATCGAATACGCCAAGACAGGCCAATTCGACAAGGCTCTTCGCATCCTCGACGAAGCGATGCAGGCAGCCCGGTCGGCCGGTGACGAGAGGCTGGTTTCGCAGATCGCCGAGCAGGTTCTGCGTCTCCAGCAGAGCCGCCCCGCGGGGGACAGATAGCTCCGAACTGCTTGAGCGAATGGGAACAGACGCCACACGAGAACACAGCTCGTGCTGCTTGGGGTTGGGTCGAACGTTGGAGAAATGTGTCCGCCGTCCGGGGGCATTCTGGTATAATGGTTTCTGACATGGTACGCCTCGGAAGGAGGACCTCGGATGGGCGGTATGGAAGATTTTCGCAGGCAGAGCCTGGCCCGGTTGTCTCTGTGCCTTGCGATCCTGTGTTCGACAGGGTGGGCCGATAGCGTCGTGGTGTTCAACGAGATCATGTATCACCCCGCAGCCGGCGCGCCGGAGTGGATCGAGTTGTACAACCAGATGGGCATCGACATCGATCTGTCGGGCTGGTCCCTGGACGGTGCGGTGGAATATACCTTTGTCGACGGGACCCTGATTCGTGCCGGCTCCTATCTGGTGGTGGCTTCCCAGCCTGAACTGCTCTGGGCCCGAGGGATTCCCATCTGGCAGGTTCTAGGACCTTTCACAGGCAAGCTCGACAACGACGGCGAGACCATCCGGCTGATCAACAACAGCGGTCGGCTGCTCAACCGCCTGCGGTATGGCAACGACGGCGACTGGCCGGCGGCTGCCAACGGGACCGGCGTGAGCCTGGCGAGAATCGATCCGATGCGAGGGACGGACGATCCTGCGAACTGGACCTGGGGCGATCAGGTCGGCGGAACCCCCGGCGCAGCCAACTTCCCGGACAACGCGGTCCGGATTCGCCCCCTTCGATTCAACGAGATCGACGCCTCCGGCGGCAGCAGGTTTCAAATCGAGATCCTCTGTTGCGCCGCGGATTCTGTCGCGCTCGATGACTACCGCCTGGAGGTTCGGGGCAAGGCCTCCACGCTCCACCCGTTGCAGGCGACGGTTCTTCGGCCGGGTCAGCTCCACGTGATCTCCAGCGACAATCTCGGAGTGGTTCCGCGCGAGGGCGACCTGCTGGTGCTCCGGCAAGGAGAGGACGCGGTCTCCGACGCCGTGACGGTGACGAACCGGGTCCGAGGGCGATACCCCGACGGCACCGACGCCTGGTATTTCGAAGAGACCGCGACGTTCGGCATGCCGAATGTGGTCAAGCTGTGCTCGGACGTCGTCCTGAACGAGATCCACTATCATCCGCTGGCCCTGCCGACGTCCACCGGAGGACAGAACCTCGTGACCCTGGTCCCGGAGGTCGCGGCGGCCAGGATGCTGATTCCTCTCAACGGTCCGCTGGATTCCGGCTGGACCGGAGGAGCCGAGCCGTTCGACGATTCGGCCTGGACCGGAACTGCGACCGGAATTGGTTTCGAGACCGGCACCGGGTATGAGGTCTACATCCGCGGCGACACGCGGCAGCAGATGTACCAGAAACAAGGCTCCGTTTTCGTACGGATCGCATTCGATGTCGCCGATCCGGATCGGTTGGACTCGCTGACGCTGTGGATGCGATATGACGATGGCTTCGCGGCCTATCTCAACGGCCGGGAGATCGCCCGCGCGAACGCCCCGGACGCTTTGACCTGGAATGCCGTCGCGGCGGCTTCTCACGATGACATGGAAGCCGTGATCTTTCAGGAGTTTCCCGTGTCCGGCGGCGTCGGACTGCTGAAGCCCGGACGCAACGTCCTCGCGATTCACGGGCTGAACGTCGCGGCGAACAGCTCGGACTTTCTCATCCAACCCCGGCTCGACGCGGCGGAGAAAACGGCCCAGATCGAGTCGGATTCCAGGACGTGGATCGAGTTGTACAACAAAGGGCCCGAAGCCGCCGATCTGTCGGGATGGCGACTGAGCAGGGGCGTCAGTTACGCGATTCCGGAGGGGACGATCCTGGCGTCCGACGGCTACCTTGTGATTGCCAGGGACATGGAGTACCTCAAGGGGCTCTATCCGGGCATTCCCATGATCGGCAATTTCAGCGGCAGGCTCTCGCACTCCGGGGAATCGATTGTGCTGGAGGATGCGGCGGGCAACCCCGTCGACCGGGTCCGCTACTTTGACGGAGGCTCCTGGCCCGTCGATGCCGACGGAGGCGGCTGCACTCTCGAACTGGTGGATCCTCGGTCGGATAACGACAACGGCCAGGCTTGGGTCGCCAGCGACGAATCGGCGAAAGTCGGATGGCAGAGCTTCTCGTATCGCGGGACCGCCGCGAGGAGCCCGGTCGGGAACGATAGTCTGTATCGGGAGTTCGTTCTGGGCCTCCTCGATGAAGGCGAAATCCTGATCGATGATCTGCAAGTGATCGAAAACCCCGGCGGCGCTGCGGTCGATCTGCTGCAAAATGGCGACTTCTCGAAGGGAACTCAGGCCTGGCGGATCATCGGCAATCACCGCCATTCCCGGATCGAACCCGATCCCGAAGACCCCGGCAATCCGGTGCTCCGCCTGGTTGCGACGGGACCGACGGAACATATGCACAACCATGCGGAGACGACCTTCGCGGGAGGGCGATCCGTTCAGAACGATCGGGAGTACGAGATTCGATTTCGGGCCCGCTGGGTGGCCGGTTCGCCGTTGCTGCACACCCGGCTGTACTTCAACAGGCTGGCGAAGACGACGATTCTGCCGACGCCGCAAGGGGCCGGGACGCCGGGGTATCGAAACAGCCGCTGGAAGGCGAATCTGGGTCCTACGTGCAGCGGCCTTCGCCACGAGCCGGCGGTTCCTGTCGTTCGAGAGCGAGCCCATGTCGCCGTGCGGACGCAGGACCCCGACGGAGTGGCCTCTGTCACGCTCTGGTATCGCCTGGATGGGAATGTCTGGCGGTCCGTTCCGATGGAACCGACGGGCGACGTCTACAGAGGCGACATTCCGCCTCAGGCGTCCGGGGCTTTGGTTCAATTCTATGTGGAGGCGATCGACAGCCTGGGGCAAACGTCGTGGTGTCCACCGGCCGGACCTGCAAGCTTTGCCCAATACCGCGTCTCGGACGGCAAGGCCCGAACCAGCGGCGTTCACAACTATCGGCTCGTGATGCGAAATGAACAGCGGAGCTTCCTCTACGATCCGACCAACCTCATGAGCAACGACCGGATCGGCGCGACGCTGATCTACAATGAGCGAGAGGCCTACTACGACGTGGGCGTGCGTCTCAAGAGCAGCGAGCACGGCCGGCCCAAGCCGACTCGCGTGGGCTTCTCCGTGACGTTCAGTCCCGAGTATCCATTTCGTGGAGTCCACGAGAAACTCGCCTTCGACCGCTCGAACGGGCAGGAGGTCGGCCAGCAGGAGATGCTCCTGCACACCGCGATGAACCGTTACGGCGGGTTCTCCAAGTACCACGACCTCGGCTACATCATCGCGCCCGACGATCAGCACAGCAGCGGCGTCGAGGTGCAGATGGCCCGCTATGAGCAACTGTATTGCCAGGAGATGTACGGCGACGCTGGCGGCGACGGCACCCTGTTCGAATACGAACTGATCTACCCGCTGACCGCCACCGTCGGCAACGATCCGGAGGGCCTGAAAATCCCCCAGGAAGGGGGCGGCGTCGCCGGTCTGAGCGTCTCGGACTATCTGGGCGAGGATCGTGAGAAATACCGCTGGCACTTCCTGATCAAGAATCGCCGGGATCAGGACAATTACGCGCCCATCATCCGGATGACGCGCACCCTGGGTCTGAGCGGCTCGGCCTTCGAGCAGGCTGCGGATCAATACCTCGACGTTTCGGCGTGGCTGCAGGCGTTCGCCATCGGATCGACCGTCGGCGTCTCGGACAACTGGATCAGCGGTTCGAGCCACAACGCCCTGTTCTATCATCGTCCGACCGACGACAAGATGCTGTTCTTCCTGCACGACCTGGACTATTACAGCAGTTCGGTGCCGCTGAAGTCCAATTCCACGCTCCGCAAGCTCACGCAGACGCCGCAACGGGATCGGGTGTTCTACGGGTGCGTGTACGATTTCCTCACCACGAGTTTCAATCGCCAGTATATGACTCGCTGGGTCGCGCACTACTCAACGCTTCTGCCTGAGCAGCCGTGGGCCAACTGGTTGAACTACATCGACAATCGGCACACGAACGTCATGGGACAGGTTCTCGCGGCTGTGCCCGCCAGGGTTCCTTTCGAGATCCTCATCGTCTCCGGCCGGACCGTCATCGGGCGGGGATGGATCACCGTCCAGCAAATCCGCTTCCTGGAAACCGATACCCCTCTGGACGTCGTCTGGCAGGATTGGACCACGTGGCAGGCGGAGCTGCCGCAGGGAGCGACGGGCGGCGCACTGGGGGCCTATAACACCCTGGGCATGCTCGTGGAAACCGCTGTGATTCCTTAAGCCGGGCGGGACTTGCGGCCCAGTCGGTCCTGGAGTAGATTAAGCCTATGCACAGAAGAATCGCCATTCAGGTTGTTCGTGTTTTGTCTCTCCTGATGGTTCTCATTGGCGGTCCGGCCTGTGGCAAGTCCGAGTCGCCCTCGCCGGCGGCTTCCAGCCCCCTGGGGCGATGGACGCGCATCGAGCAGGAGGGCCGGTATTCTTTTCGCGGACAGGTTGCCGAGGATCAGGATCTCAGCGGCATCGCGTTCATCTCCGATCGCTTCGGACTGATCGGGGCCGACGAATCGCGGGATGTGCAGATCGTGGAGATCTCGCGGAAGGACAAGATCCTGCGGGCGCGCGAGACGGTGTCGCTGGCCCAATCGGGCGACGAAATCGACATCGAAGGCATCGCAGCCGAAGGGGGTCACTACCACATCATTGGCTCGCACGGCATCTCGAAGAAGGAAGGTCTGCAACAAGGCAATCGATACAGCCTGTTTCGTCTCGGCGTGGACCCCGCCACCGGAAGGCCGACGCGTCCTCTCTCGCTAGAGAGAACGAGCCTTTCGGCGATCCTTCGAGCGGACCCCGTTCTGGGCGAGTACTTCGGCAAGCCCCTTCAACTCCGGGGTGTGAACATTGAGGGGCTGGCCATACGAGATGGCCGCCTGTTCGTCGGGTTCCGAGGTCCGAATCTGGAGGGCTATGCGTTCGTTCTGGAGGTCCGTGCGGACGATGTGTTCGCCGGCAAATCCCAGCCCCCATACACGCTTCACAAGCTGCAACTGGGGCCCGGCCTGGGAATCCGCGAGATCGTCGCGGCGAACTCGGGGTTCCTGATCATCGCGGGCAACTCGGCCTCCGAACCCTCGGAGAAGTTCACTCAGTCCGTCGACTACGACGAGGATCGCGAGTTTGTCCTGGTCGTATGGGACGGCGTCGGCTCCGAGGTCCACAAGGTGGGGGCTATTCCCGACGTCGCCGGCAAGGCCGAGGCGATGATGATTCTCGAAGAGGCGCAGGACCACGTGACGGTGCTGATCCTGTTCGACGGGCCCCGATACGGACGCCCCACGGTCTATCGACTCTACTGACTATTTACGGCTATTGCTCCGTTACGCGTGATTTGATATAGAGTTTCCGGTCTCTTTGCCGATAGGATAGTTGTACCCAGGTAAGGAGACCTATCATGAAGAAGAAGTATACCCTAACGTTGCATAAACATGGACGGGTCAGACGTTGGCTGGG
>DATIKY010000268.1:0-10025 GCA_035476995.1 Sedimentisphaerales bacterium | reverse complement strand
GGCGGAGGATAGGTCGGGACCCCAAACGCGATTCATCGTGTTTGGGAACCCGTTCTGCTGGGAAGCAACCCGCCCCCCGGCGAGAACCCGCGTTGCGGGAGGGCCACGGTCCAGAGACATGGGCGACGTTGCCTTTGTGGTCCGTCGCCTTCCCCCATGCCATGTTTCTGGCGCAAAGCGACAAATCCCAGGGGGTTGGGGACGGCGTCCCCAAAGGCCATGGAAGTACGCGAAAACCGGATGAGCCTGATATTCGTTGGGCAATCGAAACAGGGCGAGCCCGCTTCGGCGGGCCGTCCTGTTGCCTTTTCAGGGATAGCGGGCAGGCGTCAGTTCTTCGGTAAGGTCGCGATGCAGACGTTCGGATTGCCCGGTTTGTTCGACGTGAACCCGCCGCGCGGGCCAGTCAGTTCGAACCTGCCGGCGGCTGTGTCTGGAGATAGATGCGATAGAGTTCGAAGAACGTCGGGGCGTCGAGCCACTCGATTTGGGGGTTCTTCTCTCTGATCCGGTCGTAGGTCGTCACGTACCAGGTCGGCGTCTTGAGGATGTTGCGGAACCAGTGGAAGGGGGCATAGCCTTCGGCCCGTCTCTGGGCGATCCGCCCGACCACGTGGCGGGCCGCCTCGGCCGGGTCGCCTTCGTTGACGTCATGGTCGAACCGCAGGACCGGCATGCCCTTGTGCAGCAGCGAGGCGGGTCCGCCGGAGGGGACGATTCCATTGGGACTGAACGAGGCGTAGCAGTCCAGGCCGGCCTCGTTGAGCACCGGGCCGTGGGCGTAGATGATGAACCCGGTGACGCTCAGGTCCCAGCGGTCGTAGAACGGCTTGCAGTGCCGGGCCCAGGCGTCCAGGCCGCTGGGCAGGCCGGAGATCCCCCGCGGCTCCTGGAGCATGCCCGGCTCGCAGTAGCCGGCCCCGTTGTTCGCGGCGGCGAAGTAGTCGTTCGGCGTCGCGGTCCGGCGCATGGTGTCCATCGCCATCGGGGCCCGGCGGTCCAGCACGGGACTGATGCACCACATCATCGGGATCTGTCCGCGGGCCGGATCGTCCCAGATGTCCATCATACGCTGGTAGAGCCACGCGGCGCAGTCGTAGTCGCCGACGTAGAAAACCAGGAACTCGCGGCCGGCGAGGTTGACGCGGTCCTGGTCGTCGAGGTAGCCTCGCCTGGTCAGCTCCTCCCGCGTCACCCAGTTCTGTTTGTACGTCGGCTGAAGCGGGAAGTGCATGAAGAACGAGGCGTTGGCCATCGCGCCGTAACTTACGGCGTCGGCGTCCATGAAGCCGTTGTAGGCGCTGATGACCTTGCCGTACTCCCATTCGCTGGGCACCGGGTCGTGCCGGCCGCCGGCGTCGCCGTGCGTGGTGTACTTGTGGGCCCAGGGGACGAAACCGCCGATGTGGATCATCCGCTCGCGTCCGCCATGCTCGTACGCGCTCAGGAGCAGGGCCTTAAGAGTCTCCAGATCGGTCCCCATCTCCTGTTCGGGATCGTCGACGGGTCTTTCGTCGGCCCAGACGCCCAGGTCGAAGAAAAACGCGTTCTTGGCGACGAAGAAATCGTGGTTGGTCAGGCAGTGATGGTTCAGGACGGTGTTTCGAGGCTTCTGGATCCAGTACTGATCGAGGTAGTACGCGCCGTAAGCCCCGTCGCAGCGGCCGGCGTCGAGGTACTTGAGCTTCATCCACAGATAGGCGTCGCACTTGGCCGAGCCGGTGGAGGGGCGGTCCGTGCCGGGGATCGTGCCGCGACCGGTGAACAACGACGTGCCGTCGGGATTCACGAGCCGGCGCACAACCGGCAGCGCCAGCTCGCCCGTCAGCAGGCGGTACAGGCTCCCCTGGGCCGGGTCGTACCGGACGGGCAGCAGCGACTCGGCGCCGGCCACGGTGCTGGCGACGTTGCTCGTGGACGCGACGTTGGAGTCGTAGACGACCAGGCCGCCGATGTGTGGGTGGAACCGCCGCACGAGGTCGGTGATCGTATCGATCCGTTCGACCGGCCGGCCGTGCAGCCACTGGCCGGGCTGCGAGAGCTTCTCAAGCCAGAAGTCGTCGACGTTCTGTTTGCGGTGCTGGGATTCGGTGAAGCGGAGATAGAGCGTGGGGCCTTCGCGGTTGACCAGGCCCTGCAGGGCCGCCACGGCGTGGCAATGGTCCCACGTCATGCGGACCTGCTCGCGGTTGTTCGCGTCGATCCGGAGCGTGTAGCCCAGGTCGAACAGCTTGATCGGGGCCGGTTGGGCACTTGCCGGAGGTGTCCTCAGCAGGCAGGGCAGCACGAGCGTCGCAAGAACCCAGGCCGATCCGACTTTCAATGAATGCACAGTGGTTTGGTTGTTCATAGCGCCCAATCTCTCTGCCAGGGGAGTCCCCAGTGGGTTTCAGGACCGGCACCCGCGCGCCGCGGCGACCCATGGTAACTCCCAGCGTCACGGCGTTCAATGATCCATTCCGTTTCCCCACAGGTCCCGAGGCACAGGGAACGAGTCCCTTCTATTGTTCTCCTGCCCCGATTCGGCTATGATGTCCGACCGTGCGCGGGTCCCCTGTGGTGGGGACGGGCAATCTCGTCGCATGTTCGGAGTGGCGGCATCGTGTTGAGGAGCGTATGAGTCAGAGAAGTTGGTGCTGGGCGTTGGGTGTGGTTATGGTCTTGGTTGGCGCGGCTTCGGCCTTGGAGGCCCTGCGGGTACCTGCGTTCACCGCGTACCTGGAGCCGAACGTGGAGGGGGCCAGTGTATCCGAACGTTCCGGCGTCCGGGGCTGGAACGATCCGAATCTGACCGTGCTCTGGTTCGGGCGAATCGCCACGCCGGGCCGGCTCGATTGTTCCGTGGTTCTGCGTCTGCCCAAGGAAACCCCGTCGAAGCTGCGTCTGACCGTCGCCGGCCAGTCGAAAGAAATGACCGTCTCGGGCGGCGGCGTCGATCCCGTGACCGCGAGCTTCGGGGCCTTCGAGATCCAGGAGGCGGGCTATCAGCGGTTTGCGCTCCAATCGCTCAATCCGGCGGGCCAGGCCGCCGGCGACGTCGAAGCCCTGATCCTCGAAGGTCCGGCGACGGGGGAGGCCCACTTCAATCTCAAGCCCCGGCGCAACGCCGCGTCGGTGCACCTGGTGTACCCCGTGGACCCGAATGTGGAGGTGGCTGCGTTCTACTGCGAAATGACCGGCATCGAGGAGCCGCTGTGGACCTACTACATGGCCTGCGGCTGGCATCGCGGCTATTTCGGCATGCAGGTGAACAGCCCGACCGAGCGGCGGATCATCTTCAGCGTCTGGGACAGCGGCAACGAGGCGATCGATCGCGGCAAGGTCGCCGACGAGAACCGCGTCACGCTGGTCGCCAAGGGCGAGGGCGTCTACTCCGGCGACTTCGGCAACGAGGGCACCGGAGGCCACAGCCACCTGAAGTACAACTGGAAGACGGGCGAACGCCAGCGGTTCCTCGTGACCGCCGAGCCGACCGACGCGACGCACACGGTCTACTCGGGCTACTACTTCCATCCGGACAAGAAAGAGTGGTTCCTGATCTCCAGTTGGAAGGCCCCCAAAGAGGGCGGGTACATACGCGGGCTGTATTCCTTCAGCGAGAACTTCGGCGGGGCCAACGGGCATTTGCTTCGCAAGGCCCTCTACGACAACCAGTGGATTCGGACCGCTCAGGGGCAGTGGATCGAGCTGACGGCCGCGGTGTTCAGTCACGATACGACCGGCCGGGCGGACCGGATGGACCGCTTCATGGGCCTGGAGAACGGGCAATTCTTCCTCGCACACGGCGGTTTCGGCCCGGGCTTCACGCCGTACCGCCAGAAGTTCACGAGGCCGCCGACCGGCAAAACCCCTTCGGACATCGTGTTGCCGAAATAGATCGCCAGCCATGCGGTGTTGCCCAAATGGCGGCGCCATCAAAGTGGGAATATTGTGCCTTTTCGATCTCACCGGTACCGGATTCTATACGCGTGTTGGGCGAGATCGCGGTTTTTGACAGCGCCAGGGCCGATAGTTTGCTTCTTCTCGAACGCATTTTTCCGCTCTAGGCGCCATCCTGCTCTTGCATTGATCCCTGCCTCGGTGGTACACTACTGGAGACTTGGCGAGTCCGCTGAGGGACGTCGGCGGCGCCCAGAGTGTCCGGAGGTAGTGATAGGAGTTTGGCTATGAGAACAAGACGCGCGTTCACCCTGATCGAGTTGCTGGTTGTGATTTCCATTATTGCGATCCTGATGGCGATCCTGATGCCGGGGCTTCAGCGCGTCAGGGCGCAGGCCCAGCTCACCGTCTGCAGGAACAACCTGCGGAACTACGGCCTGACCGGCAGAATGTACTCCGACGACAACAATGGCGAATTCCCGTACTCGTTTACTTGGCTCTATGCCAGGAACGAGACCTGCACCTGGCACAATCCCGCCAGGAACCTTGATCGATTTCCTGATCTGGCCGGCGTTCTCTGGCCGTACCTCAAAGGGCAGGACATCAACCTGTGTCCGCAGTTCGACGCGGTGGCCCGGGAGATGAGTTGCTCGGTCTGTCGAGGTGCGACAATCCCGGTCAAGCCGCAGTATGGCTACACCATGAACTCCTATCTCAATGGAGACGGGTGGGGCAGCGTCCCGGCTCAGCACATTCCAGCGGGTATTTCGAAACTCAAGCTGGAATCCCAGGTGAGGCGTCCGGCCTACACGTTCTACTTCGGCGAGGAGAACTCCTGGCCCATCGAGGGGTTCAGCCGGGCCGGCATCAACGACAACAACCTCCGTGCTCTGCCCAATGGCACGACCGACTGTTTCGCGACGTTCCACAAGACTCGCTCGACTGCCAGGAACGAGGGCGTCAGCTTCGCGGTCTTTGTGGATGGTCACGTCGAAGAGGTTTCTCCCTATCCGCCCAAGAATGATGAGAACGCTCCGAAGGGAAATACGTGGCAGTTGAGCTGGCCGGGCGATAAGCCTGCTCCGATCTTCTGATCGCGGCCGAAGCTGTCGCCTCGCGCCGGAGGGATGCGCGGCATGACCGTTCGAAAGGGATTCACGCTCATCGAGTTGTTGGTGGTGATCGCGGTCATTGCGGTGCTGATGGGCATTCTGATGCCCGCGATGAGCGCCGTCCGCGAGCAGGGACGCCGCACCCAGTGCGGCCAGAACGAGAAGAACACCGGTCTGGGCCTGTTCCTCTATGCCAACGACTACGATGGCAAGCTGCCTTTGAACGAAGTGGACCGCTGGCTGTTTGACGTCTCCTACTGGACGACCGACATCATCCTCGCCAGCGGCGGCTTCGATCGGCATATCTTCTATTGCCCCTCCTGGGCCCAGCGGGACAGCATCCTTTTCTGGCGCTACGGCGAGAACCTCCCCGCCGGGACGTCGGAGGACTTCGAGCGTCCCGAACCCACTGCCGTCGCAACGCGCAAGGATTATCACCGCATCATGGGATACTATTGGCTCCTCGACACCAAATCGGGACGCCCCAATCCTCCGATGAGCACCACCGGCCGCAAGGAGTGGGTCCGATCCGTGATCAAGACCAAGGCCGCGCCGGCCACGGTCGAGATGATCACCGATGTCACCGCCAGCAACGGGCCGAACCGAGAGACCGCGGACTTCGCCGGAGCCACCGGCGGCTGCTGGACCCGATGGCAGGTCACCGACCGGTCCAACCACATGAAGAAGGGCACCCACGCCACCGGCGGCAACATCCTCTTCGTGGATGGTCACGTACAATGGCGCAGCTTCGACGAGATGGAGCACCGCTGGTTCTGGCAGTCCTACGGCAATCCTTGCCTGTGGTGGTGAGGCCCTACAGGGGAAATCCGAAGCTCGAAATTCGAAATCCGAAACAAACCCAAAGGACCAGAATCCAAATGACCGAAACGCCGGCGTATCACAGGCGCTCCCTCTCGGCCATTTGTGTGGCTCATCCGGTTTTTGCGGACTTCTGTGGTTGCACAACGTCCCGCGACCGGGGACGCCGTCCCCGGACCCCTGGCATCTTTCGCTTTGTGCCAGCAGCATGGTAGTGCGCCGGCCATCCTAATTCGGTGAGCCGGCAGGCGAGCGACTCTTCGTAGGTTGCGCGTCCCCGCCCGACCTTCCCAGACGAGCAAAGATGCTCGTCCTGCTGCGGCGGCTATTCTTCTGCCGATCACAGGCCTATGGCAGTTGGGATGTGAATCTGTATGTGCCGGAGCCGATTTCGAAGAGAACCTCATCGTCCTGCATGCCGATCAGCCGGACGCCTTCGGCCTGCGGGGCGGGCTTTCCGCCTTCCAGGACGCTTGCGGGGTTCGCGGCGGGGATATGGACCGTCGCGGTCGTGTTGGTCGGGATGGTGACGTCGAGCCGGAGCTTGTCGCCGTCCAGCTTCCAGGCGGTCGCGATCTTGCCCTGGATGGAATCGTAGCTGGTCTTCGCCCAGGACAGGCGGCCGCCGGGCGTGGGACGGATGACGATGCGCCGGTAGGCGGGCCCGTCGGTGTCGATGCCGCCGATCGTGCGGAACATCCATTCGCAGACCGCGCCGAAGGAGTAGTGGGCGAACGAGTTCATGCCGGGGTCCTGGAAGCCTTTCTCCGGGGTCCAGCCGTCCCATCGCTCCCAGATGCTGGTCGCGCCGTGCTGGATCGAGAAGCCCCAGGACGGGAACGTCTCGTTGTGGAACAAATGGTAGGCGACGTCGGTCCGGCCGATGGCGTTCAGCGTGGCCATCAGGTCCTTGGTGCCGACAAACCCGGTCGAAAGGTGCCACTGGCGGCTGCTGATGTTGTCCACCAGGCGCCTGGCGGCGGGTTTCCGCATCGCCTCGGGCAGCAGATCGAAGGCCAGGGCCAGGACGTAAACCGTCTGCGTGTCGCCCTTGATCGTGCCGTCGGCGGATACATACGCGGCGTTGAAGGCCTTGCGGATGTCTTCGAAGAGCCGGCGATAGTTCGTCGCGTCGTCCTCTTTGCCGAGCACCTTGGCGATCTCGGCCATCAGGCGTGTGCTGTGGGCGAAGTAGGCGGTCGCCAGCACGTCCTTGGGCGTGTCGGCCTGGATGCTGAGCCAGTCGCCATACCCCGCGGCGGGACGAAGCAGCGTGCCTTTCGTCGTTTCCCTGCAGTAGTCGATCCATTTCTGCATTGCGCCATAGTGCCCGGCGAGGATCCGCGTGTCCCCATAGACCTGGTGGATCGTCCAGGGACAGATCACGCCGGCGTCGCCCCAGGCGGCGGTGCCGCCGTCCATGGCGACCTTGCGGGGCGCGACGTCGGAGAAGCCGCCGTTGGGGAGCTGGGCGTCCTCGACGTCCACCATCCACTTGGTGAAGAAGGACGCGACGTCGGTGTTGAACGAGGCGGTGCGGACGTAGATCTGGGCGTCGCCCGTCCAGCCGAGCCGTTCGTCGCGCTGCGGGCAGTCGGTCGGGATGTCGATGAAGTTGGCCCGCTGGGTCTGGCACACGTTGCGATAGAGCGTGTTGGCCATTGGGTCCGAGCACGCGAAGCTGCCGACGACCGGCGTGGCGGAGGTCAGCTCGATGCCTGCGATGCTGTCCAGGGCGGGCTTGCCGGGATAGCCGGCCAGCTCGACGTACTGGAAGCCGTGGAAGGTGAAGCGGGGCTGCCAGACCTCGGTGCCGCCGCCTCGGCAAATGTAGGTGTCCGTCGCGCGGGCGCCGCGGAGATTGGTCGTGTAGATCGTGCCGTCGGGATTGAGCCGTTCGACGAATCGCAGGACGATCTTCTGTCCCGGCTGGGCGTCGCGGATTCTCACGCGGACGAAGCCCGCGAAGTTGGTCCCCATGTCGTAGATCCACGCTCCGTCTCCCGCGGGGGTCATCTTGACCGGCGCGATTTCCTGGAACTTGCGGACCAGGACGCCGGGATAGGACTCGATCCTGGCGTCGATTTTCGCGGTGACGTCGACCGGCTTCCACGCGCCGGCGTCGAAGTTGGGCGTGCTCCAGCCCGGCATCTCCTTGCGGGCGTCGTACGTCTCGCCCATGAGGAAGTCGCCTTCGAGGATCGGGCCGGTCGAAGCGATCCAGGTCTTGTCGGTGACAACGGTTTCGGTGCTGCCGTCGGCGTACTCGATCTGCAGTTGGACCGCGAATCGCGGGTTCTTGCCGTAGTGGTCGCGAATGCGTCCCCAGCCGATGTGGCCGCTGTACCAGCCGTCGGCGAGGATCGCGCCGAGCGTGTTGAAGCCCTTGTTCAACTGGCCTGTCACGTCGAAGGTGTTGTAGTAGACGCGGGCGTCGTAGTCGGTCCAGCCGGGAGTGAAGTAGGCGTCGCCGACCTGCCGGCCGTTGAGATGCAGCTCATAGTTGCCCAGGGCCGATGCGTAGACCGTCGCCCGCTTGACGGACTTCTCCACGACGAATTCCTTGCGGAGGAACTGGGCCGGAGGCAGGAACGCCTCGGCAGGTCCCACGTTGACCGTGCCCCAAGGCGTGATGCCATAGGCGCCCAGTTTCTCCGTGCTCCGCCAGCCGGCGGCGTCGAATCCGCTGTTCTTCCAGCCCGAGGTTGCGCTGGCGGAACTCGACCACTGCTCGTCCGAGACGATCGTGAGGGGCTGGCCGGTCTTGAAGCGGAGCGTCAGGACGACCAGCACGCCGGCGGGATTCGCCGAATCACCCTCATTTCTGGCCTCGATGGCGATCACGTTGGAGCCTTTGCTCAAGTACTGGGCGAGGGTCACGGGGATGGCCTCTTTAAAGCTGTTGCCGTTGGCGACCTCCCGGCCGTTGACGAACAGGGCAAAGCCGTTGTCCACGGAGACCGCGCCCATCGCAGAAACCAGCTCGCGATCTTCGGGGACCGTGAACTCTCTGCGGAAGTACCGCGTTGCGACAGGGGCGGCGTTCATGGCGTTCTCCCCGGCGTGCCAGATCCACGAGGCCAGGGTCAGATCGACCTTCTGTCCACCGGTGCCGCGTTGACGCGAGGCGTCGAACCCGATCCAGTCGGCGTTCCACTCGTTGGGGTTGAGCAGCCCCATCGTCCAGAGAGCGGCCCGGCTCCAGGGACCTGGGTTGTCGCTCTTGTCCCATGCCCTCACCTTCCAGTAGCAGGGCATATGCGATTCGAGCGGTCGGCCGGAATAGACGATCTGGTTGGTCTGGTTCGAAACGACCTTGCCGCTGTCCCAGAGATCGCCGGTCTCCCGGTCGAGCAGCTTGGGATCGCTGGCGACCAGGATGCGGTAGGCGGTCTGCGACTGGTTTCGCCGGCCGGATTCGAGCGTCCAACTGAGCCTGGGCCTGGCGACGTCGATCCCCAGCGGGTTCACCAGGTACTCGCATCGCAGGTCCCGGGCTTCCGGCCGGTCGTCCAACAGGCGCGTCCGGGCCTCTGTGGTCGTGCCCCACAGAATGCAGGCTGTCAGGATCGTCGTGCAGATTGGGTTGTACGCTCTCATTGCGCTTGACCTCCTCAAGACTACGAGATTACTGCCGTGCATGGCGACCCACGGATCCGATTCTCCCCATGGCTCATGCCTGCGAACCCTCAGAAAGGCGATGTCCTTCCACCGTCGGACGCCGTCCCAGAGGGCGCACTCTGTATACCATTGTCCGCTGCGGACTGTCTAATGAATTTCGGAACAATACGCCGGACAAACTCAACGCCATCCCGTACGACCGGAGAGGCTCATCCGGTCTTTAGGGTACTTGGGGCCCGCCGGAAGCGGTCGGGCTGGGGACATATGTCGCGTCGCCTTACCCTCGATCCTGTCTCTGGCCCAAGGCGACAAATCCCAGGGGTCTGGGGACAGAGTCCCCAGCCTGTCGAATGCTATCGTGCTATCGGATCGCTCAGCGATGCTCCGAATGGCCGGGTTGCGCCTCGCCTGTTAATGCGCCTTCCCGGGACGGCAAGCGAATAATTCCGAAAACAAGATGTGTAGACATATAGGGTTCCTTCCCCGGGGCCGCGTTACACTGGGGAGCCAGGAGGCTGCCGGTGGGACGGCAGCACACGAATCGCTGACGCTCAAGGAAAGGAGCCCGAACATGCGTAAGACGTTATTCTGTGG
>DATIKY010000267.1:0-1899 GCA_035476995.1 Sedimentisphaerales bacterium | reverse complement strand
AAAACCATGATACCGATCTGACGGCGCAGAGCAAGATCTTCATCCACGATGAAATGGCACCACAGCCTCTGGCACCGCCGCCCAAGCTCCGCGCCAACCACGATCAAGGCAGTGCCATTCGTACCTGACACCTTTAATTCGACGCCCATGTCGGAAAGCTCGTGGAAGTGCCGGGTGAACGAGGAGTGATACTAACCACTTTAGCCTGATGAGGTCTCCCCTGTGAAAACCACAAGACGTAACATCCTGGGACTGGGCGGTTTGGGTCTCGGTGCGACAGTCGCCGGGCCGTGGGTTGCGGCGGCGGCCGGTACGGTGACAGAACCGGGCCGCCAGGTCTCGATAGCGGGCAACGCTGATGTGATTGTGTGTGGGGCCGGTCCGGCGGGTGTTTCTGCAGCAGTGGCGGCGGCGCGCCGAGGAGTTCGGGTGCTCCTGCTGGAAGGGCAGGGCTGCCTGGGGGGTATCTGGACGGCCGGTATGCTCAGTTGGATGCTCGATTATCGAAACAAGGCAGGGCTGATGCGGGAGCTGCTGGAGCGTCTGGCCAAGGCGGAAGGTCTGGCACGCGACCAACGGGGCGTGCCCACCAATGGCTACGACGTGGAGGTGATGAAGATCACTCTCGAAGCACTGTGCACGGAAGCCAAAGTCCGGATCCAGCTTCACACCCGCGTGTGCGCGGCGATCAAGGACAATGAGGGCCGGCTGACGCACGTCCTTACGGAATCCCCCTCGGGTCGCGAGGCATTTGCGGGCAGGGTGTTCGTGGACTGCACGGGCCTCGGCGATCTCGGCGCGCTGGCGGGCTGCGGGTTTGACTTCGGCCATCCCGAAACCGGCCGTGGGCAGCCCATGTCCCTGATGGCTCTTGTCGCGGGCATCCGTGCCGACGAGGTCGGCGCGTTCTATCGCGACGACGACACTGCCGACTGGGCCAAACCGAAGGACACGCTCCGTAGCGAGATGGAACGTGGAGGCCATTCTCCTTCCTATGCCAAACCGACGCTGTTTCGTATTCGGGACGATCTGTTCGCGCTGATGGCCAACCATGAATACGACGCCCGGGGAACGAATGCCAGGGAGATGACGCGAGCCACCCTCCATGCTCGGGCGGAACTGCACCATCTGATCACGGGCCTGCGTTCTCTGGGCGGCGTGTGGAAGAACGTACGCCTCGTGGCCACGGCCGCTCAGATTGGCGTGCGCGAGGGCCGGCGGATTCGGGGCCTCTACGCGGTTTCCAGCGACGATCTGCGCGAAGGACGCGAGCACCCGGATGCGGTCTGCAAGGTCACCTTCCCTGTGGATGTCCACGCCACGGATGCGACGAAAGGCAAGGGCATCGAGCGAAGTCCTTTCCTCGCCAAGCCTTATGACATTCCGATGCGCGCTCTGATTGCGAAGGATGTCACCGGGCTGATGATGGCGGGCCGGTGCATCAGCGGGGATTTTGTCGCCCATGCCAGCTATCGCGTGACGGGCAACGCCGTGGCGATGGGTGAAGCGGCGGGCAAGGTGGCCGCGGTGGCGGCCGCGACCCGGCGCCTGCCTCAGGCGGTGGGGAGCGACGAATGGAGAGAATCCTCGCGATAGGAACATGGTGTGCACGGCACACCTACAAGAGACCCTCCCCTCTTTCTCTGTGTCCCCTGCGCCCTCTGTGGCAGAAGGTCCTTTCAGGGCGGTTCGTTGGTCTCTGCCGGCGACAGTCCCGGGCAGTTCCGGGGACATGCTATCTATTTCGGCATCCAAATTGAGGCTCATCCGGTTTTTGCGTACTTTTCATGGTGGGTTACGCTACGAGTTCGTAGCGGGTTTCGTGCAGAGCGTAGATCTTGAGTTTGAAGAATTCCGTGTCTCTGAAACCGTAGGCTTTGCGTTGCAGGACGCGGATCT
>DATIKY010000266.1:0-2677 GCA_035476995.1 Sedimentisphaerales bacterium | reverse complement strand
GGGCTCTGAGGCTGTGAAAAAATCGCCAGATAGGGCAAAATACCCCCTCTGGCGGGCCCGAAAACGCGGTTATTTAATGGTCCAACCGATTTTTTCACAGCCTCTCTGCCCCCCGCCCCCCGAGATTTTTCGCTTTGGGCCAATGGCATGAACCCCAGGAACAGGCGGCCGGCGCGCGACGCCGGTCGGCAGATCGAACAGACCGCTCTTGAGTAAGGACAGAGAGGCGACCTTGCGGTGCAGGCACGACAGGAGCCATCGGCGGGGCACACAGTGCGACAGGCGGCCAGAGGCCGCCGGACTCGCGTTCGTAGAACGCCGGGCTCTCGACGAAACGTTTCCCTGTCGGCTCTGGTTCGGCTTGGGCCGGGCTAATCCACGTATATCAGACTGATTCGTCGTCGAAGCCGCCTGCACCCAAGGCCGCCTTTGCAAAAACAAGAATGAAGAATCAAAGAAAATCCGTTGACAGAGGTCGTTCCATATCAGTGTGCCCGTCAGGACATATCTTCCTGACGACAGGACGCAGGAAAGGCAAGAGAAGATAACGCTTTACGGCGTCACTACGAACGGGATCATCGGACATCCGAGCCCCGGCGGTTGCAGTCTGTAGCGTCTGAGTCGTGAAAGGCCGCCCAGGCGCGACATGGTTTTCATGCGACGTGGTTCTGGCTTGGGCGACCCCACGGGCGATCCGCGACAGTAGGCCGAGAACAGGTGCGACAGAGAATGACAAAGAGCCATTAGCCGAAAGAAACGAAAGAAGGGCGAAAAAAAGAGGGCGAATTCGATGGGGGGTGTTCGGTCTTCCTTTTTTGTTCGTGTTCTTTCGGCTATAGTCGTCTTGGCTGTGACGGATTGTCCTTGGGATTGTGAAGTGAGAGATTCTGCCATGAAGGACTCGTTTCGACCCGGTTGCGTCGATCGATGTTGGTTCCTGGTCTTGTTCGTTGCGGCGGTCCAATCGCTGGCGGGCGTCCCGATCGGTGCCGGCGTGACAGAGGACCAGGAGTTGCTCAAGTCACTGGCGACGAGGGTCCGCGAGAACAAAGACAAGATCCGCTCCTGGCAGGGTGAGGCCGTCGTGGAGATTACGCCCGCCGAGAAGATCCCGCTTCGTGTGGGGGAGCCGAATAGTCCGGTCGCCCTCTGGCGGAAGAAGTCCGCCGCGAAATTCTGGTACTCGGCCGACCTGGACGTCGTATGCTGGTCTCTGTCGTCGGAGAGCCGTTATTTCGACGACGAGGGCCGTCCCCTGTCGATATTGCGACAAGAGACGGTGGACGAGATGGTCAAGGACAAGAAGTTCTACCGCTTCCTGGATTACGAAACCGCCTCAGAGGGTAGGTCTGAAAAGGTCCTGACGATCTGGCCGCCCGAGAGGGCCAGGCGGCCGGTCGACGGTTCCTTCGGAGGGACGTGAAGGCGAACAAGGCGAGCGTTCACGTTGAGGAATCGGGGGAATTCGGAAAAGATGGTCGTGGACGACGAAGGCGGGCCGATGGATAATACACGAGTCCGGGCGGGAGCCTGGACGACGGGGCAGCGGGGAATGTTGTGTGTGGGGTGACATGGACGTTGTCGGGCTGGTCAAGTCGGTGGTGGCGCTGCACGGTCTTCCGGGGCCGCTGAGGATCGGCATTTACAGTCTTGCCGGCGTCGCGGCGGGGATGGCGCTGCTGTTGGTCCGGATTGCCAATGGGACCTCGTATCTTTCGGACAAACCCGAGACCTGCATCAATTGCCATGTGATGACCGACGCCTACGCGAGCTGGCAGCGCGGCAGTCACGGGCGGGTCGCGGCCTGCGTCGATTGCCACGTGCCGCACAGCAACCTCGTGGCCAAGTACGCCTTCAAGGCCCTCGATGGCTTGAGGCATTCCTACGTGTTCACGATGCGCAAGGAGCCGCAGGTGTTGGAGCTTTCGGCGGGAGCGGTGCCGGTCGTGCAGGCCAATTGCGTTCGCTGCCATGGGGATCGGTTGTCGATGATTCGCCTGGCGGGCGCGACCGAGCGGCAGTGTTGGGACTGTCACACGAACACTCACGGCGAGGTCCGCAGCCTCTCGGCTTCGCCTGCGACGCTGCGGCCGGGATTGCCCTCGGCGGGCTTGGAGTGGATGAAACAAGGAGACGAGAAATGACGACCGGGTCGGGCTCGAGTGAACGCAAGACGAGCAAGGGAAACGGCTGGCTGTCCTTGCCGGTGTGGATGGGGTTGGCGATCGCAGGGCTGCTCGTGGTGCTGGTGCTGCTGTTGGGGTTGCTGGCGGTTTCGATCATGGAGCGCAGGTGGGAGGCGCAGCGGCCTGCGATGGTGGTGCGGCCGATCGCGGAGTGGGAGCCCGACAACGCGGTCTGGGGGCAGAACTACCCTCGCGAGTACGAGTCCTACCTGAAGACCCGGATCTCGGACACCAAGACCAAGTACGGCGGGTCGTATCCGCGCGACTACCTGGAGGCCGATCCGCTCCAGGTGATCCTGTTCGCGGGGTTCGGGTTCAGCAAGGACTACCTCCAGGGACGCGGGCACTACTGCTCCGTTACGCGTGATTTGATATAGAGTTTCCGGTCTCTTTGCCGATAGGATAGTTGTACCCAGGTAAGGAGACCTATCATGAAGAAGAAGTATACCCTCCAGTTGCATAAGGCACTCCGTCAAGTCTTGCGAATGTGC
>DATIKY010000265.1:0-21694 GCA_035476995.1 Sedimentisphaerales bacterium | reverse complement strand
GTGAAGAACTACGGTCGCCTCCGTACCCTGGTAGATCGTTGGATTGAACTGTCAACCCAACTGTGTCAGACGAGAATGGAACGGGAAACGGGTTGACTATCCCGCCACGAAGACAGGCCAGAACATGGCACTGTCCAGTTCCATAATGCCTGCCGTCATAATGCGGCTATTGTAGTTGATCCGTGTCTGCGGACTTGCCACAACAAGGACCCTCGCCCTCGCGGCGGGGGATTCCGTAGGCACTGCCCCGATAGGCACTCTCACGAATGCCTATCGGGGCAAACCTAATCAATTCTCCATGCTGCCAACGGAACGTTTGGGGTTGTTCCTGTGTATGCGCCTCCCTATTCGGGTCTTCATACTTTGTTTGCACTCATCAACCGTCTTCTCGGGGTCTGCCGCCAAGTCGCTATTCTATCGGGGGTGCTGCCGATGTCCAGGCAAACCTCGCGCGGGCCAAGTACTGGTGGGGGCCCGGGGTCAGGTATCAATTCAGGCTCTTGCGCGTTCACGATGACGGCGGGATAGGGCTTTATGCAGGTGGCTGGATGCGTAGTCGCAACACGCTGGAATTCATAGGGATATGGGAGGAATTGCACAATCCGAATTTTAACAGTAACGAATTCGTTACCTTTAAAAGCCAGGCCGGGTTGAACAGTCTCAATCTGACGCCGGGACTGGTGTATGAGGCGATCCTCAATGCTCCCGTGGTTTTCAAGGTCCTGCGTTCACGCAATCCGAAATCGGGGAAGGGCGAGAGACTGTACGTAATCAAGGGCTTGACCTTTGATGGGGTGGATGTCTATACCAAAGGCAAGATTCTGAAGAAAGAGGCAGTTGAGGTTTTCTATGTCCTCATCTCATCAAAAAAAAGCACCGATATCTGAGGCCTTGCCCTGCCCGGAGTGCGGGGAGGTTCAGATGGTTCGGGTCGTGGAGACCGTCCAGCTCGCCGACGGGCTGACGGTCAAGAAGCTCGCGCACTGCAAGTGCGGCTCCTGCGGCTCGCGCTTCTTCGACGATGACGCCATGCACAGCATTCAGGCGGCGCGTGAGTCGGAGCGGTCGTCGGCCCGGGCCTGCTGATTGCCTCCGGGGCGACCCCGCAACAGAAGCAGCAACTCAGGGATTGGGCTATCGGCGCCTGGAAGCGACGTGAGATCAGTCTTACCGAGAAGAGGCTCATCGAGGAGCAGACAGGCTCTTTCGACCCGTAAGACGTCAACCCGTCGGATCGGGAAATTGGAACGTGGATGGAAGTGAATGTGCCGGCACCCAGTCCCCGCGGCCAGCGGTTGGCTGACGCGTGGGCGTGAGAGACGATCTGCGCATTCCCAACCGGGCGCGACCTCGATGCTTGACCTGTTGTTGTCGTCGCCCCTATAATCGCACGCTATGGACGGCTATGTTTACATTGCCGGAACCTGGCCGTGTTGTTCTGTAGAGGACATGACCCTATGCGCAAAATCGTCAAGGAGATCTTCGACGCCGAATCGAGGGTGGACGCCATTCTCCAACAGGCCCGGGAGCGGGCTGCCGAGATCAGACGCGCCGCCGACAAGGAGATGTCCGAAAGGGTAAGCGACGCCCGGCGGCAGGCTCAGGGGATTGCGCAGGCCGTCGTGGAAGAGGCTCGGAAAGAAGTGGCAGGCATCCGGGAGGATGCCCTCCGGCGGGCGGACCAGCAGGGAAGCGCTCTGCGGAGCGAGAAGGCGGAAGTAATGGACGAGCTGCTGAACCGGATTTGTGCCGCCCTCCTGAATACGGAGAGTCAGATGGACGATCAGTGATGCCGGGCCCCCTGTCAAAATACGCGTTCATCAACGCCAAGCTGCGTGCGCGGATCAGCAAGATCCTGCCGGACCCGGTCTTCAAACAGTTGGCCCGGGCCTCGTCCCTCGATGCGGCGCTCTCACTGCTGCGGGAAACGCCTTTTGCCCGTCTGGAGGAGATCTACTCGGCCACCGGCGACCTCCGGCAGGCGGAACTCGAACTGCTCAAGGACGAGATCGACCTCTATCAGAACGTCAAGCGGCACCTGCATCGTGGCTCCATCGAACTCGTCGATGCCCTGCTGAGCCAGTTCGAGATCGACAACCTCAAGAACGCCATCCGGGTGTACTTCGACAGGACCGTTCGCCACCGCCCTGCGGAGGCCGGTGCTCACTACATCCTGTACGACCGGATTCTGCACGACCTCCCGATCGACATCATCGTGAACGCGCGGAGCTTCGACGAGATCGCCGGCGTCTGCGAGGGGACGCCTTACGGCCCGATCATCCGAAAATACGGCCCTACGGTGAAAGCGGAAGGTTCCCTGTTCCGCCTGGAGATCGCGTTCGATCACTTCTACTATGCGAACCTCCTGGCGGCCATCGACAAGCTGGACCGCGAGGACTGCGCGATCGCCCTGAGGGTGACCGGGGTGAACATCGACCTTCAGAATGTCGACTGGATCATCCGGCTGCGCAACTTCTACGATCTTCCCCAGGAAATGGTCATGGCGGCGATCGTGCCGGGCGGTTTCAATCTGAGCCAGGCCACGATCAGCGAGCTGTACCGCGCTCAGAACGTCACGGCGGCCCTGCAGGGCTTTGTGAAGGCAAGATATCCGGGACTGTCGGCGCTGCTGTCCTCCCAGGTTTCGGACAGCGCCTCCCGGCTCCTGCTGATTCGCCGGATCATGGAGGGAATCATGAAGCAGGAGGTTCAGCGCATCCTGGCCGGGTATCCGTTCACAATCGGCATCATCCTGGCGTATTTCATGTTGAAACGGGATGAGCTTGGCAAGCTCAGAATCATACTCAACGCCCAGCAACAGGGCATACGGACGGAACGGATCGAGAGCCTGATATGATCTTCACCAGCCGGATGGTACAACTCTTCGCCGTAGTGCTGCGGAAGGACCGCCAGCGGGTCACCGAGACGCTTCTGCGCGAGGGAGTGATCCAGTTCATCAGTGTTTCGGAGCTTGGCGCCGAGGCGCAGCATCGTATATCGGCGCCCACTCAACCGGCGGAATCCCTGACGGAGTTTTCGGACCTGAGGAAGCGCATCGAGGGGCTGCTGCACACGGTCGGGATCATCCCCAAGCCGCCCGGCCCAGCGGACCTGAACGGCCGGGTGGCCGTCGACCTCGAAAAGGAGAAGGGCCGGCTCAACCGCATCGACAGCGAGCGGGCCGCCGTCAGGGAAACACAGCGGGCGATCCAGCAGGAGATCCTGAAGATCGAGGATCTCCGTCGGCAGGTCAGACTCTACGGCGCCGGACTGTCCGACGTCTCGGCCTCGGCGCCGCACTCCTTCATCTCCCTGCAGACCGGCAAGATTCCCGCCTCCCGCGCGGGGAGATTCGCCGAGGGATTGAAGAATCTCCCTTCGGTGGGCATCCCGGTGGGGACCGAGGGCAGCAGCGTTCACTACCTGCTGATCTTTTTGAAACGGGACACCGAATCGGTCCGGCGGGTCCTTGAGAGCGTAGGATGGACGGCCATCGAGCTGCCGGAGGAGGTGAAATCCGCCAAGGAGGACGCGTTCAAGGAGCTTTCGGCGAAGCTCAATGCGCTCACCGAGGAGCAGAAGAAGCTGGAGGCCAAGGCCCGCCACGTGGTGGAAAAGGAGACGGAACGGCTGCGCGAGGTCTGGAACCATCTGCGAGTCAGCGAACTGCTGCACCGCATCGAGACCCATTTCGCCTCGTTATCCCGGGCGATCGTCTTCACGGGTTGGGTTCCGGCGGAAGAACAGGCCCAGTTGACCGATGCGATCCGCCGGGCAAGCGAGGACCGCTGTTACCTGGAATGGAGTCAGGCGGACAACGCGGCCCCCGGCGGCGATGAAGTCCCCGTGCGTTTCGACAATCCGCGGATGCTGGCGCCTTTTCAGATGCTGGTGAGCAACTTCGGGGTGCCGCGTTACGGCACGATCGACCCGACGCCGTTCGTGATGCCCCTGTACCTGGCGATGTTCGGGTTCATGTCCGCCGACGTCGGGCAGGGACTGGTTCTGGCCGTCCTGGGGGTTCTGGGCATCGGCCTGTGTCGCCGGCATCCTGCCCGCGATCCGAAGGCGGGACGCCCTCGACACGAGGGGGAGAAAAAGCGGTGGTACCAGCTTTCGTGGCTGATCGTCTGGTGCGGCCTGTCGTCCGTGCTTTTCGGCGTCCTTTTTGGGTCGTTCTTTGGCCTGGGGCTCTTCAAGCCGCTCTGGTTCGACTTCCACGGGATCGTCGCAGGCCATCCGCCCCACGGCTCGACCGTCGACGACGTGTTCGACATTCTGGCGATCACCGTCTATTTCGGCATTTCCGTCATTGGGGTGGGCCTGCTCTTCAACTGGGTGAACATCATCCGAACGCGCCGCTGGATGGAACTGTTCTTCGACAAGGGCGGGATTCTCGGGGCCTGGATCTACGCGGGCGGAATCTATGCGGCGTTCTATCTCGTCCGGCACGAGTACAAGGGATTCCCCCCAGGCGAGCGGCTGTTTCTGCTCATGGGCCTGCCCGCGTTGCTGCTGTTTCTGAAGGAGCCGTATCACTATCTCCGGCATGAGAGAGGACAATCCGGCCCCCGGTCGAATCCCGTCTTCGTGACGCTCCATGCGGTGATGAAGTGGGTGGTCGAGCTGCTCGAGATCTTCAGCGGCTATCTCTCCAACACGCTCTCCTTCATGCGGGTCGCCGGATTGGGCATCGCGCACGTCTGCCTGATGATCAGCACCTTCGCGCTGGCGGAGATGACCTCCGGGATCACCGCCATTGCCGTCCTGGTCCTGGGCAATGCGCTGGTCATTGCCCTGGAGGGTCTCTCGGCGGGAATTCAGGCCCTGAGGCTCAGCTACTACGAGTTCTTCACCAAGTTCTTTCATGGAACGGGAAAACTGTATACGCCGATCTCGCTGGACAGCGAGGGGTAGGGAAAGGATGGGACCTATGGATGACGCGGGAAAAAAACTGAGAGCACACATCGCCCAGAGCCTCGTGATGCTCGTTACGGTGATGGCCATTGTTGCGACGCTGTTCTGCACCAGTTCGTTCGGCGCGGCGCCGCCCCCGGAAGAAGCGGCTCAGCCGGCGGCGGTATCGCCCGAGACCGTGAAATGGGGCCTGGTCGCCGCCGCGGTGGCCTTTGGCCTGGGCGCGATCGGGGCGGGGATTGCGATCTCCCACGTCGGGGCCGCTGCGATGGGAGCCGTCGCGGAGAAACCTCAGATTGCCGGACAGGCCCTGATCTTCGTCGCGCTGGCGGAAGGCCTGGTCGTGTTCGGCTTCATCACGGCCCTGATGATTCTGGGCAAGGTGTAGCGTCCATGAAGTACTCGATCATAGGAGATGAGGATGCGGTGCTCGGCTTCGAGATGGTCGGGGTCTCAGGCCGGACGGCGCGGAATCAGGACGAGGCGCGACATGCGTTTCGGGCCGCGCTCGAGGACAAGGACGTGGGCATCATCATCATCACGGAACCGGTTGCCGACATGATCCGGCCGCTCGTGGACCGATACCTGTTCACGGAGAGCTTTCCGCTCATCGTGGAAATCCCGGATCGCAAGGGCAGGCAGCCGGGCCGACCGGGTATCGGGGAACTTGTGAATACGGCCATCGGAATACGATTGTGAGAGGGCAGGACATCCTATGGAATCGGCAGAACAGGAGAAAACCGCACTGATCCTGAACCTCGAAGCCGATGCGCGGACGGAGGCCGAAGGGATCATCAAGGAGGCCGAACTCCTGGCGGCCGAGAAGAAGGAGTATGCGGCCCGGCAGGTGGAGTCCCTCTTGGACCAGGCTCGTCTCCAAGCCGGCAAGCAGGCCCAGACCCTCAGGGAAGAGGCGATTCGCAAGGCGGAGCGGGAGGCGAAACGCCGGTTGATGTGCCTGAAGACGGCCCTCGTTCAGGAGGTTATGGACCGGGTCGAGAAACGTCTGGCGACCATGATCGACGAACCGGACTACCGATCTGCCCTTGTAGACTGGATTGCCGAGGCGGCCCGCGGTCTGGGAACAGGGTCCGCCGAGGTCAATGCCTCGGAGCCCGAGCGGGCCCTCATTGATGAGCAAGTGCTCTCGGAGGCAGGGGCGAAGGTTCGGACGGCAACCGGCGAACAGGTCGCCCTGGCCCTGTCGGCCGCGGCGCCGCTGTCGGGCCAGGGGATCGTCCTGACGGCGGCGGACGGACGCATGGCTTTCAACAACCAGGTGCAAACGCGGATCCGGCGGAGCAGTCGCAGGATCAACAGGCTGATCCACGACTGCCTGTTTACCGAGAAGTAGTGTTCTGCAAGATGGAGGATTAGGCCTGTGTTTTGCAGGACTCCGATTTGGAATCGAGAAGAATGACGATGGCGCAGAGGGTCATAGGACAGGTAAGACGGGTGAACGGCCCCGTCATCGAGGTGATGGGGATTCGCGACGCCGAGATGTTCGAGCTGGTCAAAGTCGGCGAGGAGGGACTGGTCGGCGAACTGATCAAGCTCGAAACCGACAGCGCCGTCATCCAGGTCTACGAGGATACGACGGGCATCGCGCCGTTCGATCCCGTCTACGGGACGGGCATGCCGCTGTCGGTGGAACTCGGCCCGGGCATGGTGGGCACGATCTACGACGGCATCCAGAGACCGCTGGAAGCAACCCGCGAAGTCTCGGGCATCTACATCCGGCGCGGCCTCACGGTTCCTTCGTTGAATCGCCGGAGGAGGTGGCCATTTGTCCCCTCGGTACAGGCGGGCGACCGCCTCGGGGGCGGGATGGTCCTGGGGACGGTTCAGGAAACCGGCAACGTCCTGCACAAGGTGCTCGTTCCGCCCGGCTCCAAAGGCGTCCTGGAATCCATCGTCCCGCAGGGGCAGTACACCGTAGAGGAGCCGATCGCCGTGCTGCGCAGGGAGAACGGGCAAACGACAGACCTTTCCCTGATGCACCGCTGGCCCATCCGCGTGCGACGACCGGTGCGGACGCGCCTGGCCCTCGATGTGCCCCTGATCACCGGCCAGCGAGTCATTGACACGCTGTTCCCAGTGGCCAAAGGGGGGACCATCGCCATTCCCGGCGGCTTCGGCACCGGCAAAACGATGACGCAGCAGGCCATCGCCAAATGGTGCGATGCCGACCTCATCGTCTATATCGGTTGCGGGGAACGCGGCAACGAGATCACCGATGTCCTGACGGAGTTCCCGAAACTGGTGGACCCCCGCACCGGCCGGTCGCTGATGGAACGAACCATCCTGATCGCCAATACGTCCAATATGCCCGTTTCCGCGCGGGAGGCGAGCATCTACACCGGGATCACCATGGCGGAGTACTTCCGGGACCAGGGGTACGACGTCGCGGTCATGGCGGACTCGACTTCCCGTTGGGCCGAGGCGCTGCGCGAGCTTTCCGGCCGCATGGAGGAAATGCCCGCGGAAGAAGGGTTCCCGGCGTACCTGCCGACCCGAATCGCGGAGTTCTACGAACGGGCCGGCTCGATGGAGCCCTTGGGCGGCGGCCGCGGCTCCGTGACCATTATCGGCGCCGTTTCCCCGCCCGGCGGCGATTTCTCGGAACCGGTGACCCAGCATACGAAGCGGTTCATCCGCTGTTTCTGGGCGCTCGACCGCAGCCTGGCCAATGCCCGCCACTACCCCGCCATCTCCTGGCTCGACAGCTACAGCGAGTATCTCAGTGAGGTAACCCGATGGTGGGGCGACCAGATCAGCGCCGACTGGACCGCCGACCGCACGGAGATCATGGACTTGCTGCATCGGGAAGTCCGGTTGCAGCAAGTGGTGAAGCTGGTCGGTCCCGATGCGCTGCCCGATACGCAACGGTTCATCCTCGAAGTCTGCACGCTGTTCAAGAACGCCTTTCTCCAGCAGAACGCCTATGACAAGATCGACGCCTTCTCGGTCGTTCAGAAGCAGGCGCGCATGCTGCACGTCATCGTCGCGTACTGGAAGCGCGGCTCGGCGGTCATCAAGGACGGCGCCACGCTTATCGCGCTCAAGAAATTGAAGGTGTATCAGGAAATCGTGAAAATGAAATTCTCCATTCCGAACGACGATCTCTCCGGCTTCGACAAGATCGAAGCCCGCCTGGAACGAGCCATGGACCAGTTGGAGGCCCTGCATGCCCGCGATGAAAAACCGAAGTCTGCTGCCCGGCCGTGAGTATATCGGGGTCGACAGGATTGACGGTCCACTGGTGTTCGTCAGCCGGACGCATCCGGTCGGATACCGGGAGCTGATCGAATGTGTGGACCGGCAGGGGAACGTCCGGCTGGGGATCGTCCTGGAATCCTCCACCGACTTCGTCGTGGCGCAGATCTTCGAGGGAACTGCCGGCCTGACGCTCCCGGAGACGCGAGTGCGGTTCCGCGGCGAGCCGCTGACCCTCTCCGTTTCCCGGGAGATGCTGGGACGGGTGTTCAACGGCCTGGGACTGCCCATCGATGGGGGACCGCCGCCGCGAGGCGACGTCGAGCGCGACGTCAACGGCATGGCCATCAACCCGACCGCCCGCCAATACCCGCGGGACTTCATCCAGACCGGCATCTCGGTGATTGACGGCATGAACACCCTGATCCGGGGCCAGAAACTGCCCATCTTCTCGGGCAACGGGCTGCCCCACAACCAGTTGGCCGCCCAGATCGCGCGCCAGGCTCGGATCCGCGGGTCGGACACGGAATTCGCGGTGGTCTTCGCGGCCATGGGGGTCAAGCACGACGTGGCCCGGTTTTTCACCGATTCGTTCGAGGAGAGCGGCGTGCTGGACAGCGTCGCGCTGTTCCTCTCGCTGGCCGACGACCCCTCCATCGAGCGGCTGATCACCCCGCGCACGGCCCTGACCCTCGCCGAGCATCTGGCCTTCAGCGAGGGCATGCACGTGCTGGTGATCATGACCGACATGACGAACTACTGCGAATCGCTTCGCGAGATTTCCACCATCCGCGGCGAAATCCCGTCCCGCAAGGGGTATCCCGGTTATCTCTACTCGGATCTGGCCGAGCTCTACGAACGCTCGGGCATGATCAAGGGGCACAGCGGCTCCATCACCTTGCTGCCCATCCTGACGATGCCCAACGACGACATCTCCCACCCCATCCCCGACCTGTCCGGGTACATCACGGAGGGGCAGATCGTATTCGAGCGGGAGATGGATGGGCGCGGGATCTATCCGCCGGTCGCGGGGCTGCCGTCGCTTTCCCGCCTGATGAAGGACGGGATCGGCGCCGGCATGACCCGCGAGGATCATCCCCATCTGGCGAGCCAGCTCTTCGCCGCCTACAGCCACGTGAAGGACGTGCGTAACCTGGCGTCCGTGATCGGCGAGGAGGAGCTGACGCCCCTGGATCACAACTACCTCGAATTCGGCAAGGCCTTCGAGCAGAGGTTCGTCTCGCAACGCAAGGACGAGAACCGCAGCATCGAACAGACGCTCGATCTGGGGTGGGAGGTGCTCAGGCTCCTGCCCGCCAGCGAACTGCACCGGATCACCGAGGAGGAGATCGAGAAGTACTACGGAGCGTGAGGGGATTTCCATGGCACTATCCAACTATGCACCGACCAAGACGAATCTGCTCAAGCTCAGGAGCGATCTGAAGTTTGCCGAGCAGGGATATGAGCTGCTGGACCAGAAGCGGAACATTCTCATTGTTGAGCTTCTGTCGCTGGTGGACCAGACAGTAGACCATCAGGCCCGCGTCGACGGCGCCCTGGCCCAGGCGTACAAGACGCTGGAGGAGGCCATTCTCGACATGGGACGGCTCAAGGTGCAGTATCTGACCGGCGCGGTGAACATCGCGGCCGACATCTCCGTGCGGTCCCGGCGGGTCATGGGCGTCAACCTTCCCGTCGTGGAGACCCGCTTCACGGAACGCAGTCCCTACTACAGTCCCATGGGGACCAGCTTCTGGATCGACGGCTCGGTGCAATCGTTCCGAGAGATCCTGCGGTTGCTCGGCAGGCTGGCGGAACTGAAGAACTCCGTGCTGCGGCTGGCCAACGAGGTCAAGAGGACGATCCGAAAAGTCAACGCTCTTGAGAAGATAGCCATTCCTGACCTGAAGGAGACCGTTCATTACATCGAAGGAAGGCTCGAGGAGAATGAACGGGACATGTTCACGCTCATGAAGGTGGTCAAGGAGAACCTGGACCGGAAACGAAGGAAGACCAGAGAGGCCGATCATGGGTAAACCTATCCAGCGAATCATGGTTTACGTCGATGGCAGCGAGCAGTCCGTTACCGCCGCGCAGTATGCGATATGCCTGGCCTCGTTTTGCGGGGCGGAGCTGATCGCGTGCTACATCGTCAATACGACAGCCGTCGAAGACCTGCTCCGAGCCAGAATCTTCCTGCAGGACGAGCAGGTGGAATACGAGCACGATATGGAGGCCGATGCGGAACGCTACCTCAACTACGTCAGCGAGCTGGCGGCGCGCAAGGGGGTGACTGTCGTCCGAAAGAGCGGGCGGGGCAGCGTGCACAAGGAGGTTGTGGGCGCCGTCAAGGAGTATGAAGTGGATCTCCTCGTCCTCGGAGAGCTGTCCTCAATCCGCAGCCGACGGGACGAGTTCTATGACGAGGCGGAGCGGGCGATGCGTGCAACGCCCTGTTCGGTGCTGATCGTCAAGGACGAGGATCGGGTCTGTGAAATGTATGAGTCGCTGGCGTGAAAAGAACCGAACGGGTATAGTTGTCTTCACTCGAGAAGTACCAGGAGAAGTGTGTCATGGCGTTGATTGATTTGGTTGTGCCCGAGGTCATCAAGTTGCCTCTGGAATCGACGGATAAGCCCGGGGTGTTGCGGGAGCTCGTGAGCGTGCTGCACCAGGCGGGCAGGATTCAGGATTTCGACACGGTGCTCAAGGCGGTCCAGGAACGCGAGTACAAGCAGAGCACCGGATTGGAGGAGGGGATCGCGGTCCCGCACGGCAAGACGGCGGCCGTCTCCAGTCTGCAGCTCGCCATCGGCATCGCCCCGCAGGGAATCGACTTCAATTCGCTGGACGGCAAACCCGCAAAGCTCTTCTTTCTTCTCGTCGGCTCGCCCGATCAGTCCGGTCCCCACGTACAAGCCCTTGCCGACGTGGCCAAGCTGGCTCGCTCGAAGATGTTCTGCCGTGCGTTGATCCATGCCGAGGATGTGCAGCAGGTCGTGGAACTGATAAGGAGCGAATAATGACGAAGGCGCCCCCTGGCTATCCGGGAGTCGCCCGGCAGTGCTCTTCTGGCGGACTGTTCGAGATCAAGCCCAACCGATTTGGGCTTTCATCCCCATGTTGCTCAGCCCTACCCCGCGTCAAGTCTCGTCCCATGGCTCCCTCCAACCGTCCGGCGTTCCGCAGGGAAAAGCGATTCCATAAGCGGCGGCGGCACGTCTCTTTCTTCCAAACGAACTTCCTTCTCCTCGCCCATCGCCTCATCCGCGATCCCATCCGGCCGGAACGGAAATTGGGACTTGGCCGCGTGTCGTGGTATGATGGAGGACATCGTATACAGAAGCCGCGTGTATCGCCGGGTTGTGTGGGAGTCATCTGATGCCTGTCATCCGAACACCGTGTGGCGCAAGACAGTGGATTGGGATCGTCGCCACGCTCGCCATGGTGCTCTCGAACACCGGAGTGCTGAACGCCGGGCCGCCAAGGATCGGATTCCTGGCCGTTGAGTCGGCGCTGCACGAAATGGGCCCACACAACCAGGCGGCCTGGCGGACCGCAGCGAGGCTGGGTGAGGCGACACTCCTCTTGCGGCAGAAGGACGGCTCTTTCGCCGACTCTTCGGGCAACGCCCGGAAGATGAGCGACTTCGACGTTCTTTGGTATCACCAGGGCGACGCCATTGCGCGGAACCTCCTGTATCAAGGGCGTAGTCTTGCAGAAATTCAGCGGTTTGCGGCCAGCGGCGGCGGCGTGCTGCTTTCCGGCGGCGCATTGGCCATGGTCGCGCAGCTTGATCTCGAAACTCAGATCCGCCCTCAGCGTCATGAACTGGGCAACTGGCGTGACCCGGCCGGTATGGTGCCGGTCGAGAAGGCACACCCCGCCTTCCGCGGCCTGAAGAGCGATGCGGGCCTCGTTTGGTTGAGCCGAGGGGGCTGCCGCGCGGTGGCTGATTTCTACTGGGGCGGACCCGCGGAAGGCATGGTTCTGGCGAAGACGCCCTCCGGCCCGGAGAATCCTCTCGTCGAATACGTCTTGGGGCAAGGGCGTGTGATCGTCTTTGGCTGGCGCTGGCCCGATTACGCTGACTCCGAGAGCCCGTATTTCGGCAACCTCACACGGCTGACTTCAAACCTCCTGAGTTACCTGGCCGACCGCCAGACGTGGCGTCCCTTCGTGATTCGATCGGAGTATCCTCCCGTAGCCTCGCCGGAAGAGCCGGGTGTCTCTCAACAACGATGGCGGGCGCTGCGAATGGCCATCGAAGATCTGTCGGCCCAGTTTCCGGATCGTTACGCAAATGGCGACGTCTACCTGGAGCGTCTGCGGGGGCTTCGAGACCGGCACGATCTTCTACCGCAGGATTCTGAACCGGATGCCTATGCGGTCATCGAGAAGCGATTTGAGGAGTTGAAGAATGAGGCTCTGCTCGCCAACCCTCTGTTGGACTTCGACCGATTGTTGATGATCCGGCGTCGAGCCGATCAGTTGGGGCTGCCGAGCAACTTCAACAGCAATCCGGACCTCAAGCCGGATGGTTATGGCAATACGCTCGTCGCCTTATCGCCCGTTCGGCCGGGCGGGAATCTGGAGACGATCCTCCAACCACCGGGAGATCGATTCATCGGCGACGTCGATCTGCACTACGATGCAGACCGGTTGCTGCTGTCGATGCCGGACGCCGACGGCCGATGGGGCGTGGCCGAGCTTCGTCTGGACGGCGGGCAGTTGACCCCGCTTCCCCTGATCGATGAGCCGGACGTGCACAACTATGACGCCTGCTATCTGCCCGACGGACGCATCGTCTTCACGTCGACGGCCCCGTTCGTCGGTGTACCGTGTGTCGGCGGGGCTTCGAAGGTGGGCAATCTCTATCTGCGCGAACGCGATGGGCGGATTCGTCGTCTGACGAACGATCAGGACCACAACTGGTGTCCCACGGTGCTGAACAACGGACAGATCCTCTACCAGCGTTGGGAGTATGCCGACATCGCCCACGCGTTCATGCGATTGCTGTTTCACGCCAATCCGGACGGCACCCGCCAGATGGAGTACTATGGCAGCAATTCCTTCTGGCCGACGGCCATGTTCTTTGCCCGGCCCATTCCGAATCACTCTTCGAAGGTGATTACGGTCGTGGGCGGCCATCATGATCTGCCGCGTCAGGGACAACTTGTCATCCTGGACCCGGCCAAAGGCACCCACGAGACCAGCGGCGTCGTGCAGCGCATACCAGGCTTCGGGAAGAAGGTCGAGCCCGTCATCCTGGACGGCCTGATCGGCGGGAGTTGGCCGTTGTTCTTACACCCGTATCCGCTCAGCGAGAAGTACTTCCTCGTCTCCTGCAGACCCACCAAGACCTCGCTCTGGGGCGTTTACCTGGTGGACGTCTTCGACAACTTCGTGCTGCTGTACGAGGAGCCGGGCCGGGCGATGCTCGAACCCATTCCGCTGCGAAAGACGCAACGCCAACCGGTGATTGCGGACACCGTTCAACTCGATCAAAAGGAAGCCTCCGTCTTCCTTATGGACATCTATTTCGGTCCGGGACTTCGAGGCGTGCCCCGCGGAACCGTCAAGTCCCTCCGGCTGATCAGCTATGAGTTCACGTTTCACGGATTCGGCGGCGAACCCGACCGCGTCGGCTTCGACGGTCCCTGGGACGTGAGGCGAATCCTCGGGACCGTGCCCGTCGAGACCGACGGGTCCGCTCATTTTCAAGTGCCCGCCTATACGCCCGTCGCGGTCCAACCATTGGACGACCAAGGCAAGGCGTTGGCCCTCATGCGTAGCTGGTTTACGGCCATGCCCGGCGAAGTCGCCTCCTGTGTCGGCTGTCACGAGCCACAGAATTCCGCTCCGCCGGTCCGCCCGCATCCGATGGCCCTGTCGCGAACGCCCTCGCAGATCAAACCATGGTACGGCCCGCAGCGGGGGTTCTCGTTCGTGCGGGAAGTCCAGCCGGTATTGGACGCCTATTGCATCCGGTGCCACCATGGCGGACCGCTGGACAATGGGCTGACGGCATTCGACCTGACCGCCCGGCCGGCCGAAAACGTTCCATCGGCTTTTCAGATGCGCTTCACACCTTCGTACATGGCGTTGCGCCGATTCGTCCACACCCCCACGCTGGAAAGCGACGCGCACCTGCTGCCTCCTCGGGATTTCCATGCCGATACGAGTGAACTGATCCAGATGCTGCGCGACGACCATTACGGCATATGTCTGGATTCCGAGGCGTGGGATCGACTCATCACCTGGATCGATCTGAACGCCCCCGCCCATGGAACATGGAAGGAAGTCGTCGGTCACATTCCCGAGAAAGCCAAGCTCGTCGCGCCGGGAGCCGCCCGCCGCCGGGAATTGCACCGCCGCTATACTGGAATCGACGAGGACCCCGAAGCCGTGTACCCTGCAGCCGTCCTTTCCGCGGCCGCGTCTTCTAACGTCAATCCGCCGCCCATTCGGAGGATGGAAGAGATCGAGCCACAAGCCACAGCAGCCGTGCCGGCGGGACATCTCAGTCCCAAGCTCTCCTCGCCTCCCGAATCCATGAGCGTCGTACTTGCCGAGGGCGTGACGATCGAACTGGTCCGCATTCCGTCCGGCGCATTCATCATGGGGACTGAGCAGGGCTACCCCAACGAACGTCCTGCTCATCGGGTCGTCATCGACAACGCCTTTTGGATGGGTCGGTTCGAGATCACCAATCGACAATACGCCTGCTTCGATCCCGAGCATGACAGCGGACTGGAAACGGGCGAACTCTATCAGTTCGGCGACTACGAACGGGGACATCCGTTGCGTCGGCCCGAACAACCTGTGGTGCGCGTCTCCTGGAATCAGGCGATGGCGTTCTGCGATTGGCTGTCGAACAAAACAGGCATGCGGTTCACCCTGCCCACGGAAATCCAGTGGGAATACGCCTGCCGCAGCGGCGGCACAAACCCGCTCTGGTACGGCACCGTGGACGACGACTTCAGCGCTTCGGCCAACCTGTCGGACGCCACCCATCACACGGTGGACTATCCGCACGTCCCGAACGCCCTTCCGCCATGGCGGCCGGCGGATACTCGTTTCGACGACGGTTGGCGGGTCTCCGCACGTGTGGGTGCATTCCAGCCGAATCCGTGGGGGCTGTTCGACATGCATGGCAACGTCGCCGAATGGACACGTTCGACGTATCGCTTGTATCCCCTGATTGCCGGCGGCGGTCAAGACGACCGAACAGGCCGAAAGACGGTGCGAGGCGGTTCCTGGCTGGATCGTCCCCGCCGCGCCCGCTCGGCGTTTCGAACGCATTACGAACCGTCGCAGGCGGTTCACAATGTCGGGTTCCGCGTGGTGTACGAAGATACATCGCCTTAGCGGGACGCACAGCGACGCGGAGAAACCCAGGCACTCGAGAAAGACCTCTTGCCGCTTTCTATCGGGCGGAGAGCACTTTGTCATCCGCTGCCCCTGTGCGGGGCAGGTCAGAAGCCGGCGTGGTCCCGCTGGAGAATAGCTCCTTGGGCAGCTCATCGCGATTGACCACCGCCGGGTCGTCGAGCATCTCCTTGACGTTCTGATTTGTCGCCAGGCTCCACTTGGCGTTCCAGGACATGAAGTAGCAGGTCTTCGGGAAGTGCTTCTTCACGCCGTCGAGGAAGCGACGATAGTCATAATCGCCCGGCGGACGGCTCGGGCCGTGCGGGCCATATTCCGAGAATCCAAAGGGCTTGTTCAGTGCGACGATCTCGTCGTACCCGCGGACGTGCTCGGGATCGAGGAAGTCCGTGTAGGCGTCGAGCCCCAGCATGTCCACATGGTCATCCCCCGCGTAATACGCGGCGGTCTTCTGGCCGTGGTTGGGTCCATAGACCCAGATGAGGTTGTCCAACCCCTTGGTCGTGCTGAAGTAGTCGAACATGTGCCGCCAGACGGCGATGAACGATTCGGGTTTCTGAGCCCCCCACCAGAACCAGCCGCCGTTCATCTCATGGAACGGCCGCCACAGAACCACCACGCCCGACGCCTTCAGTTCGAGCAGTCCCTCTGCGATCAGATCGAGCTGCTCCATCCAGCGTCTGTGCGTGTCCGTTCCCTCCTTGAGCAGGTCCGCGATATCGACGCCTTTGTCGCGCAGGCCGCCGCCGTTGGGATTGGCCGGGTTGTACATGTGGGCCATGATGCTCACCAGTCCGCCCTGCTTCCAGTACTCGATCGCGGCGGCGTTGGGGACCTTGGTCGTTATGCTCCCCCGCGGAAAGTCCGCATAGTCGGCGCCCAGAAGCGCCGGCCACTGGCCCGTCGCTTCGTGAATCCGTTCCATGATCCGGAGATTCGAGCCATTGCCGAAATCCGTGAACTGCCCGGAGACGATCCGGTTGTCGGTTTTATCCGAGAGTGAATAGAAATACTCCAGCACTGCTTTGACCTGCGGACTCGACTGGCGGTTGGCCGGCTCGACGCCCCATGCCGTGGATACACACACTACCGCAAGAACCCAACTCATCACGACTCGTCCCATGGAGTCTCCCTTCATGCGAAATAGAACTCACTCTACGCGTTTGAACCCGGCTTGCACATTCCAGCCGGTGGTGGATAAGCACATGGGGGAAGATCATTGCGTCGTGACCGGCTTGGCCCCCTGCCAGCCGCGGCGCCACTGGTCCATCAGACGTTCCACCAGGACGGCATGGACCGGCAGCCTGGCGATGTTGGTGTTCTCCTGCGGGTCGGTCTGATGATCGTACAGTTCGATGGCCTCGATCTTGGAATGATCGTTGCGCCCCACCCAGACGACGAAGCGGTAGCGATCGGTCCGCATGGCGTACCCCATCAGGGCCCCGCCGCCCGACTGTCCGGCGTTGCGAGGGTATTGGCTGAAAGCCGCTGTCTTCCACGGACGATTCGGGTCATCCAGCAACGGCTTGAAGCTGGCGCCCTCCAGGTGTCCCGGCAGCGGCAGGTCCGCGAGTTCGGCCAGCGTGGGGTAGATATCGACGAACTCGACCGGTGCGGCGGTCTGCCCGCCCGCGTTCTTCATGCCGGGCACAGAAATCACGAGCGGGGCATTGGTGTCGTTCTCGCAGTTGCTGTGCTTGCACCAGGCATCGTGTTCGCCCAGCTTCCAGCCGTGATCGCCCCAGAGGATGACGATGGTGTTCCTGCGGAGGTCGAGGCGGTCCAGCTCGTCGAGCACCTTGCCCACCTGCGCGTCCATGTAACTGACGGCGGCGTAGTAGCCGTGCTTGAGTTGGCGGGCGAGGTCGTCGGGAACCGAACCCTGGGGAATCCCGTGGTAGTTGCGCAGTTCGCCGCCCGCAAGGATCGCGTAGTCGGGCGCCTCCTTGGGCCGGAATTTGTTGGGGGCAAGCTGGATCCGGACCGGATCGTAGAGATCCCAGTACTTCTTCGGCGACACAAATGGCAGGTGCGGCTTGATGAATCCGACGGCCAGGAAAAACGGCTCCGTTCTCTTGCTGAGGTCGCGCAACGTGGAGACGGCGAGCTCGGCAACCTTGCCGTCCTGAAAGGTGTTGTCCGGCACATCGACACCCTCGAAGGCCGGGCCCCGCACGTTCAGTCCGGAAGCGGTTCCCCCACCCGGCCTGGTTGTGGCCTTGCCGTTTCTCTGCTTGGATGTCTCCTTCGTGTTACCGCCCGGCTCGCCCTCATACTGCCGTCTATTGAGGGCGAGGTTCTCAGGGAGCGCATACGCGGTAGCCTTGGGCGTCTGCCACGGCGCCGACCATGTGGGCGGGTCGTCGTACCCGCCGTGATAGATCTTGCCCATGCCCTGGACAAAATATCCATGCTGCTTGAAATGTTGGCCGACCGTGACGACATCGGGTAGAGCCGTGCGGAAATGTGTGACAAGATCCCACACCTTCGTGGTGTCAGGCCGCGTACCAGTCATCAGGCTCGAACGGGAGGGGGAACAGACCGCCTGCTGGCAGTAGGCACGGCGAAAGACCATGCCCGTCCTGGCGAGGCGATCGATGTTCGGGCTCTTGATGGTGTCCTTGCCGTAGCAGCCCAACTCCGGCCGCAAATCGTCCACGGCGATGAAGAGGATGTTGGGCTTGCCTTGCTTGTCTTCAGCTCGCGCGGGGATCGAAAGCCCCAATGCCGCCGCACCGGCGGATAGGCCCGCCAGTCTCAGAAACGCACGCCTGTTGCACACACCATTCATTTGCCTACTCCTGATCGATGTCTGCCAGAAACATGATGCACTGTTACTCGGGCCCATTGCCGTCGCACATCTCAATTGCCAGTGGAGTCGCCAGCCGAAGACGCCAGCTCATAGCACAGGGTCCTGTCCTGGGACGGGTCGTCAAACGACGCCTGGTCCAGTTCCGTCGACGAAGCCGTCTTTCCCACCCCTACGAAGCCAATCGGGTGCCGGCCTCCGATGAAGTAGTTCTCTATGGCGAAACGCATCGACGGCACCATCCCGGCGGGATCCAGGATGGCCAGTGCCAGGACATAGTCCCCCTGAAGCAGATCCTCCGGCATCGCGAAGGAGCCGCTAACGTCATAGGTCGCGGCCTCGATGTCGTACCGCTTGGTCTTACTATTCCATTGATGGCCCGGTAGCCAGGAACGGATATCGACATCCTCGAAGGCGTCTTTCCACACGACCTCCCTGGATGCCGGATCGAGCAGGCTGACCTCGACGGGCCAATCGTAGTAGAAGGGAGCCGAACCGGTGTTCCGCACGGAGAAGCTCACGTGGAATGCCTGGCCCGAAGCCACAGTCGTATCGTATCGGACTTGCTCGATCACAAACCGATAGCCGAACGCCTTCTGCACCTCCTGGGCCCCAGCCTGGACGAGCGGATCGCTTGCATCATAGTTCGCAACCCAGCCCAGGTCATTGCCATGCAGCCGGCGGATCGTGTCGATCAGCCAATCCCGGTGAACCGGATCACGGAGCGTGTCGTTCGGATTATCGCCCGGCTGCTCCTGGTATCGGCCCCAGTTGTACGCGCACTCGCCATCCATCGGACAGACCTTCCAACGGCCCCGTTCGGCGTTGAGCTTGGCAATCCCTTCGCCGTGTGTATCCATCTGCTGGATGTGGGCCCACGAGTCCCAGTAGATCCCGAACTCATAGTCTGTGAATTCCCAGGGGTGGCGGACGGTCACCTTCTTGTTCTGGAACGCCGCGGTGAAAGCGTCCCCCAGCAACTGCTGCATCCGGGCATTCGGCGACGGATTATGATGCTCACCCCAGTACCCGATGATCCCCATCTGGACCCACGCAACCCGTGGATCATTGTCCCAGCACTCCCCCAGCCGCTGGATCAAACGTCGAACCCGCTTCCGGAACTGGCCGCTGCTGTAATCGTGGGTCTGCATATCCGCAGGCCAGTATTCATTGCCCGGCTTCTCGTCCCAGTCGAGATAGACGCGGGGGATCACCTTGATGTTGTGCTTCTCGACGTCCTTCCACCGCTGGTTGCAGACGCGGATGATTCTGTCGATGCCGTCGCTCTCGCTATTCTCGAGTTCGTTCCATTTGAGATAGCATCGGGCGAGCGTCCCGTACTCGTGCGTGAACGCCCGCGGACCGGTGTCCGGACGAAACCCCTTGAGCGGGTTCCTCAGGGCGCCCGGATACTCCCTGGGCTTGATCACCACCTGATGACCATCGGCCCCCGCGATCAACGCCCACGACAACGCCACCAAGACAACGATGCGTGCAAGTCGAAAGCCGCAGTTCAACATAGTTACATCCCTTCCTTCAGTCAGCCTGCTCAGATCAGCCCCTCCGGCATCATTGTCCCCTGGCGCCCACATCCTCGCGCCCGCAGCACTTCTTGTACTTCCTCCCGCTGCCGCACGGGCAGGGGGCATTGCGCGCCACTTTGGGTTTCGGCGGCACCGATTCCATCGGGATGAGAGCCCGCTCTATTTGTTGACCCGCTCGTGGCGCTGTCGGGCTTTCCGTTGCCAGCCCCAGTTCCCGCATCATGGCCTCGCGAGGGACCCGAACAGAACCTGGTCCCATCGGGTCCGGCATCGTTCGAATCAGCATCAGAACCTGCCCGCGCCCCGCTTCTGTCTGGCACGCCTGGCGCGGTGTCTTGCCGCCCAGAGCCGGCAACGACATGTCCGTCCAGGCCATGTAGTGCTTGTTCATCATGTCCTGGACCGCGGCATTCAGCTCCGGTGTCATCTCCACAGGCGCAGGCGGGGAGATCCGTTCATCCAGCGGACGATCCTTCTGAGCTTCATCCCAGCGCCGAATCCGAACGCTCTTGAAAACCACCCCCGGCAACTTCTCCAGCCACTTGCGGGCACGGCCAAATCGCTCGGCGGAATTGACTGTCAGCAACAGCTCATCCCCCACAAACCCAATCCTGCCCAGCGTCACGGTTTCACCCATCATCCCCCTGCCTGGCTCCATCGGCTTGTTCCAGACCAGCTCATCCGCCTCCTTGTCGTACTCGATATCGGGACGCTTCATCAGCGTCCTGCGCGTCTCGTCCGGACTCGCCACAGAAAACGACGCCGTATGCCACAGCAACTCCTCGCCATCGGTATTGCACAGACGCCTTGGCTTTCGGGTCGCCTCCCACTCCTCGATCCACTGCCACAGCCAGCCAAACATGTGGGCATCCCGCCGCAGGCCTTCGGGCGTGAATTCCATCCCGCCTTTCCTGAGAAAACCCACGGCCTCCTGCCCCATCATCGGCCCCAGCGGCGGCCCTGCCAGCTCGACGAAGTGGAACCGCCCTGCCGGAAACGCCCGGGCCGCAAAGAAGATGCCGTCCTCGATGTTCTCCGACATCATCCGATCATGCGCTGTCACCGAACCGCCCAGCAGGATATCCTCCAGATCAATCGTCCCGGCCTTGGGATCATGACCGGCCACACGGAACAGCGTCGGGCATGCCTCCATTCGGGCGCCAAGCAGGACCGCTTCTGCCTCGGGCAGCCCCTTTGCCAGCATCATCTCTGCCTGGGTCTGGCTGGTCTTGTTGGGACGGTAATCCAGGATCGCCCAGGCCATATAGGCGCCCAGAACCCCCTGCTGCTCATGCTCGTGAACATAGTAGTCGAGGTCATCATCGTTGAAGTAGCGTCTGATGGCTCGCGTTGACCATAGTCGCCGGTCCGATTGAAGTTGATGAGTGAGGCGCCCGTATAACCGCCGATCGGCTTCCTTCCACCCCTTGAGATCATCGGGTGCTGGGACCCGGGCTTCTTTGGTATCCTTGCGTTCCATCGGTTCACCCCTTATCTATCCGCTGGTCCTGTTGCCCGGGGCCTGGCAGTGATCCGACGGTTTCGCAACGAACGCAACCCTCGCGACACACAACAAACAGGTCCGGATTCTCCTCACGCAGTGCCTCCTTCACATCCGGGCATAACCACTCCCGTCACAACCGCCCCCAGTTGTATATGGCGTTGAAGGGCCGCAGACACGAATGGCACTGCCGTCCACAAGGCGTGCGATACCAGGGGTTTATGTTTTCTGCAGTTGCTCACGGAGTTGCTCTCGGGGTCGTTGCATGAGGGGGTAACGGTGGCGACGGCGTTTGAGGACCCGTGGCTCGATGCG
>DATIKY010000264.1:0-38278 GCA_035476995.1 Sedimentisphaerales bacterium | reverse complement strand
GACAGCAGTTCCTGCAGCATCCGCCGTTCCTCTTCCATCAGGGTGACAGTATACTTCTTCTTCATGATAGGTCTCCTTACCTGGGTACAACTATCCTATCGGCAAAGAGACCGGAAACTCTATATCAAATCACGCGTAACGGAGCAGTAGCGTGGAGGATGCAGGTGCCTGCGCTCTTCGGAAACTACGAATGGCACGAATCACACGAATGGCAAGAGAGAGGCGGACAGATGGCGAAAGAGATGCTCTTCAAAGAGGAGAGCTACCGGATCATGGGGGCGTGCTTTGAGGTCTACAACGAGTTGGGCAGCGGCTTTTTGGAGGCCGTCTAACAGGAGGCCCTCCGCCGCGAGTCCCAGGCGAAGGGAATTCCATTCCAGGAGAAGCCCCAGATCCAGTTGTGCTACAAGGGGATCCGGCTGGACCAGACCTATCAGCCGGACTTCCTCTGCTACGACCAAATCCTCGTGGAACTGAAAGCCGCGAAAACGCTGGCGGACGACCATCGGGCCCAGACGATCAACTATCTCAAGGCGACGCGAAAGAGGCTGGGCCTGCTGGTCAACTTCGGGCACTATCCGAAACTGGAGTCGGAACGCTTCGTGAACTGATCGAGTCAATATTCGTGTGATTCGTGTCATTCGTGGTTCAAGAACATCGTGGTGCGAATCCCAGTACGGGGTATCGCTGAGAATGGGTGGATCACCATGACTCTATCGCAGGCCGTGGGAAGAAGGCGGCAGCGGAAAGTGCCGTCGTGAACTGAATGGTTTGGCGGTCCTTTTCTGGGAAGGACATAGCTGGAGGACACGCAGATCGATGGAACGGTATACGCCGGGAAAGAAGTTTCGCGTGATGAGCCGGGATGAGGTGCGCCGGGTGGACGCTTGGGCCATCGAGGAGATCGGGGTTCCCGGCGTGGTGCTCATGGAGAACGCCGGACGCAGTTGCGCCGAACTGGCGATGCGGAAACTGGCGGGATCGGCGGATCGGAAGGTCTGCGTCTTCTGCGGCGTGGGCAATAACGGCGGCGACGGCTACGTGATCGCGCGGCATCTGCTCAATGCGGGGATACAGACGACCGTGGTCTTGTGCGGCGACCCTGCGAAGGTCCAGGGCGACGCCCGGATCAACCTCGACGTCCTGGAGCGGCTCGGGCATCGCGTCGAGTGCGTGGACCCCGGTTGTGAAGGGGCTGTAGCCTGCCTTCGCGAATTTGGCGATGACGCCAGTCTGATCGTCGATGCCTTGTTCGGCACGGGCCTGCGCGGGCAACTGCGTCCTGAGTATCTCGCGGTCGTCGAGGCCGTCAACGCTCTCGGTCGGCCGATCCTGGCGGTGGATATCCCCTCAGGGCTCGACTGCGACACCGGCCGGCCCCTGGGCGCCGCGATCCGCGCCGCGTACACAGTGACCTTCGTGGCGGTCAAGAAGGGGTTTCTCGCTTCGCCCGAGGCCGAGGGCCATGTCGGCGAACTCCACGTCGCCTCGATCGGAGTGGAGCCTCCCATGCAATGAGGGCGGGAAAAAGTCAAGGCTGCCGCAGTTGCCTGATGCTTCTTTGGCAACCCCGGCAGCCTTGCATGGCATTGCTCGCATCGAATCGCGAGATCGTTTGAAGTCTTAGAACGCGCCCGGCTTGGCGACTTCGGTGGCGTAGCCGGTGAAGGCCAGGAATCGGTCGTAGTTGAAGATCGGGACGTACAGGGACTCCGCCCGCTGGCGAACCTGTTGATAACGGGTGCTCGCCTGGCGGGCTGTGTTGTACCGCTGCATCGCCAGCGGATCTTCCGACTGCTCTTCGAGCGTCGGCTCGTTGGGGACGACAGGATTGCTGCCCAGGATCACGTAGTCGGTGTCCGCGGAAATGTCTTGCGAGACGGTGCCGCCCCATTTGCGGATCAGGGCTTCGATCTTCGTGACCCCGTCGTAGTCCGTCTTGCCGTCGCGATCGAGGTCGAACTCCCCGGCGACCACGAACTGGTTCTGCCGGCCGGCGTCCCAGATCAGGTTCGCCACCGAGTCGCCCAAAGCGATCGGATTCCTGCGGTCCCACGACAGGATGCGGGCGGTCGCCACCCGTCGTTCCATGGCCAGCACTTCCACCTGGGCCTTGGGCTTGCCGTCGCGGGGAATGCCGCCAGCTCGGTCGTACACGGAGAATGTCAAGCCGCGATAGAGGCGGTCCTCGGTGCCCAGGTTGATGTGGATGATCCCGGCTGGCTCATCGACCAGGATGACCTCGCCGTCGGCCTTGAAGGCGGTGGACTCGATGTCCGGCGTCGGCTTGATGCTCTTGACCGCCGCCAAGGCTTCCGAAAGCTTGCCCTGGTTCATGGTCAGTTCGGCCCTGGCCTTGAGCAGGTCCTGATTCAACTGGCCGGACTCGGACCGCGCGTTTTCGAGTTGGCCGAGCAGGGTTTGAGCCCGCTCGTCGGAGTTCTGCTGCACGAGGACCCGAAGGTTGTTGTAGTCGGTCTTGATGTCCTGGACCTGCTGGTAGTACTCGGCGACCTTGGTCGTGAGGTTCTGCTCGGTTTTCTGCATGGTCGCGATGGCGTCGTCGAACCGTTTGCGGAGGGTCCCGAGCTGCTCTTCGGCCGTGTCTCTCTGCGTGGTCGTTTGCCCCAGCTTGGTCAGCAGGTCCCGGATCAGGCTGGTCAGGGCCACCTGGGGGGGCCTGACCTCAGTCGGTTCCGTCGGGTCGTTCGGATCGATCGTGTTCGGGTCCGGCGCCGGCGGCAACGGCAACGTGATGAAGGCCTTCGCATCTGCCAGCAGGGGATCGATGAGCTGGGTTGCGGCAGAAACCTTCACTTCGGCAGAGGTCGCGGGGATCGGGTCGCCCTTGACCAGGCGGACCATGGAGTTCAGATGCTCGACCATGGTCCCCAGATTGCTGTGCCCGGGCATTTTGGCCCCGACGATGCTGCCCAGGGTGCGGACCTCTTCCTTGTTCGCCAGGGAGTCCACCTGCTCCTGGAGGTCATCACGGCTGGTGCGGAGTTCCTCGGCCTTGACGTAGTAAACGACCGCAACCGTCGTCGCGACGATGAACAGTCCGACGAACGTGATGAGGGTGTAGAGCATGGCGTTGCTTTGGCGTCTTTTGCCTGGAGGCATAAATCAAACTCCTTGGTAAACCCGGGCGTCTCCCAAAACTGCTAATTTAGCCATATTATCGCGTTTGCAGGGCCATCCGTCAAGAAAAAACAACGGCGCAACTTGCAGGCAAGAAAGGACTAAGAAAAGAATCGACGCTCGGTCGGGGCTTTCGCCAGGTTTCCGAGTTTATCGATTGTGCGTTCTGGGCGGGCGTCCGATAACGTCATGGCAAGATCGGACGACATGTGAAAACCGCTGCGACCGGTGTCGGACTCGTCGCAGAGCGTGTCGTCGAGGTCGAAGACCACGGCGATTCGCATTTTGGGATTTACGATTCGCGATTTACGATTTACTATCTGTTGCTTCAGCGGCTCTCGTCTGCGAATCGTCGCAGGGACTGAATCGCAAATAGTCAATAGCAAAAAATAGATTATGGCGTTGCTCTCGCTCCTTCGGCCCGTTCACTGGGTGAAAAACGTGTTCGTGTTCGCGGCCCTGGTCTTCAGTCGCCAGCTCGCGGGCCCGTTCGAGCAGGTGCTCACAGCGGTCGGCCTGGCGGTGGGAGCCTTCGTCTGCTTCTCCCTGGCTGCGTCGGCCATCTACATCGTCAACGACATCCGCGACCGCAAGACCGACAGCATCCACCCCGAGCGGCGGGCCAGGCCAATCGCGTCGGGCCGCGTGAGCGTCAGGACCGCCGGGATCGTCGGGGCCGCCTGCATCGTGCCGGCCCTGGTCGGCAGCTTCCTGCTCTCGCCGACCTTGGCGGGGATCATCCTGGGCTACAGCGTTCTGATGGTTCTCTACTCTTTCGGACTCAAGCACGTGATGATCCTGGACTGCGCCATCATCGCGGTGGGTTTCTGCCTGCGCGCGGTGGCGGGGGCGGTGGTGATCGACGTGTTCATCTCGCCCTGGCTGGTGGTGTGCACGTTCGCTCTGACGCTGTTCCTGGCCTTCAGCAAACGCCGGGGCGAGATCGCCCAGCTCCAGGCCAACAGCGAGGCCTTCCGCAGGACCCTGGGCGAGTACACGCCGGAACTGCTGGCCCACATGCTCGACGTCAGCAGCGTCCTGGCGGTGATCTGCTTCCTGATGTACGCGATGGATTCGGAAACCATCGAGCGGTTCGGCACGAATAGTCTTGTGTACACATCCTTCATCGTGTTGTATTGTATCTTCCGCTTCAGCGCGTTGACGCAGAAGGGTTTGTACTCGGACCCGGTCAAGCTGATCCTGCGGGATCGGCCCTTCCAGATCGGCGTGCTGGTCTGGGTCGTCTTGTGCGTCGGGATAATCTATTTCAATTGATTAAGGATTATCGATTATGGATGATTGAAAAAAAGCGGTCCTTTCCTCATCAATTATCCATAATCCATTATCAATTATCCATGAAAGAGCGTCTTCAAAAAGTGATGGCGTCGGCCGGGGTGGCCTCCCGGCGGCAGTGCGAGGAGTTGATCCTCCAAGGCGTGGTTCGCGTCAACGGCAAGGTCGTCGACGAACTGCCCGCCTTCGCGGACCCCGAGAACGATCAGATCACCGTCAGCAACCGACGGCTCAAATCGCCCGATCGGGTGTACTTTCTGGTCAACAAACCCAAAGGCGTCATCAGCACCAGCCACGACCCGCAAGGCAGGCCCAGCGCCGTGAGCCTGGCGCCTACCTCCGAGCGGGTCTTCTGCGTCGGGCGTCTGGACGCCGACACGATGGGCCTGCTGATTCTGACCAACGACTCGGAGCTGACCAACCTCCTGACGCATCCGCGATACAAGGTGCCCAAGACCTACGTCGCCCGCGTGAGCGGCCATCTGGACGACGCTGCGATCGAGCGGTTGCGAAAAGGGGTCTACCTGGCCGAGGGCAAGACCGGCCAGGCCGCCGTCAAGGTGCTCCACAACGGCCGGGAGGAGGCCCACATCGAGATCACGATCCGCCAGGGCCTCAACCGCCAGATCCGGCGAATGCTGGCCAGCGTGGGCCTGTCTGTCGAATCGCTCAGGCGGACGCGGATCGGCAATATCAAGATCGAAGGCCTGGGCGTCGGCCAGTACCGCCCCCTGACCCGCTCGGAAGTGGAATACCTGCGACGAACCGCGACCGAGCATAGGGTCGGCCCGGCCGAGAAGCGGCCCAGGGTCCGCAGAAAGCCCGTCGGCGAGCGGTCCCGCGAACAGCCCGCCCGCAAGAAGGCCCGTCGGCGCATCGAGTAGGACCCGGCACCGCCCGCTTGTGGTGTGCCCGCAAGGGCATAGCGTCCAGAGGCTCGGATGCTCAAGGGAAGATAACGCCTTCGGGCATCACTACGAACGCGGCCCGAGAAAAGGCCTTGTGCCCCAGGGGCATTTCTGGTATCATCAGGGTTTGAGTTCCGCGACGATTCTGGGTTGAAGGCAGGAGCTTCGGCATTGACGAGTTTTCAAAAACGAGTGGCGTCGGGCTTGAATATCACCACGGTTAGCCGGGATCAAGTTCAAGAGCACTTCATCACCATCACTCCTGAGAAAGGAGAAACGCCTGATTCTCAGTTCCACAGAGCCGCGGAGGCGGTGCGCCAGTTCGACGCGCGGATCGTGTGCGTCGAGACGCTGGGCTTTGCCCCCGCCGACCGCAACGCGGTACAGGCTTTGACCCGGACGGTCGAGGGCGGCAGCGTGCCCCTGGCCTGGGTGGAGAACTCCCGGACCGATAACCTCTGCGGCGTGCACGTCTGGGCGGTCTCCGGCGCACCGATCCGGCCGCTGTCGATCAACGGCCGCCGGGCGGGCTCGGTCTTCGACGACGGGTCCGTCCAGTACTGTCGGCTCGCGGGCCTTCTGCCCCCGGACATCCGGGCCGGACGGTCCGAGCAGACCACCGCCGTCTTCGACCAGATGGACAGCCTGCTCCATGCCGCGGGCATGGCCTTCAGCGACGTGCTCCGGACCTGGTTCTACAACGACAACATCCTCGGCTGGTACAAGGAATTCAACGGCGTCCGCAACCAGTTCTTCCAGGATCGCAAGGTCTTCGAAGGCCTGCTGCCCGCCAGCACCGGCATCGGCGGCCGCAACCTCCTGGGAGCCGCCCTCATGGCCGGAGCGTTCGCCATCAAGACCGACAGCCCGGACGTCAGCGCGTTCGAGGTCCCCTCGCCGATGCAGTCGCCGGCCCCGTCGTACGGCAGCTCGTTCAGCCGGGCGGTGGAGCTGGAACTGTCCGACCTGCGCCGCATGTACATCTCCGGCACCGCCAGCATCGACGAGCACGGTACGAGCGTTTTTCTCAACGATTCCATGGCCCAGATCCGCCAGACGACGGAAGTGGTCCAGGCGATCCTCCGTTCCCGCGAGATGGACTGGGGCGACGTCACCCGCTCGCTGATCTACTTCAAGCGGGCCAAGGACGCTCCCTTGTTCCGCAGGTACTGCGACGAGAGCGGCATCCCGCCGTTCCCGGTGATCGTTGCGGAAAACGACGTGTGTCGGGACGAACTGCTGTTCGAGATCGAAGTGGACGCCATCGCGGCCAAGTAGTTCGACGCCGATCGATGGGTCCCCAAGCGCCTCGTCACGGAGTGTAGCCCATGGCGCACAAGCCCAGAAAGAAGGCCCCAGGCCCCAGTTCGCGGGCCGCAGCGACCCCTCCAGCCTCTCGACGACGCATCTGGTTCTTCCGCGTCGCCGTGATCCTCGTCGGGCCGCTGTTGGTTCTGGGACTGCTGGAGCTGGGCCTTCGCGCGGTCGGCTACGGCTACAACCCCTGCGTCGCGATCCCCTGCGAAGTCGAAGGCCGGCCTCACCTGGGCGAGAACGTCAAGTTCGGTTGGCGGTTCTTCCCGCCCGTCCTGGCGCGGGAGTTCGAGCCGTTCGTCTTTGCCGCCGCCAAACCCGCGGACACCTGTCGCATCTTCGTGCTGGGCGAGTCGGCAGCCCAGGGGGCCCCGAACAACGCCTTTCGATTCGGACGCGTCCTCGAAGGGATGCTCCAGGAGCGGTTCCCTGACGTCCGGTTCGAAGTGGTCACCGCCGCGATGGCCGCGATCAACTCGCACGTGGTGCTCCAGATCGCCCGAGACTGCTCGCGGTACGACCCGGACTTCTTCGTGGTCTACATGGGCAACAACGAGGTCGTCGGTCCCTACGGCCCCGGCACGGTCCTGACGCCCGCTTTGTCCAACCTGACCCTGATCCGCACCGGCATCCGCCTGCGGGCGACCAAGCTCGGCCAGCTCGTCAGCGCGATGGGGTCCCGCAAGCTCGCCCAGGGCGGGCCCCAGGTCTGGCGCGGCATGGCCATGTTCCTGGGCAACCAGGTCCGCGCCGACGACCCGAGAATGGCGACCACGTACAGCCACTTTCAGCGGAACCTCGAAGACATCTGCCGGCTCGCGGCCGACCGAGGGGCCCAGACGATCCTGTGCACGGTCGGCGCGAACCTGCGGGATTGCCCGCCCTTTGCGTCGCTGAACCGCGCGGATCTGACCGCCCGGCAGCGGACGGACTGGGAGACCGCCCTCAAGCAGGGCATGATCGCCGAGACGCAGGGCAACGACACCGATGCGATCGCCTCGTTCCGCAAGGCCTTGCAGATCGATGACTCTCACGCGGAGCTTCAGTTTCGCCTGGCCCGCTGCCACGAACGCATCGAGGACTACGACAACGCCCGCGCCGGCTACGCCAGGGCACTGGACCTCGACACGCTTCGCTTCCGCGCCGACACGCGGATCAACCAGATCATCAGAACGGTCGCGGATCGACGCAAGGCCCAGGGCGTCCGCCTGGCCGACGTGGCCCGCGCGATCGACGCCAACAGCCCTCGCGGCCTGGCGGGCGAGGACCTGTTCCACGAGCACGTGCACCTGACCTTCCGCGGCAACCACGTCGTCGCCCGCACGGTCCTGGAACAGATGGAGCCGCAGATCCTCGCCCGGTTCCCCAAGGTCCGGCCCGTCCATCCCGTCCCCGATGAACGATGGTGCGCCGAGCGTCTGGCCTGCAACGACTGGAGCCGCCAGGAGACGCTGGGCATGGTGGTGCACGGTTTCCTGGCCAAGCCTCCGTTCACCAACCAGCTCGGCCACAAGGAGCGGATGGAGCGACTGACCGCCCGGCTCGAACAGCAGCAGAAGGCCTTGACGCCCGAGGTGTTGCAGGCCCTCGCGAGCCGCTACGTCGAGACGATCGAGCGATACCCCGACGACTGGCGTCTTCGCTGGGATTACGGCCAGTTGCTCGCCGAGGACCTCAAGGAGTACGACGCCTCGCTTCAGCAGTACCGCATCGTGCACGATCTCCTGCCGCACTCGTACATGCCCTACGACTCGCTGGGCTCGGTCCTCCGCGTCAAGGGCGACCTGGCGGGCGCCATCGTCGCGTACGAGAAGCTTCTGGCGATCAAGCCGACCTCGGGCTCCGCCTGCTACCACCTGGGCGTCTGTCACAACAAGCAGGGCCGCACCGCTGTGGCGGAGGGCCTCTTCCGCCAGGCGATCCGCCTGGAGCCCGACAACGCCTGGGCCTACCTGGACCTGGCGGAACTGTGCTACAAGGCCAAGCGATTCGAGGACGCCGAGAAGGTCTGCCGGGAGGGCCTGGCGATCCTGCCGAACAATGCCCGCCTGCACGGCAATCTGGGCCTGCTGCTGATCCAGACGGGCCGTCGCCAGGAAGGGGCCGCCCTGGTCCGCAGGGCGGTCGAGCTCGACCCGTCCTCGCCCGAGATCCGGCGCCTGGCGGAGACCGTCCTGAGGCCGTGACCGGTGGCGGGGCGACAGGGTTCCCTTGGCGCAAGGCGCTCTTGGGTTTTTCCAATCCAAAACGCAAGGCCGCCTTGCGCCAAGGGACGGACAGCCCCTCGGGTCCGTCGCGGCATCACGGGTCGCACGGACGGTCGCGCACGGCAGAGCCTCCATGGCACGCGGAAGTACGCACGATCCGGATGAGCCATGTATTTCGGCGATGGCTGCGAATCTGCGTCCTTTGTGTATGGACGTATCACCATAGCAAGTGTATGAAGAAGTGGATGCGGCCTGGCGCAGCGGACGTCGGGCCGGCGGAATCCGGATTGGTCCGGTCCTTCCGCGATCGTGAATGTAGAATCCTTCGAAGCCGAAAAGACGGAGGCTCTCGCAAAGACGCCAAGATCGCCAAGGCAACCGGGTCCTGGATGTCCCCCTCCCCTTGGGCAACCGCAATTCGTCGATAGTCGATGCTCAGACTTTCATGCCTGAGATCGTCGTCTCGAAGGCGAGGTTGCCGTTCACGAGGCCCTGGACGTCGCAGACGTAGCGTCTGCCTCTGCGGGCCTCGGTTACGTGGCCAAGCATGTGAAGGCGGCACCCCGGCTCGATGGCGGCGCGGAACTTCGTCCGGTCGATCCCGCCGAAACCGACGAAACCCTCTTCCTGGTAGATCTCTTTGACGAACCAGCTGAGCAACTGGGCGGCCGACTCGATCTGGATGACGCCGGGCATGAGCGGCCGGCCGGGGATGTGCCCGCGAATCCAGAACTCCCTGTCCGTCACGTCCTTGTAGCCCAGGACGCAAGCCTTGTCCCTGTCGTACCAGAGGATGCCGTCGAGCTGCTGCATCTCATATCGCTGCGGGTTCACCCGGCAGATCGCGTCCCGGTCGAACAGGGGTTTGGCGTTCAGGTCGATCTGATTCAAATCAAACAAGAGAGCGGGGGGCATAACACCACCTCAGAACAGACACTCCACATCAGCATTCAGTTGCCGCTTGGAATGCACGGACATCATATACCCAATCTCGCGGGTTGCCCGCCGTCAGCGTCGCTGTTGGCGGGCGGGCGATCCGTCGCAAAACTCAACGGTGTCGGTCGGATCAGTCGGTGGACCGGATCTCCAGGACGCGATTGCGAACGATCTGAGCCGCCTGCTTGATCGTCTGCATTTGCTTGCGGACGCGGGTTCCCGCGGCCTTGTTGCCGCCCTCGGCCTTATTGATATCCGACTCAATCTCGGCCACCATTCTCTTCAGATCTTCATATTCCTGCATTGAGTAATCCTCCAATCCTTGGACAAAGATTGCGGAAAATGTAGTCCCGTCAGGGGCGCCTGTCAAAAGAAAACCGCATTGGCACGAAAAAAAACGCGGTTTCCTCAGGACGATGCCTGGGATTGCGGAATGCACGAAAACCAAGGGGCCTCCTGTCGCCAGGAGGCCCCATCGATATCCCGTTTGAGAGCGAACTCTCGCTAGCTGTTGATGATCTTGTCGGCTTCTTCTTTGTAGGCGTCCATGATGTAGGTGATTCCGGAGACCTTGGCGGCTTCCGGAGTCAGGGCCATGACATCGTCCCGGCTGATCGTGGAGAGCTTGAAATTGCGGCTGCCGGCCATGAGCTGCTGGAGACCGACCTTCATCTTGTCGGCGTACGTGTACAGGCCGACGGCGCCCAGCGGGAGCTTCTTGGCGGTTTCTTTGCCGTATCTGGCCACGAGGTTCTCGTAGCAGACGAAGATCTCTTCGACCGTGGCGCCGAACTGGCTGACGGTCTTGGGCAGGGCGTCGGCGCCTTCCTGGAGCCACAGGCCGATGTTCTTGCCGACCATGCCCGGGATCATCAGGGCCCGGCCCATGCAGACGGCCTTGGTGTACGGCGCGCCCATGGCCAGGACCTTGAAGACGTGGTCTTCGGAGCTGAAGCCGCCGGCGATGGCGATGTCCGGGACGAACTTGCCTCTCGCGGCCAGCTTCTGGCACAGATCATAGGTCATCGACTGGAGGTAGAAGGTCGGGACACCCCACTCTTCCATCATGCGCCAGGGGCTCATGCCGGTGCCGCCCGGTGCGCCGTCGATGGTCAGCAGGTCGAGCCTGGCGTCGGAGGCCCACTTGATGGCCATGGCCAGCTCGCGCATCGGATAGGCGCCGGTCTTGAGCGTGACGCGTTTGGCGCCGAGGCCCCGGACCCGCTCGACCTCCTTCATGAAGCCGTCCTGGTCGATGAAGCCCAGGCGCGAATGCCGCTCGAAGTGCTTGAGGGCGCCGTCCTTGAACGCGGCCTGGTTGGCGGAGTTTGACGGGTCGGGGGTGACCAGGTAGCCTCGTCTCTGGAGTTCGAGGGCTCGTTCGAGCGAGTCGACCTGGATTTCGCCGCCGATGCACTTGGCGCCCTGGCCCCACTTGAGCTCGACGCACTCGACGCCGAGCTGGCCGACGACGTACTCGGCCACGCCCAGGCGGGTGTCCTCGACGTTCATCTGAACGATCATGTCGCCGTAGCCTTCATGGTAGCGCTTGTACTGCTCGACGCGCTGGGCCATGTTCGGGGCCTTCTTCACCTTGCCCCTGGCATCCAGCTCGAGGGCCGGATCGATGCCGCAGACGTTCTCGCCGCAGACGATGGTGACGCCGGCGATCGCGGCGCCGACCGCGAAGTGCTCCCAGTTCTTGCGGGCGATTTCGGTCGAGCCCAGAGCGCCGGTGAAGATGGGCAGCTTCATCCTGACCTTGGTCTTGGCGCCGTACTGGGTCTCGGTGTTCACCATGGGAAACAGCGTGTTGTCCGAGTGGCCGATCTGCCCCTCGGGCAGACCCTTGGCGCCCAGGGCGTATCCGGCGATGTTCAGGTGCGAGTAGTCGATGGGGTAGTTCTTGTCCCCGCCTGCGGTCAAGGTTCCGAAAGGACCAGGGTAGATGACCTCCCGGCCGCGGAAGGTGGCCTTGAACGTCTCGCAGTTGCCTTTGCACCCGTCGATGCAGCGCGTGCACAAACCCGATACGGGCGACACGCTTCGGGAGCGGTTCGATGTCTGTGTGGCTTCGTTTGCGTTGGGCTGTTGCAGATTCATTGCGTGACTCCTTAAAACTGTATGGACTTGTAAAACATTAGCGGAATTAATATGATGGCTGACGATCACTAATAAGAGAAGCCGGATATGGTGATACATCGCATTAGGAATGTTAATAATGCACTTGGAAACGCTGAAGCTGTTCTGTGACCTGGCGGACTCCCACAGCTTCTCGAAAACCGCCGAAAAGCACCTCCTGAGCCAATCGGCGGTCTCGCAGCAGTTGGCCCAGTTGGAGTTGACGTACAAGTGCCAATTTATCACGCGGAGGAAGCGCCCGATTGAACTGACCGCGGCGGGCCAGGTGTTCTACCGGGCCGCACGCGACATCATCGAGCGGCACGACCAGCTCAAGAACGAACTGCACAGTCTGGAGACCGGCGTCGACGTCCGAATCAACGTCGCCGCCATCTTCAGCATCGGGATGCACAGCCTGCACGAGTACATCAAGAAGTTCATGCTCCGCTATCCGAACGTCAACGTGCACATTGAGTACTTCAGCGCGGAACGAATCTACGAACTGATCCTCAACGGCGAGGTCGATATCGGTATTGTCGCCATCCCGAGGAAGGACAAGCGTCTGGACGTCTACGAATTCGAGGACGAACTGCTGGTCCTGGCGTGCAGCCCCAAGCACCCGCTGGCCAACGAGCGAGAGGCCGACATCCACAAGCTGCAATTCGAACGGTTCATCGCCTTCGAGAAGGAGGTGCCCACCCGGGCCTGGATCGACGGAATCCTGTCTCGCTACAGCACGGTGGTGCGCCCCGTGATGGAGTTCGACAACATCGAGACCATCAAGCGGGCGGTCGAGATCAACGCCGGCGTGAGCATCCTGCCCCAGGGGACCATCCTGCAGGAGGTCGCGAGCGGAACGTTGCGCGCCATCCCTTTCTCCAACGAACGATTCGTCCGTCCCACCGGGATCCTCGTCCGAAAGGGCCGCGCCATGAGCCAGACCACGCGGTATCTCCTGGATCTGCTCCGGGAGCGAGCGGAATGAGGCCTTGCATCCCCCTGGCGGGGTGGTCCGAGCCAGCCGACCGCGGGCCTGTTCGTGCGACCGATAATGCTGAGGGGCAGCGTTCGAGGCTTGACAAAACCCTGGTGCCCGGTCAACGTAGTAGTAGAGGAAAGGAGCAGTTCAAGGTAGTATTGGATCTTTTCAGAAGTCTGGATGGAATGGGCCGATCCTGGCATGTCGATTAAAGCTGTGATATTTGACCTGGATGGAACGATCACTGAACCATATTTTGACTTTGACGCGATCCGCGAGGAAATCGGGATCGACCGCCAGGGGGGGCCGATCCTGGAGGCTATGGAGAAGATGACACCTCAGCAGCGTCAGCGGGCCGAATCCATCCTCCACTTCCACGAGGAGAGGGCGGTGGCCGCGTCTTCGCTCAATCCCGGGGCCCGCGAGACGCTCGAAGGCCTGCGCCGGCGGGGCATCCCGATCGGTATCCTCACCCGCAACAGGAAATCCAACGTCCACGCGGTGGCCGAGAGACACCATCTCTGTTTCGACGCCGTGGTGGGACGGGAAGACGGGCCGGTGAAACCCGATGCCTTCGGTGTCTTGCACCTGTGTGATCGGTTCGAGGTCCGACCCCACGAGACGATGCTGGTGGGCGACTATCTCTTCGACCTGCTGTGCGCCAGAGCGGCCGGCGCCATCCCGGTGCTGATCGCCAGCCATGATCGGGCCGCCGAATTCGCCCATCACGCAGATTTTACCGTCCAGACTCTCCATGAATTGCTCCCGATTGTCGATAATCACAAGAATACAGGAGAATCACTTGCATAGATCAGGAGTCGTCATGGACAGGGCCGTCGTCGTCGTGCTCGTCCTGAGTCTTTGGGCTGGAACGGTTTGCTCGCAGATCGCCGATCCGAACGCGATCCCTTCGTCGACGGAGACCTGCGAGCCGAACGAACTCGACCAGACGATCCGGAGCCTCCAGGACAAGGCGGCCGAACTGAGATCCTACCAGGCTCGTGTTCATTATGTCACGCGACAACCCCTGCTCGACTCGACCGCTGTTCGCAAGGGCGTCCTGTACTATGCCAAATCCAACGACCGCTCGAATCTGCGGATCGATTTTCTCACCCTCCAACAGGACGACGAGACCGAACAGCGATATGTCGAGCAGTTCCTGTTCGACGGAGTCTGGCTGATCATCGTGAACCACCAGACCAAGCGGGTGGAGCGTCGGCAGATGACCGAACCCAACGAACCGGTCGATGCGTTTTCCCTGGCCAGTCGTCACATGCCGGTCCTGGGCTTCTCGAAGATGGACGACCTGCGGAAGCAGTTCGACGTGGCGATCGTCGCGGAACCCGAAAACGTGGCTGTGCAGCATCTGAGTCTGACCGTCCGGCCGGACTCGGTCTACAAGGACGATTACACCAAGATCGATTTCTGGGTCGACCGCAAGATTGGCCTGCCTGCGCAGATTCACGCTGTCACGACCGAAGAGGACATCCACGAGATCCAGCTCGTCGAGCCCCAGGTGAACAAAGGCGTTGATGCCAAGATGTTCCAGATCGACGTCCCGAAGGGGTTCGTCGTGGAGGTCGTTGGGCTGGAAAAGAGACGGTCGCAGAATCCGCAGTGACACGAGGCCCATCCGATGACAGGGGCTCAGCAACAGGGGCGCGCAACGATGAATGCAGGTCTTGTCAACGAACAGGATTTCCACAGACTGGTCGAGAGAAGAGCGGACATGCTCCTGGCCCTGTCGGCCTACCTCGCAGGGAGCGATGATCCGCAGGAGGTCTTGACCCGTCCCATGCTGGGCGAGTTCCTGTCCCAGTCGATGCAGATCGAGGAACTGCTGGACAACTACGACGCCGGGAAGAACTGCAAATGGTGCCGCATTCGCTCCCTGACGGCGACGGTCAAGCTGTTCTCCGACGCCAGCTACGAGCTGATGCATATCCAGCACCGCGCGTCGAGCTACCGGCTGATGCCTGTGGAGCGGGATTTCGCCGCCGCGACGGTGGAAGCCCTGGCGTTCACCAGCGAGATCCTTGGCCAGATCTCCAGGGCCATGATCGACCAGGCCGGCCAGCGGGACCTGAAGATCCCTCACGAGGCCAGGATCGCCGAGACGTTCGAGGAATGCCAGCTCCCGGGACGTCTGGCCCACAACTGCGGAGCCCGACACCTCGACACCGTTGCCGAGACGGTTACCCTGCTGACTACCGCGTTCCTGAACCTGGCCTCCGAGAGCGAGGACGTCCGCGCCGCCAGCCGGGCCCGACCGGAGGAGTACGCCTCACGCGCCGCGGCGGCTCTGAGCGAAGAGCGCTTGCGCAGCCTCGAGTTCCAGTTCCACAATCTCCAGTCCCAGTACGACACGTATGTCTCCGGGACGCAGGTGGAGAATCAGGACACCGATCTGCCCGTCCTGCGGGGCCACGCCAGCGTGGTCTTCCACCTGCTTCGCACCGCCACCCTGTTCGCCCACTACTACGAGCGGCACCTCAACCGACGGCACTGCACGAATCCATCCTCCGGAGGTCCGCTGGTCGATCCCGATGCCCTGCTGTCGGTTCTGATGAACTACTCCGTCACGTTCATCGACCTCTATATCGGACGGGCGGTGAGCCTCTGCCAGAACATGCTCAAGCGGTATGCCGAGGTCGGACGGATCCAGGTGCCCATCCCCACGTATCGCGGGTTCCACGTCCGTCCTTCGACCCTGATCTCCAAGATCGTCCTGCACTACGGCAGCAAGGTCCAGATGCTCCTGGGAGACGAGGTGTACGACGCCGGATCGTCGCTGGATCTGTTCCGCGCCAACGAGAAGATCAACGCCCAGAAGAGGCGATGGCTCAAACAGGAGATCGCCCGGCTGAACCTGGTCCCCAACCAGGAGGAAGGACAGGATCCCATCGCGGTCGTCCGCTCCGTCGTGGTGGCCTTGGCCGAGCGGGGCTTGCTGATCATGTACGAACAGCCGCTCAAGCTGCCGGAAGGCATCTGCGGAAGCGAAGGGACCCTGTTCGAGAAGGTCACCAGCGAGGCCGGCCGGCTGTTGGCCATGGGGCAGATCGACATCGGCATTGAGATGAACGCCGAGTTCGTGGGCGACAGGCGGGTTCTGGCCGACATCCAGGTCCTGGCGCAGAACGGCTACGGGGAAGACAGCTTCGGCAACAACATCCCGCTGCCCAGGAAGCTCTCTTATCTGCGACGATGATTCGCGTTGCGCGCAAGGGGTCGCACGCAGAACGCACGACAAGCAAGAACGGGAAGAATATGGCAAAAGGGATTGTGGTCTACTACTCGCGGAGCGGCAACACCATGGAAATGGCCGAGGAAATCGCTCTTGCAATGAACGGCGCGGGACTGGCCACCGAGTGCAAGGCTGTGGACAAGGTGCATCCGGACGACCTGCCGGAGTACGACGCGATCGTGATCGGGTCGCCCTGCTATTACGGCCAGATGGCCGGCCCGATCAAGCAATTCATCGACGATCTCGTCGGTCGTCACGGCCAGCTCACCGGCAAGATCGGGGGTGCCTTCGCCAGTTCCGCCAACATCGGCGGCGGCAGCGAAACCACAATCCTGGGCATCCTCCAGGCCATGCTCATCGCCGGCATGGTCGTCCAGGGCGATCCCCAGGGCTCCCACTACGGCCCTGTCTCGATCGGCAAACCCGACGACCGCGTCAAGCAGCAATGTCAGCGTCGAGGGCAGCGAACCGCCGCTTTGACTCTGAAGTTCACGACGTAGCGCCTTTCGCGCACTCTCCAAGTCAAGTCAAGACAAGCGCCGACAGGCAACCGGTCGCAGTTTCCTCGCCGGATACACCCCGCCTTTGAAGGATTTCCGTGACCGTGGAGATGGACGCGACTTTCGGCGCCTGGCCGGGCGTCGACGCCTTCGTCCTGGGCATTCCTGACGGCCGCCGTTTGTCGGTGAACAAGGCAGGGCCCTTCTTTTCTCGGGAGGGACCCTGTTTCTTGCGCGCGGACGGCGAAAGCGGAGGGAGGCGGGGATTTTCACTTGTCGATCAACCTCCCAGTCGATATGATAATCCCCAAACTACTGGGTGGGGCAGGACGCCTGGGCGGTCGATCGCGGGCCCCTCCCAGGAGGGGCTTGCCCATGACGCAGGGCCCGCTATAATCGGGATTATTGGTTATTGCGAGGGATTCACTTGGCCTCGAAAGTCTATTTCATCAAAGCTTCGATCGGCGAGGGCGAGTCGGCGATCTCGGAAAAGGCGAGCGCCTTGTTCCGAGCCGGCGGATTCGGCCGTTGCTTTCGAAAGAACGACTTCACCGCGGTGAAGGTTCACGTGGGCGAGGACAAGAACACCACGTACATCAAGGCCCCGTGTCTGAAGGGCCTGGTCGAGGAACTGATCCGCCTCGAAACCAAGCCGTTCATCACCGACACCAGCACGCTGTACACCGGCCGGCGTCACAACGCCATCGACCACGCGATCCTGGCGGCCGAACGGGGCTTCGGCGTCGAGGGGCTCGGGGTCCCGTTCATCGCCCCCGACGGGCTGTTCGGGACCGCGGAGACCAGCGTACCGATCGAAGGGGAGTTGGACCGGGAGGTTTCCATCGCGGCCGACATTGTTCGCTGCCAATCGATCCTTTCCGTCGCTCACTTCACCGGCCACTGCGCCGCCTGCGCCGGCGCGACGCTCAAGACGCTGGGCATGGGCTGCGCCAGCCGCAAGGGCAAGATGCGGCAGCATTCGGCCCTGAAACCACAGGTCAAAGAAGGACGGTGCGTCCGCTGCGGCGAGTGCCACCGGCACTGTCCGGCCGACGCGATCTCGCTTGACGAGGTCCAGGCCCATATCGATCAGGACAAGTGCATCGGCTGCGCCGAATGCGTGGCGGTGTGCCGGTTCGATGCGATCGAATACGACTGGAGCCAGGAGAGTTCGATCCTGCAAAAGAGCGTGGCCGAGCACGCCCTGGGGGCTCTCCAGGGCAAGGAAGGCCGGGCGGTGTTCTTCAATTTTCTGATGTCCGTGACGAAGGATTGTGATTGCTTTGATCGACCGCATATGCCTACAATAGTTCCGGATATCGGGATACTTGCGTCGACGGATCCGGTGGCGGTGGATCAAGCGGCGATCGACAGGGTCGAGACTCGGGGCGGAAGGAAATTGCCCCAGCTTATCGGAAACAGCAGGTTGGACTGGCGGCACCAGATCGAGCACGCGGTCAGGATCGGTCTGGGCCGGGCTGAGTACGAACTGATCGAAGTGGGCCAATGACAGTTTCGCAAAAGGTGGGAGTGCTATGTCTCTTGGGCAAATCATCAGAAACAAGCGTGAGCAGTTGAACCTGACGTTGGACGAGGTCAGCAATCGGGTGGGGTTCTCCAAGCCGTACCTGTCCACGATCGAAACGGGCAAGGTCAAGAATCCGCCCAGCGACGAACTGCTGACGCGGCTGGAGAAGGTGCTCAAGTTCGAGACCGGGCTGCTTCTGCACATCGCCCATCTCGAACGGATGCCCTCCGACGTGCGGGGCGTCTACGAGTCCCGTGAGGCGGAAAACGTCAGGCTCCGCCAAATCCTCCGCAAACTCACCGAGAAACGAAGCCAGAGCAGCGAGGTCAAAGAGCTGCTGGCGCAGATGGGCGGGGATTCGAAGGACGGCAAATCCGCCATGTCAGCGGGACGACTGGTGCCGATCATCAACAAGGTGGCGGCCGGCTATCCGACGGATTTCAACGATCTGGATTATCCCGTGGGCATTGCCGACGACTACGTCCGGTGCCCCGATCTGCACGATCCCAACGCCTTTGCGGTGCGGGTCGTGGGCGACTCGATGGAGCCTCGGTTCCAGGAGGGCGACATCGTGATCTTCTCTCCGGCCCTGGACGTCCGCAACGGCGACGACTGCTTCGTGCGGTTCACGATGCCCCACGAGACGACGTTCAAGCGCGTGTTCTTCGAGCGGGACAACAAGGTCCGCCTCCAGCCAAGAAACGAACGGTATTCCCCGACGATCATCGAGGGCAACCGCGTCGACGGCATCTACCGCGCCGTCGTCCGCTACGAGCGGCTCTGAGAGGACAGAGAAACGGTACCACCAGAAGCCGCCTCGGAAAGTCTGTCTATTCAATGACCAGCCAGGTCATGCCACGCGCTGGAATGCGGAGCGGGACGATCGCGTTGTAGTGGCGGTCCAGCTCGTATCGCACGGCCTGACCCTTCTGCTCTCGGATGCTTGCAGCGTCCGTCAACCCTGTGTAATAGAGAGGCAGCTTCAGATTCCGCGTCACTTCATGGTCGCACGGGTTGTGGATCACGGCCAAGCCGCGGGTCTTGAGGTTGGGGTTCACGTGCAGGAGGCAGTCGATGTCCCGCCCGTCGGGCCGGCGGATGTGGATCACGTCCGAGTCCAGGATCGCCCGGTGCGACTTGTAGAAATCGACCCATTTCTTGACGACCGCCTTGGTCGCGTCGGTGTCGTAGAGCCGGGGACCGCGATAACAGGCCTGGACGCCGGAGGTGAAGTTCTGGGCCAGGTGGGCCTCGTAGGCGTCGAGATGCTGCGAGAGCGGTTCGAGCGTCGCAGCGGCTCCGCCCCCGTGGTATTCCGTCAGCGGCACGAACATCCAGCCCATGCTCGGGGCCTTCGACCACGTGCCGTCGTAGATGTTCTGTCGGCCCAGGACGATCTGTCGTTCGCGGGGCAGGGACCAGTTGACCTCGCGATAGCCCATCGCGCTCTTGTTCGAGCCGTTCAGGAAGTACCAGTCGGGGACGTTCAGATACACGCCTCGTGCCCGGCACCAGTGATAGAAGTCCGCGATCGTCCTCCACTGGGTCCACTGGGAGTCCTCCAGCCCGCTGTGGCCGGGATGGCGGGTCGAGGCGCAGACGTCGCCGGGATAGGAGCCGTCGTGCTCGATGAGGTCGATGCCGGTGTGCTCGACGAACGTGCGAAGCCGCCGGAAGTACTCGCGCCCCCATTCGCTGCCCAGGCAGGGCGAATTCCCGAAGATCGCGCCGCCGGTGGCGCCGGTCTTCGGATTGATCACGTCGTGCTCGTCGCTGATCCGTCGGCTGGCCAGAAGCGAATAGCCGCCCAATTCGACGCCCTTGCTGTGGGCGTAATCGACCAGTTCCTTGATCTGGTCCATGTACTTCGGATCGGTGTTCTCCATATGGAAACCGCTGCCGAAGGTCATGATGACCATCTCGAATCCGACCTCGGCGCATTGATCGACCGCCAGGCGGACGGCTGCGGGAGCCGAGTGACGGACGTGCATGAGGATCGGGTTCTCGGTGACCCAGGGAGCGAGCGTCCGGTACATCCGCCGCAGGGCCAGGCCCTTGCGCTCGCGGTCCGTGTTGTCGTGGACCAGTTCGAACGTGCGGAACGACTGGAAGGTCTGTCCCGGCTCGATCACGACGTTGGGTCCCAGAGGGGGTCTGCTTTCGAGCAGGACCGGCGTCTTGCGGAGATAGTTGACCTGCGTCGCGTATTGAGGATCGGGAACCCAGTACGTGGTCTCATTGGCGGTGCTCGGCGAATCCCCGCCGAAGGAGTAATCGCTCTCGATGTGGAGGTTCGGGTACTCCCATCGCGGAGGCTGCTCCACGAGGGATTCGTATTCGACAGCCGCCAGGATCTCGCTGATGAATCGGTTGAGTCGGACCGCCTCGGAGCCTTCGTTGCGGATCTCCAACCACTTCGAGAGCAGGGGAATGCCCTGGTACATCTCATAACAGACCGTCGCGGTGACGCCGGGGAAGCGATCCGCCGGCGGGCGGAAACGCAGTCTCAGCGAAACGCCTTTGGGCGGCCATGGCAGGTCGTCGCTGTACCGCTTGCGATTCCACGCAAAGCGAGCCTGGGGTTCGCCCACCTGGCAGTCGACGAAGGCGAATGCATTGGAGTCTGCGGTGAACGAATCGATCCATTCGGGCCGGAGATATGCGTATTCGATCTGGCCGGCCAACCCGCCGACGTCGAACTTCTGTCCATCGAGTTCGACGGAGGCTTCGGGTTTGACGCCTCGCAGGATGGACTCGCCTGTCATGAGATTATCGTAGGCGACCGTCGCGGCGTTGGGACGCAGGCGGAAGGTCCGTCGGATCAGACCGTTGCTCAGGACCAGTTCCTTCCCATCGCTGCTGGCGACAGCCCTCGCGGGCGTCCGGATCGGCGTCACCAGCCAATCGGGCGTCCTGACCTCGACGGCCACGGCGTTTGCCACAAGAAGTCCCATCCACGTCACGGCCCAAAGCGGCATTCTCACCAGCATATGGTTCTCCTCAAGCATTCGGGGTTCTCGACGCCATTTCGAGCGTTATACCGCCTTCTGGCCGGCCACCGCAAGGACCAAGGCGTAGACCTTGGCGGCGCCGGCCTCCTTGAGCGTCTTGGCGCATTCGCTCAGCGTCGCTCCGCTGGTCTTGATGTCGTCCACGAGACAGACGACCCGTCCGGCGAACTGGTGTCCATCTCGGACCACGAACGCGCCGGCCACGTTCCTGGCCCTGGCGGCGGGCGTGGCGGCCTGTGGCTGGGCGCGGGTCCGTCGGACGCGGACAAGGTCCGTGCTCACTGGCGCTCTTGGACGGCGGATTCGTTTGGCGATCAGATGGGCCTGGTTGTAGCCTCGCAGGACGCGACGGGTCCAGTGCAGGGGAACCGGGACGAACAGATCGATCTCCTCGTGAAAGCCGCTGCCCTGCAGAGCGGCCTCCGCCAGCGGCGCCAGAACTGTCGCCCACTCGGTGTGATCGTGCTTGAAGGCCAGGACGATTCCGTGGAGGGTTTCCGCGTACACACCGGCCCTGGCGATCCCGTCGAAGTGGATCGTCTCGGCCCGGCACGCGCCGCAAGCGCCGCTCACGAGACCGTATCGGCTCGCGTCCCGTCCGCAGCGGGGGCAGTAGTCGCCCGCGGTGCAGGTCAAAAGCTCATCCCAGCACTTGCGGCACAGGCTCCCGTCCGAATCGGAGATCTCCGCATGGCACGCATCGCATCGGCCGGGCCAGAGGAGTTGGCTGAACCCTCTCCACGCCAGAATGGCCGCGCGCTTCGCCCGGGCCGCCAGGGAATGGAATCTCGATGTTTCCATCCCAGCATTATATCCGACGCGCCGGAATGCGTCAGGCATTTGTCGCGAATCCTCATCGCAGATCGAAGGGCGTATTGTCTGCGGGCTCGAACCAGCCGAGGCGCAGGGACGCGGCACCGACCCCGTAGACATTGGTCACGTCGAGTTCCGCCATCGGCTGGGACCCGACGTGTCCATCGACCCAGCCGACGTTTACGATGCCTGCGTGACGGAAATGGATGGAGGGCGACATGCGGAACTCCGTCATGACCTGGCCGCCGACCACCGCGAAAGGAGGCTCGGCAAAGGAGTACTCGATGAGCGAGTGGGCGTTGTTGGCCATCGCGGTGTCTGCGAACATGAGTGTCTGCGCAGGGCTGGCCACTTCGTTGACGCGGGTCGTCCGTACGTATGCCTGCTCGGCCCCCTGCGCCGGGCTGAGGCCGGCATCCCACAGGCGGCTGCCCAGATACGCCATGTTGTAGCCATAGCCGCCGCAACCCTGCTCGAAGTTCGCGTTCCAGTCGCTGCTCCTGACGAAGTCGACATGAATCGGACACTCTTTGATCCGGCCTTCGCCCAGATAGCCTGCCAGCGGTCCCTTCGAGGCGTCGAAGGGCTCCGAAAGAGAGGCCCGCACGCCGTGCCAGCGACGCCGTCCGGCCCCGTCGAGCATGTCCTTGGCCCCCGGCACGTAGAACCCGTCGTGTTCGGCGGCATAGCCGATCCCCGCCAGGACGAGCTGGCGGAGGTTGGAGCGGCACACCAGACCATGCGCCTGCGACCGTGCCGCCGCCAGAGCGGGCATCAGCAGGGCCAGCAGCAGGGCGATCGTGGAGATCACCACGAGCAGTTCCACCAGAGTGAACGCCCGGCGGCGATGTCGCCTGCCATCGGCCTTCGTATCGGATTGTCTCAGAGCCATCGTGAACCCTCATTCATCCTGAAAACGAATCCGCCATTCCTCGACGGCGCGCCATTGCGACGCGAAGACCGCGAAGTCCCGGCCGCTGACGAGGAAGTCCGACGGTTGCGCCAGATCACATCGGTTGTTCCAGTGCCCCTGGCCAAATTGAGATTGCCAGGCGTCGGCCAGCAACACCAGATCGAAGCCGTCCACGATTCCGTCGAGATTGATGTCTGCGGCGTACTGCTGTTCGTGGAGAACGCCGACCGCCTCCAGATCGAAGCCGCCGGAACCCCAGGTCGGCCACTGGTCATAGACAGGGTGGTTCTCCGCATAATTGCGCCAGGAGGGCCCCGTGTTCGGCTCGATCCGCTGGACGGCGTCATCGAGATAGCTTCCGTCTCCCGGGACGTCCACGATGCGTACGTATCGAATGGCCGCCAGATCGACCTTTCCCGCGAGCACGTCCGGATGCTCGGCAAGCTCCGCCAGATCGAAGGGGGTCCCTGTACAGAGGCCGTAGCCGTTCGGGTGTTTGCCTGCGAGATTGTGGACGCGGCTCGGGTCGATGGTGCCGTAGGCGCCGGTCCGGGCCGGGGTGAGCGACACCGCGGGAAACCTCGCGAAATCCACGCCATTGGAGGAGACTTCGACGTAGGCCAGCTCGGCCAGCAAATGGCCCTGGATGGAACCCTGTCCGGTCGTGAACTGCGAGACCATGCCGTTCTCGAAGACGACGACGTCGTAGCCGTTCAGGTCGCGAATCACGCCGTCCTCAGCAGACGCGGTCGGATCGCCGAAAGCCAATGTGATGGATCCTGGCAGAACGCCTTGCAGGATCTCCGGTTGCGTCAGTTCGCCGAGACTGACGACGTCGGCAACGCTTCCCGTGGCGGGTCCGAGGGCCTTCGTCGGGTCGTTCCAGTTGCCCGACCAGGTCTGGTCCGAAGGAACGTACTCGACGACCTCCGTCGCCCATCCTCGGAAGATTGGATTGATCGCGGCCTGAGGCGCGGTCGGACTGCCGTGCCGCCAGGTGTTGGGATCGATATAGCCATGGATCCCCGATTGCGTATACGGCCCGGACACAACGGCGTACGCAGTCGCGAGCCAGAGGAACACGCCTGTTGTCAGTTGTCCAGGCATGGGTCGCCTCCGGTTTGATGCTCGGGGGGCTGCTCGTCCTGGCCGACTCCGCTGACGATCGTGTCCAGGCAGAAATAGGCAGGGGTGTTCATGCCGAAGTCGCCGTTGTCGCTGGAGCTGAGGGTGAACCGAAGCGACTGGACTTCGCCCAGCGAGCTCAGATCGACAAAGGCCCAGGTATCCAGAACATAATCCTGGTTGTTGTCCTCGAAGCGGAAATCGGCGAGGTAGAAATCGACCTGGCCTTTAGGGGCGTCATTGGGATCGATGCCGGTGATGGTGAGCTTGAACCAGTCGGGATCGTCGGCGGTGGGTCCGCCGAACTTCTTGGCGAAGGGGCTGCCGTCCCGCATCTCATAGAACGCGTAGCAGTTGTTGGTGACGTACAGGCCTGCGAACACCTGAGGTCGGTCGAAGGTCAGCGTGGGCACGACCTGCCAACCGACGAATGCGACGGCGTAGTTCGATGTGCCGCCCTGGCCGCCGCCTGGGATTGCATTGTACTGGGCAGGGTGCCCGATGGCGTTGGCATCGGTGCGATTGGAGCAGGCGAATCCATCCCAGTATTCCCACTCTGTGTCGTAGAGATTGCCGAGGGTGGTCTGGCCGCTGGCAAATCCGCCGGAGCCGTCGGCGCCGTTCCATGAGGATTCCGGGGCCAGCATCACATCCTCGAAGGCCGCCAGGACATGCTGCGTCAGGATCGTGTCCAGGCAGAAGTAGGCGGGAGTGTTCATGCCGAAATCGCCGTTGTCGCTGGAGCTCAGGGTGAACTGAAGCGACTGGATTTCGCCCAGCGAGACCAGATCGACAAAGGCCCAGGAATCCAGGATGTAGTCGCTCCTGTTGTCCTCGAAGCGGAGATCGGCAAGGTAGAACTCGATCTCGCCTGTGGGCTGATCGTTGGGATCGAAGCCGGTGATGGTGAGCTTGAACCAGTCGGGATCGTCGCCGGTGGGACCGCCGAATTTCTTGGCGAAGGGGCTGCCGTCCCGCATGTCGTGGAATGCGTAGCAGTTGTTGGCGACGTACAGGCCGGTGACGACCTGGGGCCGGTGGAAGGTCACCGTCGGGATCGTCTGCCAGCCGACGAAGGCAACCGCATAGTTCGAGGAGCCTCCCTGGCCGGAGCCGGGGATCGCGTTGTACTGGGCCCTGTACCCCGCGGCGTTGGCGTCGGTGCAACTGGAGTAGGCGAATCCCTCCCAATAACCCCATTCGAGATCGTAGAAATTGTTGAAAGAGGCTGGACCGCTGGCGAACTCGCCTGAGCCCTGCTCGCCGTTCCAGTAGGATTCGGGGGCCAGCGTCAGGTCATCGAATGTGCCGACCGCGGCGTTCGTCGTTGCGATGATCGTGGAGACCGCGATGCAGACAAGCGTAACCAGACAAAAAGCAGGGGGACGGGGGGACGGAGAACTCATTTTCAACCTCCTTCGTGGGGCGACTCGCGGCCGATCACGGCGCACGGGACGCCCCGGCAGCGGCCCAGATCGCGAGACCTTCTGCCGGACAACAAAAAAACCGTCGTTCCCGCGCGAAGAACGACGGCTGTCGTCGGCAATCTTGCGAACCGGGCCCGGAGGCTCGATCCGAATCACACATGCGTCCCACGTCGCGAGAACACAACACTCTGTGCATTCAACCGCAGGCAGGTCTTCTGACTCGCGTCTTACCGCGAGGCTCCTTCCCATTCGCAGGGTGCGAACAGTGGATCGGGCCTCTGAAATTTCAAATCTCAGATTTGAGATCTCAGAGAGCCGGTGCCTCGGGGATTTCCGACGAACCGTCGGAACAGACGCTTACAGCGGCGCGACCGTCGCGGAGTTTCACCGCGTTCCCGTTTCGAGTATTTCAAAGCTCAGGGGCTCTGAAACCTGCAGCCGAAGTATGCACTTCCGAAAGAACGGAGGATACATTAGCTCGCGAATTCGCGTTCGTCAAGAGGAAAATCTCTTGCCTCACGGAAAACAGCAGGGACGCTGGAGGGGAGAAAGACGTGTTCCAGGCAGGTCAAAAGGCCCGCCTGGAACACGTGTATGCAGAGATGGTCAGGAGTTGAATTTCTCCATCGAGTTGTCGTCGTGCAGCGGGAAACTCAGGTCGGCGGACGTCCGGGCCGATTTGGAGGGTTTCTTGTCGCTTTTGGCGATCTGGTGGAACGCCTCATCCGACTTGCCGAATCGCTTGCTCTTCTGCGCAACGCGTCCTTGGAAGGCATGGGCAGGACCGTTGTGGGGGGGCCTGGATGTCGCCTTCTCCGGGCTTCGCTGCTGTGAATTGCCCCCCCGACCAAGGCAGCGAGATGGTTGACGATGTCGTTCATGGATGCGGCCTGGGCGGTGAGCTGCTCCGAGGCGCTTGCGGATTCCTCGGCGTTGGCGGCATTCTGTTGGGTGACTTTGTCCATCTGAGCGACCGCGGTGTTGACCTGGTCGATGCCCTGGGCCTGTTCCTGGGAGGCGCTGGCGATCTCGCTGACCAGATCGGTCGTTTTGCCGATGCTGCGGACGATTTCCTCGAGCACCTTCGTGACCTCGCCGGCGATGTCCACGCCGTTCTTGGAGTTCCTGGCGGATTCCTGGATCATATTGGCGGTGTTCTTGGCGGCTTCGGCCGACCGCATGGCCAGGTTGCGGACCTCTTCGGCGACCACCGCGAAGCCCTTGCCCGCCTCGCCCGCGCGGGCGGCTTCGACCGCGGCGTTGAGCGCCAGCAGATTGGTCTGGAAGGCGATTTCGTCGATGACCTTGATGATGTTGGCGGTCTCGTCCGAACTCTTTTGGATCTGCTGGATTGCCGCGTTCATCCGCGACATGGCCTCGGCGCCGGTGCCTGCGGATTTTCTTGCTTCGCTCGAGAGTGTGTTGGCCTGCTGGGCGTTGTCGGCGTTCTGCTTGGTCATCGCGGCCATTTCTTCGAGGCTGCTGGAGGTCTCCTCGAGCCCTGCGGCCTGCTCGGTCGCGCCTTCGGCCAGCGATTGCGAGGCCGCGGAGACTTGTCCGGCGGCCGACGCCACCTGCTCGGCCCCAGCGGTCAGATCGGTTACAACGCGGTGGATCTTGCCGGTGATGCCTCGGGCCATGAAGTACCAGACGCCGATCGCGCCGACCATAGCGACGCCGAAGATGATGGCGAGAACTCGGTTCCCGGCGGCGCCGATCGTGGTGATGGCGTCTTTGGCCTCGTAGAACTCGTCCAGGTACGAGCCGACGCCGATGATCCAGTCCCAAGGCTCGAAATACACGATCCTCGCAATTTTTTCACGGGCGACCGAGTCTCCCTCGTTCTTCCAGGGGTATCTCTGTTCGGCGATGTCTCCCTCCTTGAGGGCGGTCGCCTTTTTGCAGATCTCCTGGATGAAGAGCGATCCTGAGGCGTCCTTGGCTTCCCAGAGGCTCTCTCCGTCGCGTTTGCCGCCCAACGAAATGACATAGTGGCCCTTGGAATCGAGCACGTAAACGTAGCCGGTCTTGCCGACCTTCGTGGCGGCGATGGACGCCCTCAGCGCTGTGACGCTCTCCTGGGGGACTCCGACGTAGAGCATGCCGACGATCTTCTTGCTTTGATCGTAGAGCGGCTCATAGGCGGTGATGTACACCTTGCCCACGACGGTCGCACGCCCTTGGTAGGTTTCGCCCTGGAGGACGCTGGCGATCACCGGGTTCGGTTTGCCGTCGGGGTTCGTACGCGGGATGAAGGTGCCGATGGCGCGCGAGCCGTCCTGTCTCTGGACGTTCGTGCAGACGCGAAGCATGTCTCCGGCGTCGTTGATCCGCTGGAAGATCGTGCAGGTGCCCCCGACGAGTTTCTGGACGTGATCGACCACCGGGCCGTTGTGCTCAGGTCGGTGATCTTTCCGAGCCAGAGGTCGCCCAGCATCATCTTGGGCAGTTCGACCCGCTGCGAGACGTTCGACTGCTGATTGACCGCGTCCCAACTGACAGTCTCCGACGCAAGCTGGATTCCGCCTTGGTTGCGGAGGACGTCTCGGGCGACGTTCAGCGAGGAGTTGACGTTGGCCTGCAGCATCTGCTGCTGGGCTTTGCACATGCCGTGGATGTTCTGCGCGATGTGGTCGAGGTCGGCATACGCCAGTTGGGTGCTGCTATCCTCGGCGACGCGGACCATTCGCCTGTTCTGACGGAGAATCACGGCGGAAATCGTGATCAACGGAATGGCCGTGATCAATGTCCCGATGGTCAGGAGTTTCGTTTGCAGCTTGACGTTCTTCAACATCGTAAAGCCCTTTCACCAAAGAGGGTCGATCTCACGGTGCTCCTTCACGTGGACGGCGCCTCAGAACCAGGAACAATCGAAATCGTTTTACGAAGCCTTTTCGCCGGGCTCAACGCCGCCGGTCGTCGGGCTTTCCATGGAGGCCAGAGCGAGCCCGGCCAAACCGCCGCCGCCGGTGAGGACGCGGTCGATGTCCAGGAGGATCTTCACCGAGTCGCCCACTTTGCCCATGCCCAGGATGAAGTCGGTGTTCACCGACGCGCCGAACTGGGGCGGTTCCTCGATGCAGCCGGCCTCGATGTCCAGGACCTCCTGGACGCGGTCGACGACGATGCCGGTGTTGGACTTGCGTCCCGCCAGCGTGATCTCGACGACGATGATGCAGGTCTCGTCGGTCACGTCCGTGGTCTCCATGCCGAACTTGGCTCTCAGATCGACCACCGGGATCACCTGTCCGCGGAGGTTGATCACGCCGCGGACGCAGGGAGGAGTCTGGGGCACAGCGGTGACCTCGATGTAGCCGATGATTTCGCGGACCTTGAGGATCTCCAGGCCGTACTCCTCGTGGGCCAGGGCGAAGGTCAGGTACTTGCCTTCCTTGTCCTGCACGGCCCGGTTGAGGCCTTTGGTTTGCGTTGCGATGTCGGACATTGTCGGGTCTCCTGGATGCGTTTGCCTTCAGAGCAGTCGGTTGCCGGCCGACACGGACCGGCGTCGGCAACGGGCGGCATGCGGGGGAACGCCCCCCAGGGCTGGTGCGCCGTTGCCCGATCACCCTGCGTGGCTTCGAAAAGAAGCGTCACCCCGGATCATCGGCACTTTCTGTAGGGAAGTTCAACGACATAAGGAAAAGAAGGATGTAGTAAGCACTACTATATAGTGGCCTGCCCAGGCAAATGGCCGGGAAAGCCTCTCGGTAGCGGGGGAGATCCCGATGGGCTTCGATGGAAGTGCGGGATTGAGGGCACGCCGAGGAAAGGTCCCGGGCGTCGCGGGAGGGCCTGTCCGATAACTCGACATGTCCCTTGACCCCAGCGGCGGCCGATCCTATACTACATGCTTTTGCATTGTATCCTGCTGTTGAGAGACCCTTGATGAACAGCGTGTATGACTTCCGCGTGATGCGGGTGCTGCGGCGGCGATTGAGTCTGACGCTTCACGAGCTGGCCCGTCGATCCGGCCTGACGTATCCGACGGTCGAGGCGGTGGAAACCAACAAGACGCAGCCGTCGTTGAAGACCCTGGACGCTCTAGCGGGCGCCCTGGGCATCTCCGCCAGCGATCTGGTGCGCCTGGCCGAGCGGCGTCTCGTGCAGCGGCGCAGAGCCGAGTTCACGAAGGAGACGGCCGCGGGCAGGCGTGACAAGGGGATCGAGAAGTGCCGCATCGCGCATTTCGACAAAGGCAAGGTGATCCGTGTGACCGCCGCTGCGGGAGAGACGGTCCACATCATGGGCCTGCATGAGAACATCCACGAATTCTGCTACGTGCTCAGCGGCAGAGTGGATCTTCGCGTGGAGGACAAGGTGCACCATCTCGGGCCGGACGATACGATTCTTTTTGACGGCCTGCTGGACCATTCCTACACGCAGCGCGAGGACGGAGAGTATCTGACGGTCCATATTCCCAAGGATCTTCGTGCGATCGAGCGTCTGCTGGACGTGCAGACGGATCCTTCCTCGGGAGATTGAGGCGCAGGAAGAGGGCGGCAGGGGGCTGCCGCCCCGGTTCGTCGTCCGTTCTTACCGAATGGATCTGGTGACCGATCGTCCATACCGAACCTCGCGAGCGTCGGCAGTCCGGTCTTCCGTGATCTGATGAAACGCCCGATCGGAATGGGAAAGCTCCCGGCGGGTTGTCGGCCTTTCGGTCTTCGGGGCCCCGCGGTCACGGGAGGTCCCGCCCACCAGCGAGATCAGTTGCCCGATGATCCGGTCAATTGACCCGGCCTGCGCGTTGAGCTCTTCGGCGGCGCCGGCGCTCTCCTCGGCATTGGCGGCGTTCTGCTGCGTGACCTTGTCCATCCGGGCGATCGCTGTATTGAGATGGTCGATGCCCTGCGCCTGTTGCCGGCTGGCGGACGCGATGCCGCCGATCAGGTCCGTCGTCTTGCCGACTCCCCGAACGATGTCGTCGAGGACCCGGCCGACTTCGCCGGCGACGCCGACGCCGTGACGCGCGTTCTTCACGGATTCCTCGATCATTTTGGCGGTGTCCTTGGCGGCTTCGGCCGAACGCATGGCCAGGTTGCGGACCTCTTCGGCCACGACTGCGAAGCCCTTGCCCGCCTCGCCCGCGCGGGCGGTCTCGACCGCCGCATTCAGGGCCAAAAGGTTGGTCTGGAAGGCGATTTCGTCCATCACTTTGATGATCTTGGCGGTTTCATCGGAACTCTTCTGGATGTCCAGGATCGCCGCATTCATCCGTCCCATGGACTGGGCGCCCGTGTCGGCGGCTTTGCGCGCCTCGGCGACCAGGACGTTCGCCTGCTCTGCGTCGTCGGCATTCTGTTTGGTCATCGAGGCCATTTCCTCGAGACTGGAGGCGGTCTCCTCGAAGCCCGCCGCCTGTTCGGAGGCCGCTTCCGCCAGCGACTGCGAGGCGCCGCCGACCTGGGACGCGGCGTGAGTGACCTCACTGGCGCCGAGAGAGAGGCTCTGGGTGATGCCGTGAATCGGCTTGACCACATACCGGCTCAGGAAGAAGTAAATCACGGCGATCAATGCGGTCATGATGCCCGCCAGGATGCCGATTCCCGCCAGGGCGTTGTCTCGGGCGAGGCGCAGCACACCTTGCATGGGGATATAGGCGTTCAGCGTGCCCAGGAGAGCGTCCTTCTCCATGTTGGCATTCAGGGATTCGACCGTGGCGAAGTGGCACTCGGCGCATCCTCGGTGGGCCTGGGCCATCAAAGGCACGGAGATCCCAGGCGGGCCTGAGAGACCCGCCTGGGATTGCTCCGCCATTGTTCCGAAGTTAGGCGTTGAAGTGATTCATCTCTTCATCCCCGGAAAGCGGGATGCCCTTCTCACGATTCGCCCTGGCCGTTTGGAGTTTGGGTTCTTTCTTCGCCGGCTTCCTATTGTTGGCGATGGCGTGGAACACGTGGTCCGAATGGCCCAGACCCTTGCGCTTCACAGGCGGGTGGTTCGGATTCGAGGACGTGAGCTTCGCAGTTCCTCCGACGAGCGACATCAACTCGCCGACGATATCGTTCATGGAACCGGCCTGCGCGGTCAACTCCTCCGAAGCGCTGGCGCTCTCCTCGGCGTTGGCGGCGTTCTGCTGGGTGACCTTGTCCATCTGGGCGATCGCGGTGTTGACCTGATCGATGCCCTGGGCCTGTTCCTGGCAGGCGGCCGCGATCTCGCTGACCAGGTCCGTCGTCTTGCCCACGCTCTGGACGATCTCGCTGAGGACCTTGCTGACCTCGTTGGCGATGTCGACGCCGTTCTTGGAGTTCTTGACCGATTCTTCGATCATGTTCGCGGTGTCCTTGGCGGCCTCGGCCGAACGCATGGCCAGGTTCCGCACTTCCTCGGCGACCACGGCGAAACCCTTGCCCGCTTCGCCCGCTCGTGCGGCTTCGACCGCGGCGTTGAGGGCCAGCAGATTGGTCTGGAAGGCGATCTCGTCGATGACCTTGATGATCTTGGAGGTTTCGTCGGAGCTCTTCTGGATCTCCTGAATCGCGGCATTCATCCGGCTCATCGATTCGGTGCCGGTGTCGGCGGCTTGGCGGGCTTCGGTGGCCAGCGTGTTGGCCTGCTGCGCGTTGTCGGCGTTCTGCTTGGTCATCGAGGCCATCTCTTCGAGGCTCGAAGACGTTTCCTGCAAGCCCGCGGCCTGTTCGGTGGCGCCTTCCGCGAGGGACTGCGACGACGCGGAGACTTGGCTGGAGGCTGCGGCCACCTGCTCGGAGCCGGCGGTCAGGGCCTCAATGATCCGCTTGATGGGCTTGATGATGCTCAGGGTGATCAGCACGGCCAGGACGACGCCCAACACGATGCCCGAAATCGCCATGGAGATCATGAGAGTGTTCGTCTGGGCGACGGCGTGTTCCATCTGGCTCTTCAAAGACGTCTGGAGGCGGTTGATGGTGTCCACGATGGCCTTGGCCGCTGTCGTCATCTCGGTCAGGGCTGCGTCGCGGGCCAGCATTCCGGCGTGGTACTGTCGTCCGTTCTGTTCATAGGTGCCGATATGACCAACGATGTTCTGTGCGACGGCTTCGAGTCTCGGATCGCCTTTGACGAGGGTCGCCCAACCTTCCAGTTGGGTCTTTACCTTGCCGAGCTGATTCTGGTAGTTGACGTATTGCTCTTCTTTGTTGGTGGCCAGCAGGTAGACGGCGGTGACGCGCAGAAGCAGGAACTCCTGGAACACCTTCTCGTCGAGCTGGGTTCCGATCCGGGCCCAGCGGATGATCTCCTCGGTGTTCTTGGCGTCTTCGGCCGCCTTGCGCGCCGGCTCGATGACCTCGGTGATGACCGCGGAAACCGCCTTCATCACCTCCGCGCCGACCTTGCCCCAGTTCTGGAAGGCCTCGTCCCTCATTTTGCGGGCGTCCTTCTGTCGCTCAAACGATGTCAGGTAGGGGGGCATCTTGCCGCGGGCCTCGGCGACGATCGCCTGGTCGGCGCTGCTGAGTCCCTTGGCGTTCTCCATATCCTGGAGTTTCGCAAGCAACGAGTTGTACGCGTCCTGCCATCTCTCGGCGGCGTTCTTCTCCTCGTTGGCGGCTTTCTCGAATCCTTGAATCGTGAAGTCCCTTCGGAGAGACGCGCACTGGTTGAGCCCGTTGAGGCACTCGGTTCCGGCCTCGTTCAGGCTGGCTTTCAGTGCCACCGTAGTCAGTCCCCTCCACCCGACGATGCCCAGAATGCCTGAGATCACCACCAGGACGCCGAAGCCGATGCCCATCTTTGTCGCGAGTTTCATGTTCTTGAACATTTCCGATCTCCTTGTTATGCACTGGACAGTGCCAGGTTGGCCCTGCGGCGGTTATCCGACCAACCGCAATTCTTACGACGCGACCTCGGCGAAGGAGGCCAGATCGGATCCGCCCAGGACGCGATCGATGTCCAGGAGGATCTTCACGGAGTCGCCGATCTTGCCCATGCCCAGGATGCAGTCGGCGTTGAAGCCGTCGCCGAAGTTCGGGGAGTCCTCGATGTGCGTGTCGAGGACGTCCAGGACGTCGCGGACGCGGTCCACGACGATGCCGGTGTTGCACTTGCCGCTGCCCTGCCTGGTTTCCACGACGATGATACAGGTTTCCGATGTGGTCTCGGTCGTGTTCATGGAGAACTTGGACCTCAGGTCGACCACCGGGATGACCTGCCCTCGCAGATTGATCACGCCTTTGACATACGAAGGCGTCTGCGGGACGGCGGTGATGGGCATGTAGCCGATGATTTCTCGAACCTTGAGGATTTCCAGACCGAATTCCTCCGAGCCAAGGGCAAACGTGAGGTACTTGCCCGCGGCTGCGCGCGTTTTTTCCACGGTATGCATGGTTTTCCCTTTCACCTTGGCTTCGACATCGCTGTCCACGATGGACAGACCCCGCGTCACACCGAGCGAGCGGCTTGGCCGCTGGAGCGTGATCCTACCCCCAATCGCGAGATGACTCATCCTTGAGCCGACGGGACGCCCGTCAATATTGTTCCTGACTCGCAGTATGCACGCGGTCGCACATATTGCCACAGGCAACATCGTCCTCAGGGGAATCTGATGTGCGTTTCGCTGAATGGACGGACCCGCGAGGTTGATGGGCGTCTATAAATCTGAATTAGAGGAAGGTCGCCCTAATATGCAAAGAAGAGGGTATTTGTGGCCGATAGATAAAAAGTGCTTTACTTTTCTTCCTTGGTCATGTTTGATGGTGCGGAAACCGCAGGGCGTCTGATAACCCGGCGTCTTGAGGGGCCTTGGGGGACAACCGGGCCGGGTTTTGGGTGCGTCTGGGAAGGAGCATAGAGTGAATAGCGATTACGATTTTCGGATCATTCGCGTTCTGCGACGTCGCCTGGGCATGACGTTGCAGGGATTGGCCGGGCGGGCCGGGCTGACCTATCCGACAGTCGAATCCGTCGAGACCAATAAGACGATGCCGTCGCTCAAGACGTTGGACGCCATCGCCGGGGCTCTCCAGATCTCCACATGCGACCTGCTGGGGCTCTCCGAACGCCGCCTGGTCCAGCGACGCAAGGCTCAGAACGAGGATCGCGGCCCCGCGACCCGATCGGACACCGGATTGGAGAAGTGCAAGGTCGCCCGCTACGACAAGGGCAAGCTGATCCGCGTGACCGCCGCCAGCGGGGATCACGTTCATGTCATGGGCCTGCACGAGGACATCCACGAGTTCTGCTATGTCCTGAGCGGCTGCGTGGAGCTGCGGATCGAGGACAAGACCTATCGGCTTGGCGCGGATGAGACGATCCTCTTCGACGGGCTTCTGGACCACTCCTATACGCAAGTCGAGGAGGGGGAATACGTGACAGTCCACATTCCCAAGGACATGCGAATCATCGAGAAGCTGCTTGAAGGAAAGCCGGCGGACGAGTCGCCGGAGGGGGGGGCGCGCCCACAACCTGCCTTGTGACGCGTCATGGTGCCGAGGGCGCGTGTTCGCCGACGGGGAACCATGCCTTCGTTTTCAGGCAGATCCGCACCAGCATCAACATGACGGGTACCTCGATCAAGACCCCGACCACCGTGGCCAGCGCGGCGCCTGAAGACAAACCGAAGAGCATCGTGGCCGTGGCGATGGCCACCTCGAAATGATTGGACGCTCCGATCATGGCCGCAGGCGCGGCGTCTTCATAGGGTAGCTTCAGGAGCTTGGCCGATCCGTATCCCAGCCAGAAGATCAGGTTGGTTTGGATGAACAGCGGGATCGCGATCCACAGAATCGTCATCGGATTGTTCAGGATCGTTTCGCCTTTGAAGCTGAACAGCAGCACCAGCGTCGTCAGGAGAGCGATGATCGTGAGGGGGGTCAGCACGTGCAGGAACTTCTCCTTGAACCATTGTTCCCCCTTGGCGTTGATGATCCACCTGCGCGACAGGTATCCGGCGACCAGCGGCAGGGCCACATAGATCGCGATGGACAGCAGCAGCGCCTGCCACGGCACCGGCAGTTTGCCCACGCCCAACAGGAACCCTCCGAGCAAGCCGTAGAGCACCAGCATCGTCAGCGAGTTGATCGCCACCATGACAAGCGTCAATCCATCATTGCCTCGCGTCAGATATCCCCAGACCAGCACCATCGCCGTGCAGGGCGCGATCCCCAGCAGAATGCAGCCGGCAAAGTAACTTCGCCACAGGGGGACTTCGAGCATCTTGACGCCCTCCTGCATGACAACCGTTCCGGCGCCGTGCTGCGCGCCGACCGGCAGATCGAGTCCGAACGGCATCTTCACCAGGTCCATCGCCTCGGCTCCGATGAAACCACGGAACAGGACACCCAAGAACAGCAACGCAATCGCATACATCGTGAACGGCTTGATGGCCCAGTTGATGAATAACGTCAGCCACACCGGCTTGCCGCTCGTGCCTGCCTTGACCACCGAGGCGAAGTCGATCTTGACCATGATGGGATACATCATGAAGAACAGGCAGATGGCGATGGGAACCGACACCACCGGCGCATCGTTCACGAAGATGGAAAGACTGTCGAGATACTTGGCCACGCCCGGCGCGACCTTGCCCAGAACGATGCCGCCCACAATGCACAAGGCTACCCAGATGGTCAGATAGCGTTCGAACACATTCGTCAATTTGCGCTCGCTTGCGGGCTTTGTCCCATTACTCACAACCGAACTCCTTTCTTCTTTCAAGGACAACGAACCTTCACCGCCATGCGTATTGCCGACCCGTCGAACTGAAGACTACCGTGGCCCATTCTGCTTCAGTCCTGCCCGGCGTATGCGCTATCTCCGCTGTTCCAGGTCGGTCGGGGCCGGCAGAAAGCCGTTGCCGGATTGCAGAGCCTTCATCAATCCGCGATCTTCCCTCGTCTGTTCGGTCAAAAACCGCCGGATCACATCCACATCTTTGCCGGGCACCCAGGCATTGGCGAATACCGCGATATAGGGAACTTCATCCGTCTTGCCGATGACCGGCAGTTTCACGCCCCGCGCAACTTCGGGCGTCTGAAGGAGCCCCTGCGAATAATCGGAAATCACCGCCGCGTCTGACCTGCCCGCAACCACGTCAGCGACTGCGTCCCGGCACAGCAAGACATAGCGTACCTCCGCCGGGCTGGCGTTCTCCCGACGCAACGCGGCCAGCGCAGCATCATGCTTTTCGACGTGGAACGGCATGCCCAGGCTCACCTTGTGTCTCTGGAGGTCGCCGATCCTCGCGATGGGGCCATCGGCCCTGGCTACAAGAATACCCGTAAACTCGTAGCGGCCGTCCGTTTGGGTCAGTGACGCAATCCAACGGACCGGCTGGTTGATCTTCGACGCAGTGTAGTTGATGGCCGAGTGTTTGCCGATCATCAGTTCGGAGGAACGGACCCGTCTGGCGTCCGCCTCCGGCATTTCGTCGAACAGGAAGTCGGCGATGTACTCGAAACGACGACTCTCCCCACCCTGCGGCGCCGCGCCGGCACAGCAAGCGGAGCCACTCTTCGTTGGCGAATCCAGGGCCTGCGCCGCGAAATCCCTCATGGCGGTCATGGAGCCCTTCGCCACCTTCTCAGCACCTGCAGATCCGCAGCACGATGACCCGCAGCACGATCCTCTCCTCTTGGCGATCTTGCCGTATCCCTCGCGGACGGTCTCTCGAATCTGCTCTTTCTGATCCGGGCCGTGTTTCCCAGCCATTCATTCGCCTTTCTCAGATACTTCTCTCAGCCAGGTCTTGATCCGTTGTTCCATCTGGTCGCGCACCTGTCTGAAGTTCTGAAGTCGTTCTTCCCGGCTGCCCTCTACGGCGGCCGGATCGTCGAAGGGCCAGAACAGCCGGCTCTCGATTTCCAGGCCCGTCCACGTGTGCGGACAATTCCTGTTGGCGGTCTCACACACAATGATCAAATGGTGCACCATCAGCTTCCCGAGGTAGGTCTGGACGCCCTTGGCATGGCAGCCTTCCATGTCAAGACCGATCTCCCGCATGACTTCGCGGGTCATCGGATTGATCTCCGTGGGTTCCAGGCCGGCGCTGTACGCATTGAAACGGTCCCCGCCGTGTCTTCTCAGGAACGCCTCAGCCATCTGGCTGCGGGCGCTGTTGTGCGTACACAAGAACAATACATTTCGTTTGAGTGCCGCGATTTGTACTCCTGATCATTCAAGACCGTCCGGCAGCGATTCGACGAACCGCCGGATCTCATCTCGGACCTTTCGATAACAATCCAGAGCTTCTTCTTCGCTCTTCGCCCGCTTCGCCAGGCGCGGCGGGTCGCCGAAGCCCACATGCACAACGCGGGTCCGCCCCGGGAAGAGCGGACATGACTCGTGTGCGTGGTCGCAGACGGTCACCACGTAATCGAAGGGGATATCCCGGATCTCATCCACGTGTTTGGAGCGGTGACCGGAGATGTCCGCCCCGGCCTCAGCCATGACCCTCACGGCGTGCGGATTGAGGCCGTGCGTCTCGATGCCGGCGGAATAGGCCTCGATCACGTCGCCCTTGAGGTGGCGGGCCCAACCTTCGGCCATCTGGCTTCGACAGGAATTGCCGGTGCACAGGAACAGCACCTTCAGTTTCCGCACTGTCTTCTGCATATTTCCTCCGGGTCCATCGCCAGAATCGCCTTCAGTCTCTTCTGGTCCTGGACGGTCTGGGGCGATTCCGCGAGGCCGCGACGCACCCACGCGAGGGCTTCCCGCACGGTCTTGGAGGCCTCCCGGCCGCAGGGCCGATAGTACACCCTAACGTTGCATAAACATGGACGGGTCAGACGTTGGCTGGGATTTGATTGAGGATCTGTAACAGGCGCGTTTTGATCCAAGTGTTGGCACTGATCGTGAGTGTCAGAAGGCCTTGCGGCCGACTGAGGCGGCCC
>DATIKY010000263.1:0-9341 GCA_035476995.1 Sedimentisphaerales bacterium | reverse complement strand
AGACATGGGCGACGTTGCCTTTGTGGTTCGTCGCCTTCCCCCATGCCATGTTTCTGGCGCAAAGCGACAAATCCCAGGGGGTTGGGGACGGCGTCCCCAAAGGCCATGGAAGTACGCGAAAACCGGATGAGCCGGAAATGGGAATCGCGTCATGATCAATCGGCGGAGGTTTCTGATCTCGACGACGACAGGAGTCGTCGCTTGGGCTCACAGGACGCCATGGGCCGCGGAGGTCCTCGACGTGGCCCCGAAGATCAAGGTCACGTTGCCCGATGCCCACAAGGGCACGCCTGCTATCGACATGAATCTGCTCAACAGCTATGGTGAACAGCCCGAGTCGATCCGGGCTTTCTTTGCCGAAGCCCGGGCCGTGCTTGGCGCGGACCCGCAGGCCCGTTTCGCCGGGAACCAGGCCTTGCAGGCGGCCGCAAGTCGGCATGGTGTGAAGCATCTGGGAGGCCCCCTGCTCGGCAGTCTTGGCGACGATCGCGCCGCCGTCTGGTTGCGCACCGTCAAACCCTCCCAGATTCGGATCGAGGTGAAAGGCCCTGAGGGCATCCGGCAGTTTGGTCCGGTGTCGAGTTCCATGGCTACGGACTTGACCGCGGTGGCACCGCTCACAGGCTTGCAGCCTGCGACAAGATACGACTATCGAGTGTTCCTTGACGACAAGCACCTCCCCTTGCGACAGAAGACGGCGTTCACCACGTTCCCTCGTCCCGAGAAACGAGGTCTCTTCCGACTGGCCTTTGGGGGGGACTTCCACAAGGCGGGCGTTCACAATATCCACCTGATGCGACAGATCGTGCAGCGCGGCAACCAGGCAATGATCCTGACCGGTGATCTGGCGGTCGACGACCGCAACAATCACACCGGTTTGCATCGCAGCGACTATCTGCTCCGCGACCTGTCGCCTGCCTGGCAGGTGCTGGCCGCCGCGGTACCCATCTACGCCACATGGGATGATCACGACTATTTCGACAATGATCTGTCAGGTATCCCCGCCGGATTCACTGCCGAGGACGTCCGGGCGGTGCGTGAGGTATGGACACAAAACTGGAACAATCCCGCGTATGGCGAGGAGAAGGAAGGGATCTACTTCCGCACCCGGCTCGGACCGGCGGATCTGATCATGCTCGACACCCGTTCGCTGAGGAAGAAACAGCGAAAGACCGCGAATGCCTATCTCGGCGACCGACAGATGCATTGGCTCAAGAAGGAATTGCCCAAGTGCAAGGGGCCGTTTGTCCTCCTCAGCAGCGGCACCATGTGGAGCGACTACATCTCCAACGGCAAGGACTCCTGGGGTGTCTTTGATCCCGACGGCCGTGACGGGCTGTTCTCGTTCATCGAAGCCAACAAGATCCCTGGCGTCCTGCTGATCTCCTGTGACCGGCATGGTGCCCGGGGGGTTCGCATCCCCCGTCCTTGCGGTTATTGCTTTCACGAGCTGGAGATTGGCACCCTCGGTGGCATGACCGGCCCCGCGGCGATGGCGGAAGATGCTTCCACACAGCTCTTCGGACGGACCGCTATCAACGCCTTCGGTGAGCTGGAGTTCGATACCGACCTCGCCGATCCGCAGGTGACCTTCCGGCTCGTTGATGAAACGGGGCAGGTCCTGGAGCAAGTCTCCCTCCTGCAGAGCACATTGACCCCGAAACGACGGCTTCCCGCCCCTGGCAGGTGCTCGGGACCCGACCCGCTGCTCCCCAAGCACCTCAAGCCCGACCTGTCGATCGGCGAGGGCCGAACGTGTACGAAATAGGAAGGAACACTGGCTGGTTTGAACCCGATCCGTGACAGTCGGCGGCATGATGCCCGCTAGGCGGGCGTGGAAGCGTATGAGCGTTGGACGGAGGCCTTCACGCATCCACGCTTCCTCTTTTCCAAAGACCAATTATCGGCTCTGGTTTTCATCGAACCCTGTGATCCATGACCACGAGTAGGATATAAGGAGACGAACGGATGAACAGGCGGACATTTCTTCGAGGCACCGGCGTAGCGCTTGCCACAGGACTTCTGGGGCAGTCGGCTCAGACCCAGGATCGCGCCACGGCGAGCCGACCCAACGTCCTCTTTGTCGCGATTGACGATCAAAACGACTGGGTGGGTCCGCTGGGCGGTCATCCATTGGCCAGGACGCCGAATCTGGATCGATTAGCGGCCCGGGGCACGACGTTTCTCAACGCCCACGTGCAAAGCCCCCTGTGCAATCCGTCCCGCACCAGCCTCATGCTGGGCCTGCGCCCCACCACGACCGGCGTCTATGGTCTGGCGCCATGGTTCCGGACCTTGCCCCAGTGGCAGGACCGCGTCACCCTGCCCCAGCATTTCAAGGCACATGGCTATCGCACCTTCACCACAGGCAAGATCTATCATGGCGGCGTAGGCGGTCCTGCCAGGCAGGCCGTCGAGTTCGATGTCTGGGGGCCGCCCGGCGGCGTCGGCGTCACGCCCGACAAGAAGCTCATCCCGCCCACCCCGATGGGCGACCACCCGTTGATGGACTGGGGCGTATTCCCGCATCGCGACGAGGACAAGCAGGACTACAAGGTGGCCTCCTGGGCGGTCGAGCAGATCCGCACGATGCCGAAAGAGCAGCCGTTCTTTCTGGCGGCCGGGTTCTTCCTGCCGCACGTTCCGTGCTATGCGACCCAGAAATGGTTCGACCTCTACCCGGATGATGACAGCGTTTTGCCACCCATCCAGGAAGATGACCGGGGCGATACGCCCCGATTCTCCTGGTATCTTCATTGGCGTTTGCCGGAGCCGCGTCTGAAATGGGTGCGTGAGAACAATCAGTGGCGCAATCTCGTTCGCTCGTACCTCGCCTGCACCAGTTTCGTAGATGCGCAGGTGGGCCGGCTCCTGGACGCGCTCGAAGAGTCCGGCCTGGCGGACAACACGATCATCGTGCTCTGGGGCGACCACGGCTATCACCTGGGCGAGAAAGGCCTCACCGGCAAGAACACGCTCTGGGAGCGCAGCACCCGGATACCGCTGATCTTCGCGGGCCCGGGCGTCAAGGCCGGCCAACGCTGCACCCGTCCGGCCGAGTTGCTGGACATGTATCCCACGCTCGTCGAGCTGTGCGGCCTGGCCAAACGCGACGATCTCGAGGGCATCAGCCTCGTCCCGCAACTGCGAGATGCCGCCGCCAAACGCCAGCGCCCCGCCATCACCAGCCACAACCAGGGCAACCACGGCATCCGCAGCGAGCGATGGCGATACATCCGCTACGCCGACGGCAGCGAGGAGCTCTACGACCATCAGAATGACCCCCAGGAGTGGACCAACCTGGCTGGAGATGCGAAGTTCGCCGCCGTGATCGAGGAGCATCGCCGATGGCTGCCGGAGATCGACCTGCCGCCCGCGCCGGGCAGCGCCCATCGGGTCCTCACCTATGACAGGGCCACCGACGAAGCCGTCTGGGAAGGCACGCGCGTCCGCCGCAGCGACGCTGTCCCGCAATGAGTCTGTGGCATAGATTCAGGCCTGTCCTCAACATTCAGGGGCAGGGCGCATCACGCATCCGGGTCCGGGTCCGCGCCGAAGCCATGGGCAAGAACCCGATCGTCGTCGGATGCGCGCGGCAAGGCAGGTGTCCCGTTCTCGCGATGCGTCACAGTCCCGGTGTCTGCGAAGCGGTCGAAAACCTTGGCTGGAAGGAGCGCTTCAAGTGTGATAGGATACGGTCGGCTGCGAAATGCACCGAGAATCGAACATCATGGGTGGTTCATGAAACAGAAAAGCCGGTCTCTCCATCTTCTGGCGAGCGGGGCGCTCCTGCTCCTTTTGATCTGTCCTCCGTCGTCCACCGCGTCCGCGCTTGGAGTCGGTTCCAGCACGGTAGATCGGGACCTTGAGACCGTACGAAAGCGGGTCATTGCCTACGTCATGAGGGCTGGGGTGGACGAAGCCGAGGTGGAAAGGATTCGAAATACGCTCACCCCTGGCGGGTACTGGCCCAAGATCGACTACGAGGACGTGTCCCGGACGGGCTTTCAGCATTCCGAGCATCTCGGAAACATGCTTCATATGGCCCGAGCCTATAGGAAGCCGGGCAACCGCTTCGCGGGCGATCCGGAGATGAAGAAGGCGATACACTCGGCTTTCGATTTCTGGATCGAGCGCGACTTCCGGTGCGAGAACTGGTGGTGGAACGACATGGGGACGCCTCTGTCGATCATCAACCTGATGTTGATCATGGATACCGACCTGACGGAGCGTCAGAGGCGCGAGGGCTTGCGCATTGCCAGCCGCGCGCACATGCAATCCGCCGGCGCTCGCCCCGGCGGAGACCTCATTCGCGTGGCCACCATCTGGGGCAAACGCGGGGTGTTCCTGCGCGATCCCGCCGTCCTGGAAGAGGTCGTGCAGATCATTGCCGCCGAGATGAAGACAACCACCGACCGCGGGTTGAAACCCGACCTCAGCCACCACCATCGCCATGACAACGTCATAAGCACCCTTTCCTATGGCCTGTATCTTCCCAGTCAGTTTTCCACCTGGGCCCTGTTCATCGACGGAACACGATTCTCGTTGCCTAGGCCGGCGACGGAACTGCTCGTCGACTTCTTTCTGGACGGGGTCTGTCGGTCCATGGCCTATGGCAGATATCCCGATCCCGGTGCGAAGAACAGGGGGATCTCGCGCCGGGGAGCGTTGCATCCGGCGAGTCCGGGGATGGCGGAGGACCTGCATCAAGTCTCCCATCACCGCAGAGACGAACTGAAGGCCATTGCGGACATCCGCCGCGGGCAGATCGAGCCCAACCTGCGATACACCAGCTTCTTCTGGCATTCCGAGTATTTCATTCACCAGCGACCTGACTGGTTCGCTTCCGTTCGCATGCACTCGGCGCGGAACCACAATATGGAGTACCCTCACAATGAGGAGGGTCTGAAGAACCACCATTTCGCCGACGGCTCCAATTTCCTGACGAGGACGGCGCAGGAGTACGTCGAGATCTTTCCGGTGTGGGATTGGCAACGGGTCCCCGGCACCACCGTCGTCCGGAAACCCGCACTGCCGCATTGGAACCAGATCGCCAGGAAGGGCCGCACCCTCTTTGTCGGAGGCGTTACCGACGGGGAATACGGCGCCGCGGCCTTTGACTTCGAGAGTCCTCATGATCCTGTGAAGGCCCGCAAAGCGTGGTTCTTCTTCGATGACGAGTACGTGTGCCTCGGCAGCGGCATCACGGCCCAGGCCGATCGTCCCGTCAACACGACCGTCAGCCAGTGTCGCCTGGTGGACGATGTCTCCGTCGGTCACGACGACGCGACGGCCACTCTGGCGAAGGGCGAACATGCCCTACGCGGCGTAACATGGGTCCATCACAACGACGTGGCGTATGTCTTTCCCTCCCCCGAGGACGTGTACATCAGGAATGCGACTTCAACAGGCAATTGGCGACAGATCAACCACCAGGCGTGGGCGTCCGATCGGGAGATCGGCGCCGAGCTGTTTGCCCTGTGGTTCGACCATGGGGTACGACCACGAGACGGCAGCTATCAATATGTCGTCGTTCCAGGCCTCAAGTTGTCGGCTGTCGAAAGCTATCGAAGCGCTTTGCCAGTAAGGATACTCTCCAACACCGCCTCTCTGCAGGCCGTCCGGCACGATGGCCTCGACATCACGCAGATGGTGTTCTATGAAGCCGGCGAGATGGACTTGGGAGAGGGGCTATCCGTCTCTGTGGACAAGCACTGTATGGTCATGCTCCAGAACCGTGGAGGCCGGTTCGAGAGCATTGTCGTGTCCGATCCTTCCCGGGCGCACAACAGGCTGGAAGTGGTCTTGGCCGGCTCCCGCATCGAAGGCGCGGGGGACCATTGGAATGCCACCTGGGACAAGAACGAGAACGCCAGCCGGATCGCCATCGATCTTCCTCAGGAGGAGTGGGCCGGCAAGAGCGTGATACTGGATGGGCGAAGCTCGACCCGACAATGAACGTCCTATCTCAACGCATTGCGTTGCTGTGCCGGCCCGCTCCGCCGGTGCCGGTTTGGCAGACCAGGACCGACGAGACGACACAGAAGTACTACCTGATCGTGTGGCAGGAGGACATGGAGAGGACCCGCGTGGTGAACGCGAGGATTCTTGGGCAAGGTCTGACTGACCCACTTTCGACCCACTCGGGGTCTCTTGGGGGCCAGTCCGAAAGACCGAAATCGCAAGTGCTTGCCGATCAAGGACTTATGGAACGCGCCCGGAGGGATTCGAACCCCCGACCGACGGATTAGAAATCCGTTGCTCTATCCAACTGAGCTACGGGCGCAAGTTTTCTAAGTCCTTACTATTCAACAACTTCCCTGACCCTGTGTCAACCTCCTGCACCGGAAAATCAGGGCGGGTCACAATCCGGCACATTACGGAGTCCGGTTGACCAGATCCTTACGAACGACCAGATTGGCCGGATCGCGACGAAGCTGGAATGGCCCGGCGCAACCACCGGATGAGCCAAAAAGAGGACCGCGAAAAGACCCGGATTCCGCGTCGAATTCACAAGAAAACATTGGACAACGACAGGTAAATTAGGTAAACTAGGCAAGTAGAGAGTCCAACAAAGAATGGGCTCTGGTGGAGGTGTAAGCATGGCCTGGCATGTCGGCCGGAAATATCTGTCCGCGTTCGCTTGGATACTGGCCGTGGGAGTGGCGGCTCAGGGGAGGGATCTTCGCGTCGGCATGGAGCCCACAGCCGAGTACTCCTCCCTGCGAGCAGCGGTGGAAGCGGCCCGGAACGGCGACGTGATCGTCCTTTCGGAGGGTCGCTACAGCACCGACGATTATCGGAACATCGCGATCCGCGGCAAGGCGATCACGATCCGCAGTCGGGACCCGAACGATCCGGTCGTCGTGGCCGGAACGATCCTCGATTGCCAGGGCAGCACGACGCGGGGCCGTCGCGCGTTCGAAGTCGGCCCGGGCCAGGGCACGCGGCTGACGATTATGGGACTGACGATCATCAACGGCTACCGCAGCATCTCCGGCGGGGCCGTTCTGTGTGAGCAAGCGGAGTTCCGCGCCTACAACTGCACCTTCTCGGGCAACCGCGTCCAATGGTGGGGCGGGGCCCTGTTGTTTCGCGACAGCCGCGCGTCTCTCGAAGGCTGCACGTTTCTGAGCAACGCCTCGGACGCGTCGCGCGGTGCGGCGGTCTTCTGCGAAACCAGCGTGCTGACGATCGACGACTGTCTGTTCCAATCCAACACCGGCGGCGGTATCGAGAGCCACGACAGCGATCTGACGCTGACCCGGTGCATCTTCCAGCAGAACACGGCCCAGATCGGCGGGGCCATCCACAGCCGAACGAACACCGACCCGCAGAAACTGTCGAAACTGACCCTGAGCCGATGCACCTTCGCGGGCAACGCCGCCCAGACGCTCGGCGGAGCCCTCTACCTCTACGAGGTCCCGGCGACGATCGACGCGTGCACGTTCACCGCGAACACCGCCGGCACCGACGGCGGCGCGATCCTCAACTACCGCGCCAACCCCGTGATCACGGACTGCATCCTGGCGGGCAACAAGGCCCAGGGCGCAGGCGGCGCGGTGATGAGTCTTTTCGGCGGCAGTCCGCAGATCATCCACTGCACGCTCGTCGCCAACCTGGCCGGTCGCGGCGGGGCCCTGGCCTCCAAGGGACAGAGCCACACGCTCGTCAGCCACTGCATCCTGTGGGACAACGCCGCCGCCCAGGGGGCGACTCTGTACCTGGCCCTCAATGAATGGACGGCCATCCAGACCTCCTCGGCCACCGTCGAGTACAGCGACGTCCAGCACGGCCAAAACGGGATCGTCCTGGAGCCCGGGTGCACGCTGGACTGGTCGGCCGGCAATTTCGACGCCGAGCCGCGGTTCACCGGCCCGACCCACGACGACTATCGCCTGTCGCCCGATTCGCCGTGCGTCGATGCGGGCGATCCCGAGTACGACTCTGCCTCCAATCCGACAGATCTCGACGGCTCCTCGCGCCGGTTCGGGGCCGCGGTGGACGTGGGCGCCTACGAGTACCGGGGCTTCGGCGCCGTGTATCACTTCCGCTCGCTCGTCGGCGACAGGCACTTCTACACGCTTTCGGCCGCCGAACGCGAAAAGCTCACCACGATTCCTCCCGCGCTCTGGGTCTTCGAGGACATCGCCTATTACGCCTTCCACGAACCCATCCAGGAGAATCTCCATCCGGTCTATCGCTTCTGGTCCCCCGTCCTGGAAACGCACTTCTGGACTATCCACGAGGAGGAACGCCTGTTTCTCGAACAGGAATACCCCGACATCTGGGTCTTCGAGGGCATCGCGTTCTACGCGTTTCCGCGGACTCTTCAGCCTCTGGACGCCCTGCCGGTCTACCGGTTCTGGTCGGGACGGTTCGGGCGGCATTTCTACACGATCGACGAGGCCGTGAAGAACGAAATGCTCCAGAATCCGTCCGACCCGTGGGAGTACGAAGGCCCCGCGTGGTACGCCTATCCGAAACCTCAGCAAATCGCCAAGGGCGCCTTTGCATTTGCCGGCTCCTCCGCCAACGTTTGGTTCTCCCTCTCTCTGGCCGCCACCGTCGACGGGCGGGAAGCCCCCATCGCGGCCCCCGATGTGACGTTCGGGCCCGCCTCCGCCCAGATGCAGATGACGGTCGATTTCCGAGAGTTCAGCCTCACGCTGAACCGCCTCTCGATCCAGACCCAGGCCCACGAGCACACGACCCGGATCACCGTGCCGGGAACGGAGGTGTCGATCCCTCTGACTGTGTCCATCGAAGGGTCGTTCCTCCTGCCCACCCGACGGGGCCCGTTCGCCATCGATCCGACGACCAACCTGTTCGCGGATTTCTCCCAGGCCAGCAGCAATCTCGTCGAGACGGATTCGACCTTCACCTACCGAGGCTCGGCGTCTCTGGCCGAGCAAACCGCGTCCTTTGATTGTACGCTGCCCGCCAGCCGACTCGAACTCGAAGCCTTCGGCGGACTCGAATCGCTCAGCACCCTGCCCGAAATCCTCTACGCGAGGATGCCACAGACTTTCCAGTGGCATCGCCAGCAGACGAGGGACCTGCTGATCGAACAGCCGGTGGACGGCCGACGCGTCCAGGTCTTCATCGTCTACTCGTACGCAGGAACCCAGGAGGTCTGGGAAGGCCGACGAATCGACTGACCCTGCGGCGTGAGAACGCCCGACAGGGACATCTCCTATTTGGCTCATCCGGTTTTCGCGTACTTCCATGGCCTTTGGGGACGCCGTCCCCAACCCCCTGGGATTTGTCGCTTTGCGCCAGAAACATGGCATGGGGGAAGGCGACGAACCACAAAGGCAACGTCGCCCATGTCTCTGGAC
>DATIKY010000262.1:0-20969 GCA_035476995.1 Sedimentisphaerales bacterium | reverse complement strand
ATGAATCGCGTTTGGGGTCCCGACCTATCCTCCGCCATCATGTTTCTGGCTTAACGCGGAAAATCCCAGGGGTCCGGGGACAGCGTCCACGGCGGCCGGCCGTTGCCCTATCTCCAAGTACGCAAAAACCGGATGAGCCTGAAATGGCACCACAGCCTCTGGCACCGCCGCCCAAGCTCCGCGCCAACCACGATCAAGGCAGTGCCATTCGGGCCAGTCTCGTCGTGATACCGGCTCCGGTCCAGAATGACCCATGAGTTCGGCGTGAGGTGAATCGCGATGACGCTCTTCAAGAGACTGCCCGAGTTGTGGCAGTACGTTCTCCTGGGCGTCGTGCTCTGGATCGTGGTGGACTGGGGAACTGCGGGCGGTTTCCGGATCGCCTATTTTCAGAAGTACGGACCGACTCTCCTGCTCTTCTACGTGGGGTATCCGCTGGTCTTTTCGATCCTGGCGTTCAGGCTGCGTTGGAGCGAGAGGCGCCTGTTTGGGGCGACCCTGGTGGCTATCCTCCTCATCGAGGTTCTCTTCGTCGGAAACCCGCTGCTGACGACCTTTCCGGCCTTGCTCGCCGGGATTCAGCTGGCCGTCGCGATCTACGCAACGCTCACCTACTTCCCGCTCTGGTTCGTTCGCGGCGAGTTGGGGCGGCATCGAAGGCTCATTGCGGTTCTGATCCTCGTAGAACTGATCATCATGACGTTGACCACGATCGGCAACCCAGGCCCATGATCCAGGGACGCGATGGGATAGGAACGGTGGGCTTGTCCCGGCATCGCCGGCTTGATATGCTGTGACAGATCGAATGGCCGGCGGCGGTCACGATGACACGGTGATTTTCAGCAGCGATCATGAGCAACGAAAGACGCGATTTCGACAAAGAGGCGGCGGCATGGGATGAAAACCCGGTACGCGTGAAGCTCGCCGATGATGTGGCTGCCGCTGTAGCCCGACACGTTCCGCTGAATGCCGGGATGGACGCACTGGACCTCGGCTGCGGCACGGGGCTGGTTACGCTCCGGCTGGCGCCGCGCGTGCGGTCCATCACCGGCGTGGACAGCTCGCAGGGGATGCTGGACGTCCTGGCCGCGAAGGTCGCCAGGGAGAATCTGACCAACGTCAAGACGCTGCGTCTCGATCTGAACCAGGGCGACAGGCTGCCCGGCTCTTACCATCTGATCGTCAGCAGTATGACGCTGCATCATATCGAGAGGATTGACGCGCTTCTTGTCCGGCTCCACGCGGCCCTGTTGCCTTTCGGACGCCTGTGCCTGGCCGACCTGGATTCGGAGGACGGCCAGTTTCACAGCGACAACCAGGGCGTGTTTCACTTCGGGTTCGATCGGGCGGCGCTGCGTCAGGCGTTTGCCGACGCGGGTTTCGTGAGTATTCAGGACACCACGGCCGCCGAGGTCGTCAAGCCGGGCCCGGACGGCGAGCTTCTCCCGTTCAGCGTCTTCCTGATGACCGGTGTCAAGTGAGGCACAGGGCAGTTGCATCTGTCAGAGAAGACGGTGTGCGGAGCACACCCTACCGCTATCGCCGGGGCTGCCCCTGGCCTACACCTCGGGAGGGGCCGTCCATTACCGCGCGGTGTCCTCCCGAAGCTCGATAATCTGAGCCGCCTGTCCCGACTGCTCCAGCTTGAGCTTGATCGCGTCTTGGGATGCCATCCCTCGGCCTGCCAGCACGGCATAGTCGTCCGCAGGAAGCAGGGCGGTCAATGCGCCGTCGGGTATGGCGGCCGTCAAGACATATCCGCCCGCTGTGGGTTCCAGCGTCGCTTGCCGCTCGGTTCCGCCACGGGCTTTGTGCGGACGATAGAGCGTGACAAACTCTATGTGGTCTTGCTTGTCGGTCGTCTTGGCCGTCAGGTGCCATTCGCGGAGCTTGATGCGGGGGCGGGGATTCGGGTCGTATTCGCTGGTCTGGGTGAACGCGAGGTTCTGCGGCGTCAGGAAGGTGATGTCGCAGGTCACGTCGCCATTCTGCGTGACGATGTTCCGCTGGTCGCGGACTTCGAACTTGTTCACGGCGTGGAGCCAGTACTCATAGGTCGAGGGTTCGCTCGTCTTCAGGCGGTCGTAGACCACAATCAGGTCGGGCTTGATGAACAGGATCGCCCGCTTGAATTGCTGGACCGGTGGGCCGTAGGAGTCGCTCGCGTCGCCGATGACCGCGTCCACCTGCTGGGTCGTCAGGAATGCGGTAATCCGGCCCTGGGCGCCGACGGTGTGCTTCTTCTGGCCTTGGCCATTGATCGTGATGCAGTTGGTCGAGCGGGTGGTCCACATCCAGTTCTGGTGGTGGTCGCTGCCGTAAATGTCGCGATAGCCCGAGCCGATCAGCATGCGTTGGCCGTAGGCCCAGAGCAGGAAGGAGTTGTTCGACTCGTAGCCGTGCGACTGTGTGCCGAAAGGGCTCGACTTGAAGACCACCTGCACGCTGTCGTTCGCGTTCGTGAGGTTCGTGTTGAGATAGGCCTGGCCGGTGCCCTCGAACAGGCGCGACGCGGGCAGGTCGTTTGGCGTCCTGGGCTGGACTTTGGGCAATTGGCCACGGACAAAGCCGATGTAGCCGCCGGTGGGGATGGGGCCGCCGTGCTGATCGACGTACCACTGCCAGTAGGGGTTTTGTGCCTGGGCCGCCAGGACGCTCATCAACGGGACGTTTGACTTCGAGGTCTTGTTCGCGGCCAGGTCGCCGAAACCGCCGTCCGCTTTGCCCGGCGGCATCAGGTACATCGCGTAATAGCCCACTTTCGAGAAGAAAGGCTTGTCGTAGGCGTCGATGCCCATCGCCTCCCGCATCACATCCGCCCACCACGTGAAGCGACTGAGGTAGCTGGCCCAGTACGAGGAGCCCTCGTGCCAGCCGCCGTCCTCGTCGCTCCAGACCGGATAGACGTTGAAAAAGACGTTCGTCGCGAACCACACCCAGTCCTCGGCCCCTTCGACCTCACCGAGAAAGGCGATACCGATTTCGCCGAGTTTGTGCCAGGCTCGGTTCGAATGGCTCGCATAGGGTTGCCAGAGGTGCCGCGGGCACAGGTGGTTGTACATCTCATCGCCGCGGATCTTCATCACTTTGCGACAGAGGGCCTTCTCGTCGTCCGTCAGCAGGTCGTTGACGAACGTGTAGGTTCGCGAGAACAGGTAATTGTAGGGCATGCCGGCTTCGTCGTTGTAGCGGTAACCTGTGCTGCCCTTGGGGTCCCACTTGGCGCATTCGAGCAGGATTCGACGGGCCTCCTGGCCGTACTTGTCCTGGCCGCCGAGCAGGCGGGTAAAGGCCAGGGTTGCCGCGCTGTCGAGGACCTTGATCGTGTACGTCCGATTCCCCCACCAGATCTCTCGCCACTGTTCGCTCTTGGTCACCATCCCCTGGGGATACTTCGGCGGCTCCTGCGTCGAAACCGGATTCGCCAGGATCTTGTCGCACTCCTTCACGAGGTCCTGATACTGACTTTTCAACTCCCCGCGAGCCAGTTTCCGCAGTCTGTCCAGATTCTCGGGTCGCAGGAAGAGCCGGGGATGGCTTCTCGGAATCCTCGCGATCAACTCGTCCCTCGCCGGCAGCGGCATTGGCACGGCGTTGGCGGCAATGGTGAACTTTCGCGTCCGACTCCACCCGGTGACCTGGCCTGATGCGTCTTTTCCCCGGTATCGCCACACGTAAGATCCCGACCCCAGTGTCCTGGGAGGGCAATGGACGTTGAACTCGATCTCCTCACCCCTGTACACGACGCTCGTGAAATCGGCATCGCGGGCGCACTCGATCTCCCAGGTCAAGCCCTGCTGCGGCCGCCAACTGAAGGCCGGCGGATCGGTCTGCGACGTTGCCCCATCGTCCGGCCGATAACCCCAGGTGCCGGGCTCGGCGGGTCGCTCGTCCAGCCTTGGCGACTGGGCACTTGCCGAACCAAGGACGGCCAAACAAAGGAGCAGAGCGATAAAGGTGTTGGTTCGACGATCAGCGATTCTTGTCGAGTTCATGTTGCATCATGGCCTCATAGAGGGTCAGTTGGATGTCGAGGATCTGTTCGAGCGTCACCTGGCAGGCATTCTGCAGGCCGTGCGGGCACTCGAAGGTGAAACTGCCCGCTCCGCTGACGTGGTGCAGGGCACTGGTGAGATTGAACGGGCTCGGGTTCCTGCCGCCCTCGGGACTGACGGCGAAGGGTTTCGCGTGAGGCAGATTCCGCTGGGCCAGGAGAGAGTAGCACTTCTCCGCGAGCGAGCGGATGTCCTCCTGTGATTCGGCGGGGACGTACGCCGGTCGAAGCAGGGCGGGCGCCGATTCGTGGCTGTGCAGCGAGACGGCCAGGTCCGGGCCCTCTTCGCGGGCGACCTTCAGGATCGCCGGCGCCTCCGGCCCCATCGGCGCGAAGAACTCGTCGTGCATCGGATTGATGCCGGCGTCGTTGAAGTAGCAGCCGAGAAAGCCGACGTTGTCGCCGGTCATCGGATGCTGGCGCTTGCAACCGGGCCAGCCGCAGAGCGTGGCGTCCCTCCATGTCCCCTGGCCCCAGAATCGCAGGTCTTCGCCCGTCATTCCCTGCAGGGCCCGCGGCTCGAATCGCGCGACGCCGTCTGGATTGCCCGCCGGGATGATCAGGAGGCGGCACCGGTCGCCGAGTTGTCGCAACGCAGGTTGGTCCTTGCCTCGCAGGTCCCGCCCGGTCTCCATGATCTGGATCAGGTTGACCAGTCCGGTGAGGGCCTCGACCTCGTGGCCGTGCACAGGGCCGACGAAGAACACCACGGGTTTCTTGCGGGCAGCCCTGTCCATGTAGGCGGACGGCTCGCGGGCTCCGATGGCCGAGTTGTAGTTCGCCAGATGAGGGACTATTTCCCGAGCCCCATAGGAGACCAGATGCATCGGCCGACCGCCCGGCGTGATGCAAAGTGCGGTTGCCCGGCCTCGGCTGAGGCTCTCCAGGCGAGAGGCCAGGCCGTTGAGATCGCCTACCCAGAAGTCCGGCCACTGTCTTTCCGAGAGCCTCGCCTTTGCCTCCGCATAGGTCCTGCGCTCACCGGCCGCTTCTGTGCCATGCGGCGGCAGGCAGACCGCAACCAGAGAGACAATGTACGCCAGCCGAAGTGCACGCCGATTCATGTTCACCTCCGATGCCATTCAGTTGCAGGTTGACTCAGCCCAGCAGCTTCTGCTCCCACCATTTGAGATAGCCCTCATCGGAAACCGTGGGCGAAAGGTCTCTCTTTTCCATCGATTCGACGAAGTTCCTGGCCATCTCGTTCTGGGCCCGCTCGACGACCGTCGGGTCTTCCGACGTTTCGCCTTGGTCGCCGGTGGCTTTGATCCACTCGTCGAGCACCCGGCTGTGCTTTTGCAGGGCCTTTCGGTGCTTGCGATCCTCGGCGAGGTTGTGCAGTTCGTGCGGGTCCTGCTGCAAGTCGTAGAATTCCTCGCGGGGCCGGGTCGGGGCCATGAAACTGGCCTGCTCCGGCGTGAGATTGCCTTGCTTGTGCAGGACCTGCATCACCGTCAAGGCCGGGTACTGAAGCTTCTTGTACGCGTTGAACTGGGCATACGGTTTGTCCGGGTGGTAATTGCGGATGTACTTGTATCGCTTGGAGCGGGCGCAGCGGATGCGGTCGACCGTGCCGTCGCAGCGGTCCCGGGCCGCGAAGACGTACTCGCGGGTCCGTTTCTTGGGGCCGAGAATGTTGTAGCCCTGCAAGTGCTCGGGAGGCTCGACTCCGAGGGCCGCCAGGAGCGTCGGGACCAGGTCCACCGTGCTGACGAGATCGTCCACGACCGTCCCCGGCTCGATCCGGCCGGGCCAGCGGACGATCATCGGCACCCGAATCCCGCCTTCGTAGAGCCACTGCTTGCAGCGGACGTGCGGCCGGCCGTTGTCGCCGAAGTAGACGATGATCGTGTTCTCGAGTTCGCCTTCTTTCTGGAGCCACTGCAGAGCGACGCCGATTTCCGCGTCGAGGATCTGCATCGACTCCAGATAGTTGGCCCAATCGCGCCGGGTGACCGGATGATCCGGATAGTAGGGGGGCAGTTCGACTTTGGCGGGGTCGATGGGATTGTTCTTGTCCCGTCTGAAGTCCCGGTGCGTCATGGCGAAGTTGATCTGGGCGAAGAAGGGCTGCCTGGGTTTTCGCTCGGACCAGTCGGTGCCGTCGAAGGGCGGCGCGCTCGGCGTGAAGTTCCAATCGGTCTTGCCTGCCTTCTTGTAGCTCAGGCCCGCGCAGTTGCTGGTGAAGTAGCCGAGCCGGCGGAAGTAGTCGGTGATGACCGTCGCCGGGGGCGGGAGCCTGTAGCCGTCGTCGCGATGACTGCGGTGATGGTGCGCGCCGATGCTGGTCTGGTACATCCCGGTCATGAAGCACGAGCGGGACGCCGAGCAGACCGGGGCCGTGACGAAGGCGTTCGTGAACCGGGCCCCTTCGGCCGCGAGCCTGTCGATATTGGGTGTCTTGACCAGCGTGGTCCCGTAGCAGGCGATGTCGGGCGATGTGTCCTCCGAGATCAGCCAGAGGATGTTGGGGCGATCCTGCCGGCGCAGGACTTTGCGGGCCTTCTTCGAAGTGGTTTGAGTCGCGCAGCCGGACAGCATCGCCGCCGTTCCGCAGCCGACCGTCTTGAGGAAGTCGCGGCGTCTCATCCGTGAAAACCCTCTGCATTGACTATCTGCTATGGATTATTGATTATTGGGCTGAAAGAGAGCCGATCAGGTCCGTGAGCTTCGCTAGGTTGTGTCTGGCGCAGTAGTGGCGGATTCCTTCGATGACCTGGATCGCCGTTGTGGGCTCGATGAAACTGGCGGTGCCGACCGCGACCGCCGAGGCGCCGGCGATCAGGAACTCGACGGCGTCGGAGGCCGTGCGGATGCCGCCCAGGCCGAGGATCGGGATGCCGGCGCCCTTGGTCACTTCGCTGTAGACCTTGCTCACGAGGTAGACGGCGATGGGCTTGACCGCCGGGCCGGAGAGGCCGCCGGTCCGGTTGGCCAGAACGGGCCTCCGCGTCTCGATGTCGATGACCATTGCGGTGAAGGTGTTGATCAGGCTCAGGGCGTCGGCGCCGCCCTCGACCGCGGCGCGGGCGGTGGCGCTGATGTCCGTTACAGTGGGCGAGAGCTTTACGATGAGCACCTTCTCGCCCGCGGCTTTGCGGACTGCGGCGGTGATCTCGGTGACCTGGGCGGGGTCTCGACCGAAACTGATGCCGCCTTTGGCCACGTTCGGGCAACTGATGTTCAGCTCGAAACCCGCGATGGCCTTTTCTTGGGCGAGTCGCTCGGTGACTGCAACGTATTCTTCGATCCGCTCGCCTGCGACGTTGACGAACACCGGTACGGTCATTGTCTCGATGATCGGCATCTTCTCTGCCAGGAAGCGGTCGAGCCCGACGTTCGCCAGGCCGATGGCGTTGAGCATGCCGGCGTCGGTCTCGACGATTCGCGGCGTACGGTTGCCCTTACGGGGCTGGAGCGTGATGCTCTTGGTGATGAAGCCGCCGAGGGCGTTGACGTCCATGAAGTCGGCCAGTTCATCCCCATACCCGCACGTGCCCGAGGCCGTAAACACGGGGTTCTTCAGCCGAAGCCCCGAGAAATCCAGCGAAATGTCAGTACCCATCTTCGTCATCGATTCACTCGCCGAAAACGACCTCTCTTGCGTCGAAGACGGGGCCGTCCTGGCAGCAGAGCTTGTACACGGTCTCCTGCGAACCCTCGACTTTGCACTCCACTGCGCAACTCTGACACAGTCCGACGCCGCAGGCCATCCGTCGCTCCATGCTCACCTGGCAATCGATGTTCCGCTCTCCAGCCAGACGGGCGACCGCCGCCAGCATCGGCTCGGGTCCGCAAGCATAGATCACCGTCCCGGCGGGGGACCGGTTCTTCTCTTCTTCGAGCCACTTGCCCAGACGGTCGGTGACGAAGCCCCAATAACCCGCGGAGCCGTCGTCGGTGGCTACCGCCGACGAGATGCCGAGTTTCGCGAACGTCGGGATGAAGGGGCCGACCTCGGAGGGAATCTCACCCAGATCCCCCTCGAACGGCAGTCCGTCGACGCTCTTGGCCCCCACGAAGGCGATCGCCTCCAGTTGGGGATACTCGATGGGCAGGTGCTTGGCCAGGCAACGGATGGGCGGAAGACCCATGCCGCCCGCGACCAGCAGGGCCAGGTTCTTGTTGCTGGGCATGAAAAAGCCGTTGCCCAGCGGCCCGATGATGCTGGCCGAGTCGCCGGTCGTCAGGGCGGTCAGACGCACGGACGCCGGTCCGAGCACACAGTAGAGAAGCTCCGCTGTCGTCCGATCCGCTTGGGCCGTCACATCCGCGAAGCTGAACGGCCGGCGGAGGATGACGTTGCGTTTGCAGGCGTCGCGCAGGTGCGGCGGGATTTGGTCCTCGGGCGGCAGACCGACCTGGGATACGTCGATCTGGAGAAACTGTCCCGGCCGAAACCCTGCAAAGGCCCTGGCCCCGTCGCCGGTGAATTCCAGGTCCATTCTCCAGAAGCATTCGCCGATCCTGCGGTTGGAGAGAACCTTTGCGGTGAAAATCCCCTTTTGTGTCGTCGTATGGCTCAAAGAACTCCCTCGTACAATCGAACGCCGTCGACTACTCGGCAGACGTGGGCGGCGTATTTGTTCGCGAAGGCGGGGCGGCTGCGCGGATACGCGGTGTCCACCGCCTGTTTGACCGCGTCTACGCTTTCGGCCCGGACCAGAGCGCCGGAGGCGCCTTTGTCGCCGCCGCCGAGCATTCGCTCGCCGAGCACGCCGGGAATCCCGCGGACGATGTCGCACATGGTTTCGAGCTCCGGCCCGGAGATCTTGTAGTCGTCGCGAAGGCCCAGTCCGTCCTGGCGGAAGATCGCGCCGACCGTCTCGACGTCGCCGGATCGCCAGGCGTTCAGCATGGTGTAGAACCGCTGCTGAGCGTGAAAGATGTAGTCGAGCCGGTCGAAGAGGTCCGCGTGGCTGCGACCGAACTGACCTTCGATCTGATCATATAAGCCCTGGTCTTTGATCTCGGCCAGGCAGTTGACCGGAATCCCGGTCTTCTGGAGCAGAGCGACCATCTTCTCGCACTGCCTTCGCCGAACGGCGTACGTCGATTTTTCCAGGCCCGGCCGGTCGGTGCCCGTATCGAGGACCATGATGCGGAAGTCGATGGCTCCATTGCCGATGGGCACGTACTCGATCGAGCGGTCCTTCGGATTGTAGTAGGTCCCCATGCCCTCCTTGGCGAACAGGACCATCGTCTGGTCGAGCTTGCCGCAGGGCGAGCCGATGTAGTCGTTCTCGACCGCCTGAGCCAGATCGACGATCTGCATCTTGTTTTCGACCTCGATTCCATCGGCGTCGAAGAGCGACAGGATCAGATTGATGCACAGGGAGGCCGAGCGGCTCATGCCGCCACCGGGGATGTTGCCGAAGAGGACCGCGTCGATGCCCTGCTTGAGCCGGAATCCCTCGCGTTTGAGGATGTAGTCGACGCCGTAGGGGAATCGGCCCCAGGTCTGGGCGATGGCCTCCGACTTGGGAGCCGGGACGTCGCCGATGGTGTACTCGATGACGCCGTCGTTGGGGAAGTTGCCGCTGAAGAGCCGGACCTTTTCGGTGCCGTTTGGCTTGTAGGCCATCCAGATGAAGCGGTCGGTCCCGACGCCGAACAGTTCGGTGCCGTTGTAGTCGCCGTGCTCGACGCCGAGGCAGAATCGCGACGAAGTCCGCCGCATCTTGCCGCCGGCAATGCCGATCCTGTTCTCCCTGTCCAGTTGCTGGAGCTTCTCCACCGCTGCCTGGTCTTCCCTTGCCAACTCCATCCCGACCTCTGCAAAAAGGGTTATCAGTCGCAAGCATCGTGCCCACGCCGTTGACTATAGTCCAAGCGGGCCGGGCTATCAAGACCCAAATCGAGGCGCCTGGCCGTTCGGCCGGGGCTCGCGGCGGCGCCGCGGTTGACTTGGCGGGCGTCGGCGGTTTTAATGCGTCGGTGCGGCGGTCCGTTGTGGGGTGCCGCGTCAGGTTCGATCGGATCATCGAGGTGGTCATGCAGGCCAGCGGGTATCGGAATGTCGCCCTCATCGGCGATGGCGGGATGGGAACCGTGCTGTCGATCTTGCTCTGCGAGAAGAGCATCCCCGCGCGGATGTGGGGCTACGACGCGGGTCAATTGGCCGAGATTGAACGGCATCGGGAGAACGCCAGGTTCCTGCCGGGCTACAAGCTGCCCCAGTCGCTGGTCTTCGAGCCTCGGGACGAGCGGGCGATGGCGGGCGCGGACCTGATCGTCTCAGCGGTTCCCTGCCAGTACATGCGGCCGGTCTGGAGCCGGTTGAGCAAGCATGTTCCGGCCGGCGTGCCGATCGTTTCGGTGACCAAGGGCATCGAGATCGGCACGCTGCAGCGGCCCAGCCAGATCCTGTGCGACGTCCTCGGGGCCGGGATCTCGCTGGCGGCCCTGAGCGGGCCGACCATTGCGGACGAGCTGGCCCGCAAACTGCCGGCCACGGCGTGCGCCGCCGCTCCGGACGAAGTCCTCGCGCAGCGGGTTCAGGCCACGTTCAACTGCTCGTGGTTTCGCGTCTACACGAACACGGATCTCGTCGGGGTCGAGCTGGCGGGGGCCATGAAGAACGTGATCGCTATCGCGGCCGGCATCATCGACGGCGTCGGCGCCGGCGACAACGCGAAGGCGGCGCTGCTGGCGCGAGGTCTGGCGGAGATTACGCGTCTGGGTCTGGCCATGGGCGCCAGCGAGTATACCTTCGCGGGTCTGACCGGTCTGGGGGACCTGGTGACGACGTGCATTTCGCCGAGCGGACGCAACCGGTCTTTCGGCGAGCGGATCGGCAAGGGGCTGACCCCCGAGCAGGCGCAGCGTGCGACCGCGTCGGTCGTTGAAGGCGTCTCGACCTGCAAATCCGTCGTAGACCTCGCGGCCCGCCAGGGCGTCGAGATGCCGATCACGCAGGCGGTCTACGAGGTGGTGTTCGAAGGCAAGCCTGTGCGAACGGCGATCGAGGATCTGATGACCCGACGTCCCAAGCCGGAGTGGAACCCCGCGTCGAAAGCGTCTGCGAAAGCCCTATAACCTGTCCGGCGCCTCCGCGGCGTCGCCTGTGTTCTTCCTCTCTCAGATCCGATGGGCCTCGACGGTCGGGGAGGGAATCCCCGCGTCGTCGAAGGGGATCGTTTCTTGCGCAAGCGCCTTTCCAAGGGCCTGTCAGGGTCGCATTCGCGCCTTGCGGGTTCCGTTATCGGTCCTTGTTCCGAAGGCGGGAATTTCCCGGACCGGTCTTGCCGCTTTTGGTTTCGCGCAATTCCATTTCATATACTTTAAACGATGCCGGGCAGACTGTCGAAGCACAGAACGCCGGCCGGTCCAGAGAAGACTCGGCCTGATCGGGCCACGATAGACGAAAGGGGGTCCGAACGGACAATGTGAGAGAGTCATGATGTGTCATCGCTTCGGTGACGAAGCCGGCTCACATTTCTTCTAGGGTGATAGGATATGTTTGGATTTGGCAGAAAGCAATCATGTCTGATCGGGGTCGATCTGGGCAATGACTGCGTGAAGCTGGCCCAACTGGCCAACGGCACGGAGGAAACGCACCTGATCGCCGGACAATGCGTCAATCGTCCCGCGGACGTCACGGCGGGCACGGCCCGGTGGCAGCGGTGGGCGATCGACGTGATGCGGGAATCGACCGCCAGCGGGCAGTTCAAGAGCAAGGACGTGGTGGCGGCCCTGCCGGCCAGCGAGGTGTTCATCGATCACCTGCGCTGGCCCAAGAAGTTCGACGGGAAGATCGAGGACGCGATCTTCGCGAAGATCAAGCAGAAGCTGCCCTTCGAGCCCATCGAGAAGAACACGCTGATCAAGTACATCCCGGCCGAGCAGGACAACGTCATCGTGCTGGCGACGGAGCGGACGGTGATCGACCGGCATCTGGCGATCTACGAGAGGGCCGGGCTGACGATCAAGTCCATCGGCGTCTGGCCGGTGGCGCTGGCCAACTGCTACGCCCGCTTCTTCGGACGCCGCAAGACGGATCTCGAAGCGGTCGTTCTGCTGTTGGACATCCAGTTGGACTGCACGCACCTGGTGATCTGCCGGCACAAGAACCCCCTGTACGCCCACTATGTGCCCATCGGGGCCAAACAGCTCAAGGACGAGACCGCCGTGGGGCGGCTGGTCATGGAGATGACCGCGTGCAGGCGGGAGTTTCTGTCGTTGTATAAGAACATCCAGCTCGAACGGCTGATCTTCCTTTCCGGACTGGCTGTGGAGGCCGACGTCTACCGCACGATCGCCAAACAAATGGAAGTCCAGGCGCAGATGGGCGACTGCATGGCGGCGGTGGAGATCCAGGACGCGGACCGCCTCGGGTTGGAGCGAAGGAATGACGCGGCGAGTTGGGCGTTGGCCTTCGGGCTGAGCCTGAGTCTGAATTGATTAAGGATGATTGATTATTGATGATTGGACGGAAGCACCGAGTCTCTCCTCCAATTATCCATCATCCATAATCCATCATCCATGATGGGGTATACACGATGTCGAATATCAACTTTGTGCCGGACGATTACATCCAGAGCAACGAATCCCGCAGGGCCAACCTGATGTGCCTGATCCTGTTCCTGGTGGTGATGGCCGCTCTGGGAGGCTCGTTCGTGACGATTCGGATCCGTCAGCGGGCCTGCGTCGCGGAAGAGGCGCTGGTGAACGCCCGGATGGCGAAGATGGAAGAGTCGATCAAGCAGTTCGAAGACCTCCAGACCCGGCGTCAGGAGATGATGCGGACGGCGTTGACGACGGCCGAGCTGCTCGAACCGATTCCTCGCAGCGTGCTCCTGGCCTCGCTGACGAACACGCTGCCGGCGGGCGTGTCGCTGATCAAGCTGGACCTGATGCAGAAGCAGGATTCGTCCCGGGCCCAGGCGGGGGCGCCCAAGCCCACCAGGTATCAGGCGGCCCAGGGCAAGTCTGCCGCGGAGTTCGACTCGAAGTCCTCTCCGGAGAAGTCGATGCTGATCCAGATGGACATCGAGGGGATCGCGCCCAGCGATCTTCAGGTCGCCGCCTATATCGAGCATCTCGGCAACTCCGCCCTGTTGGACAACGTCGCGCTGGTCGAGTCGAAGGAGAAGAAGATCGAGGACACCGCGTTCCGACAGTTCAAACTCACGGCCATGCTGAACCGGGACATCCATCTGACCAAGGAAGACATCGACGAGATCCGGGCCAAGGCCGAGCATACGATCTACCAGTTCTAGCGCGTCCCGGACGCGAGGCGTCGGATCGGGACTTTGTAGCGTGGGAGCAGACATCATGACGAGCGGTTTGAGACAGGCTATATTTTTCGTTTTGCTGGTGGGCGTGGCGGCCGCGGGCTACCAATACATGATCAAGCCGGCCAACCAGAGTCTGGCCGAGTCGAAGCGCCGAGTGGAAGGCAAGCGGGCCAAGCTGGCCGACTTCGAGGCGGCCACCTGCCAGGCGGAGGACTTCAACAAACAGCTCGAGCAACTGCAGGACGCGGTGCGGTTCTTCGAGAGCAAACTGCCTCCGACCAGCGAAGTGCACAAGGTGCTCGAACAGGTCACCGTGATCGCCCAGAAGCAGGGGCTCAAGCCCAAGACGATCAAGACCCTGTTGCAGAAGGACAACAGCGGCTACATCGAGCAGCCGCTGACGATGAAGCTGGTGGGCGATTTCACCTCGTTCTATTCGTTCCTGCTGGAATTGGAGAAGCTGCCCCGCATTATGAAGCTGCGGGAACTCAAGCTGGACAAGCCCAGCGACGGCACCAGCGAGATCGGGGCCGAGTTCATCCTGAGCATTTTCTTTCAGAACAAGACCGCCTGACCGAGAACGTGAATTGCTGGAGTTGATTTATGCTGTCTTTCATGCGTGAACCGGAAGTCGGAACTCCCTCCGATCATTCGTCCGCAACGACCGGGCCCCAGGACGTTCTGTCCGCCGGCGGCCCGGACGCCCAGGACTACCTGACCGTCGCGGCCAGCAGCAAGAACGTCCGCCGGAGCACGGTTCTGGTCGCCATTCTGGTTGCCATCGGCCTGGTCTGCCTGATGTTCATGATCCGCAAGAGCCAGCCGGAGGCGGCGTCGGCCAACCCGGGCGTGAGCGACGAGATGAAGATCGAAGCCGCCATCGGCCGGCTGACCGGCGTGCGGTCGGAGATGACCAACCGTATGGAGGCGATCCTCACGAAGTTTTACGAGTTCTCGGACGTGTTCCAGGTGAAGGTCAGCGAACTGTCGAAGAACCCGTTCGAAGTCGAAGGATTCCGGGTCAAAGGGCTCAAGAGTCCGGCGATCGTCAGCGAGGATCCGCAAGTGCGAGCCGAGATGATCCGACGGCAGAAGATGCAGGAGCAGGCCGGCACGCTGCGATTGTTGAGCATCATGCGGTCCGACAACGGGCACTCCTGCATGATCAACGACCAGATCCTCCAACAGGACCAGAGCATCGAGGGCTTCACGGTCCGGCAGATCGGCAGCAACTTCGTCGAACTGGCCTGGACGAACGGGGTCATCCCGGGCGACACCGCGTCGGAAACCAAAGATTGGACGATTACTTTGAAGCTGTCTGAATAATGCTGCGATTCCTATCCCCAAAAGAGAAGGTCAAATCCCCTGCGGCGAATCGGTCGGGCGCGGGTCAGCCGGCGATGGCGCCCGTCTGCCCCGACGATGCCGAGGTGCGGGGTTTGTGCGATCTGTATTCCCCCGAACCGACGAGCCGCGTTCAGGTGCGCGACGTGGTGGACGTCCTGCTCGAGATGAACAAGATCACCGACGAGCAGTACGGTCGGCTCCGGCGCGAGACCCTGAGCAAGCCTGGGAGCGATCCGACCGCCGCGCTGCTCAAGGAAGGGCTCATCGTCGCCAACGACATCCTCGAAGCGAAGGCCAAGCTCAGCGGCCAGGAGTTCCGCCACATCACGCCCCAGGAGGTGGAGAAGGCGGCTTTCGGGAAGCTGGAGGCGGACTTCATCCAGCGGAGCAACATCGTCCCGATCGCCACCGACGGCGACAAACTCGTCGTCGCCACCAGCGAACCGGCCAACGTCTTCGCGATGGAGGATGTCCGGCGCCAGGTCGGGATGGAGCTGCGCGTCGTGGTCTGTCCGCCGGAGGACATCGCGGCGATCTGCGAGGCCTTCCGCGAGCAGCCCACCGAGGCCGTCCTCGAGGACATCATGAGCGACATGACCGAGGTCGAGGTCGTCCATGACGTGGAAGACGTCTCCGAAGACCTCGAGAAGATGGCCGGCCAGTCGCCCGTCATCAAGTTCGTCAACTACCTGATCAGCAACGCGGTTCACGAAGGGGCCAGCGATATTCACATCGAGCCCAAAGAAAAGCAGACGAAGATCCGCTACCGCATCGACGGCGTCCTCTTCGGAGCGATGGAAGCGCCGCCGAAGATGCACCCGGCGGTCGTCTCGCGCATCAAGATCATGGCCAACCTGGACATCTCCGAGCGGCGTCTGCCCCAGGACGGCAAGGTCGCCGCGATCATCGGGGGCCGGGCCATCGATCTCCGCGTGTCCACGCTGCCGACCAGCCACGGCGAAAAGACCGTGATTCGTATTCTCGACAGCAAGTCCATCCGTCGGGGACTGGACTCCATGGGCATGGAGTCCGAGGCGTGCGAGGCGTTCCGCGATCAGGTGAAGCTGCCGCACGGAATCCTTCTGGTCACCGGTCCGACCGGCTCGGGCAAAAGCACGACCCTCTATTCGGCCCTGGGCGAGATGGACGGCGAGAAGCTCAACGTCTCGACGGTCGAAGACCCGGTCGAGTACGAACTGGGTTTCTGCAACCAGGTCCAGGTCAACGAAAAGACCGGCCTGACCTTCGCGGCGGCGCTGCGAAGCCTGTTGCGTCAGGACCCCGACGTGATCATGGTCGGCGAAATCCGCGACAACGAGACCGCCCGCATCGCGGTGCAGGCGGCCTTGACGGGCCACCTGGTGCTTTCCACCCTGCACACGAACGACGCGGCCGGCAGCGTCACCCGACTGGTCAACATCGGGATCGAGCCGTACCTGCTGGCGGCCTCGATGAACGCGGCGCTGGCCCAGCGTCTGGTCCGTCGGATCTGCCCCAAGTGCAAGGAGACGTACAAGGGCCCCGACCGGCTCAGGAAGTACATCGAGCGCGTGGGCATCAATCCGAACGAACTGGTGCATGGCAAAGGCTGCGACGCCTGCCGCGGGTCCGGCTACATCGGGCGAGCCGGCATCTTCGAGTTGCTGATCCTGGACGACAAGTTCCGGGACATGATCAACCGGGACGCATCGGTGACCAGCATGCGTCGCGCGTTCCACGAGAGCGGACGCGACACCCTTTTCGACGACGGGATGAAAAAGGTCAAGAAGGGGGTCACCACGATCGAAGAGGTCCTCCGCGTCACCGAAGTGTACGGGCAGAACGAGAACGAGGAGTTCGTCGAGAACATTCACTAGACCTGCGATTGACGATTCACGATGTGCCGCGCCGGCGACCAGGACCGCGGCAGATCACGCCAATCGAAAATGGCAGATGGGAAATCTTCATATGATCGAAATCAAGACCATCCTCGAGGCGGCCATCGAGAACAAGGCCAGCGACGTGCACATCAACGTGGGCATGCCGCCGGTGCTGCGAAAAGACACCGAGCTGATCGACATGGACTGTCCGCCGATCACGAATCAGGAAGCCCGGGCGATGGTGCTGTCGATGGTCGGGCCGGAGAAGATGAAACGGTACGACGAGAACCGGGATCTCGACTTCTCCACGTCCATTGCCGGAGGCCATCGCTTCCGCGTCAACGCGCATTATCAGCGGGACACCGTGGCGGTGTCGTTCCGCGTGATCCCCAACCAGGTGCACACGATCGACGATCTGCACCTGCCGCCCATCGTCAAAGAGCTGACGGATCTGCCTCGCGGGTTGGTCCTGGTCACCGGGCACACCGGTTCCGGCAAGAGCACTTCGCTGGCCGCGATGGTCGGGCTGATCAACTCGCGGTACAGCAAACGCATCATCACGCTGGAGGATCCCGTCGAGTACCATCTCGAGAACGAGAAATGCATGATCGAGCAGCGGGAAATCGGCTCCGACTGCCCGAACTTCGCCTCCGGATTGCGGCACGCGTTGCGTCAGGACCCCGACATCATCATGGTCGGCGAAATGCGGGACCTCGAGACGACCAGCTTCACCATCACGGCCGCCGAGACCGGTCACCTGGTGTTCAGCACGCTGCACACCATCAACGCGCCGCAGAGCATCGAGCGTATCGTCGACATCTATCCGTCCGGGCAGCAGAACCAGATCCGAACGATGCTCGCCAACACGCTGCAGGCGGTCATCTCCCAGACCCTGTTCAAACGGGTCGACCAGCCGGGCATGGTGCCCTGCACGGAGATCCTGCTGTGCACCTCCGCGACGCGCAACTGCATCCGCGAGAACCGGATCTACGAGCTTCCGAACATTATCGAGACCTCCCGGCGGCTGGGCATGCAGAGCATGGACAACAGCATCGCCGAGATGTACTTCAAAGGGTTCATCGATCGGGACGAGGCGATCGTTCGGTCGAGCAACCCCGGCAAGATGGAAAAGACGCTGGTCGCGGCCGGCAAGCTGACCGACGCCTCGAAGGCGGCGATCGCTGCCGCGCGATAGCGATTGGATCTATCGGCGAACCGCACCGCACGAAGAATCGCGTGACGGCGGTCCGGTCCGGCTTGGCGTCCGGACGGACCACGCACACGGAGAACAAGCATGGCAACACAGACGATCGCACGACACGAAGAGACCGCTGTTTCGGAAAACTGGCAAGGCCGCAGCTCCGTCGAAAGCGCCCGCAACGCCGCGGAAAGCGGCGCCAGCGCCTCGTTCTCGAACAAGCTCAAGGGGTTCCGGGTCGAGTTCGGGCCCAGCCGCAAGGACATCCTCCATTTCACCAGCCAGTTGGCCGTGATGATCCGCGCCGGCATCAGCATCCAGGACGCCCTGGAAGGCATCGGGGGCCAGCAGGAGAATCAGAAATTCAAGGCGGTCATCAACGATCTGAAGACCCGCATCGTGGAGGGCAACAGTTTCTCCCAGGCTCTGGCCGAGCATCCTGACATCTTCTCCAACCTCTACATCAACATGGTCGCGGCGGCCGAGGCTTCCGGTTCGTTGAGCGACATGCTGCAGAAACTCGCCGAGTATCTCGACGAGGAGGCGGAGACGCGGTCCCAGGTCAAAAGCGCGATGGTCTATCCGGTGATCATCGCCGTGATGGCCGTCAGCGTGACGGTGTTCCTGCTGTGCTTCGTGCTGCCCCGGTTCACCGCGATCTTCCGCGGCAAAGAACATCTGTTGCCGATGCCGACCATCGTATTGATGGCCACCAGCGCGTTTCTGCGGAACTGGTGGTATCTGCTCCTGCCGGGGATCGGCGGGGTTCTCTGGGGCTTCTATGCCTTCATTCACACGACGACGGGAAGCCTCTGGTGGGACAAGACCAAGCTGGTGCTCCCGCTGATCCGAACCCTGTGCCGAAGCCTCTACATCACGCGGGGCCTGCACACGATGGGCGTGCTGACCCGCGCGGGCGTGCCGATCCTCAATACGCTGTCGATCACGGCCCACATCTCCGGCAACATCCTGTACAAGAACATGTGGCTGTACGTCTACGAAGAGGTTCGGCAGGGCAAGAAGGTGGCTTCGGCCCTGGCCCAGTGCAAGCTGATGCCCAGCAGCGTCGTGCAGATGATCCGCAGCGGCGAGGACTCCGGCAACATGGCCGAGGTCCTGAGGGACATCTCCAACTTCTACGGTCGGGAGCTCAAGACCACCATCAAGGCGGTGACCTCGATGATCGAGCCGATCATGATCGTCTGCATGGGATGCCTCGTCGGCTTCATCGCCATGAGCATCATTCTGCCGATCTTCAAGATGTCCAGCCTGGTCTCGGGCAAGTGAAAACAAGTGTGAAGTCTGATGTTTGAAGTGGGAAGTTCGATTCGGTTCAGGGATCAAAGGCCAGGCATGAATGATCAAACATCGACAATCACCGATCGACAATCACCCCGGGCATTCACGCTGCTCGAAGCGCTGATCGCGACGATCCTGGTGGGCTTCTCGATCGCGGCCCTGCTGGCCGCCAACGGCACGCTGAGCATGGCCAACGGCGCGGGGGCCGATCAGTCCACCGCGGAGTTTCTGGCCGAGCAGATCCGGGAACTGACGGCCATGCTGCCGGTGGTGGACCCCGTTACCGGCACCACGCCACCGTTGGGACCGGAAGAGGCCAGCGTGTTCAGCTATGATGATGTGGACGACTTCCATGGCTTCAGCAGCAGTTCTCTCGGCGGGCCGATCAGCGCCACGAGGACTGTCCTGACCGAGTTTTCCGCATTCAGTCAGCAGGTGACGGTCCAGAACGTCAGTCTCGCCAATCTCGATCAGGTCGTCGCCAACCACAGCAGCCACTTCGTGCGGGTGACGGTCCAGGTGTTCAAGAGCGGACGGGCGATCTGCACGACAAGCTGGATTCGGGCGAGGTATTGAGCGGAAAGTGTGAAGTGGGAAGTTTGATGTTTGAAGTGGGACGTCCGAAGGCGGCTTTCTCGACCGAAGATCAAGAATGAAAAATCGAACATCAACAACCAAACATCGACAGTGCATCCGGGCGTTCACTCTGATCGAGTGCCTGATCTCGCTGGCCATCACCGCCATTCTGATGACGGCGGTCGCCGCCGCGTTCAAGGCCTCCATCGTCAGCTACGGCGAGAACGAAGAGATCTTCTGGACGGTCAACAACGCCCGCCAGGCGCTGGCGAGGATGACCGCCCAGCTCCGCACGGCTGGGTACGATGACCCGACGTACGGTTTGGTAGCTGTCGACCCGTCGGATCCCAACAATCGATGCAGTTTCCGCACGGCCGACGGTGGGAATTTCACGTACGAATTTCGTTCTGCCGAAAACCGCATATGTTTCATCAATAACACCACGAACCAGACGTATGTCCTCTGCGACGACGTGGTCGGTGCCAGCTTCACGCGAACGCTACCGACCGACAGCATTGACTGCAAGATCGTCAAGAGCGTGCAGATCTCGCTGACCGTCCGTAGCGGCGATTCGCGTCGAACGCTCTCCGCGGCCGCCGTGATCCGCCGGAACCTGAGCCACTGATCCTCGCTTGGAAGCCGGGCGACCGTCTCCGACTGCCTGCAGCAGGGGGGCCGAAGGTCTTTCCATCTCCATGCCGATTTTTTCAGCAGTCAATCCCGAAATAATTGCTTGCATTTCCTTGACCGCCAGGCCATACTATCCCCAGACCTTTGGATGGGCGGCTAGCTCAGTTGGCTAGAGCACCAGCTCGACACGCTGGGGGTCACAGGTTCAAGTCCTGTGCCGCCCATTCCCTTCCTTCCCGTATTTCCATCTTGTATTCCGGCAAACAGCCGATCTGCATTCTCGGACTCTTCCGCCGCTGCGGACGATCGAGAACTGGAGAGGATTTCCGCCTGGGAGTCTGGCTGCACCGTAAGTCGTTCGCTGAAAAAGCTTTGTGATCGAACGGACGGGTGCGTTTGACGGATTGTGGGGTACCGGCGGAACCGCCGGGACTTGCCCGAGTTGCCCCTCTTTCCGCGGGCGCCCGCCAACGCGATAGCTGCTCCGGGTTCGGGCCGAAGGCCGGGCTGGGCCGGACAGCGGCAACTGCCTGCAACCAGCCCCTCCAGTGCTCGATGAACAGTTCCTGGACGCGATTTCTTGGACTTTCGCTTGCCCTTGGCCGATGGGTTTCGTATAGATAATGTGGCTCATCCGGTTTTCGCGTACTTCCATGGCCTTTGGGGACGCCGTCCCCAACCCCCTGGGATTTGTCGCTTTGCGCCAGAAACATGGCATGGGGGAAGGCGACGAACCACAAAGGCAACGTCGCCCATGTCTCTGGACC
>DATIKY010000261.1:0-7313 GCA_035476995.1 Sedimentisphaerales bacterium | reverse complement strand
CAACACCGCGGTCCTGCGTCTGGACGACCACGTCATTCGCCTGATCACGAAGTACTGGAACGAGCGAGGGGGAAGACTCCAGTGGATCGCCCAGGTCAAGATCACCGCCAACAGCCTCGATGAGATCAAACGGGCCGTCGATCACGGGGCGGTCGCCGCCTACGTCCATGGGGGCGTCTGCGACTCGCTGGTCGAGAAGGGCAACGTAGACCGAATCGCGCAGGCGGTGCGATTCGCCATGGACCAACACGTGGTCGCGGGCGTCGCAGGCCACAAGGTCGAGGTCCCCATCGCCTGCGAGAAGGCCGGCGTCGATCCCGACTTCTATATGAAGACCCTTCACAGCCACCAGTACTGGTCGGCGAACCGGCAGCCCGAGCACGACAACACCTGGTGCCTGGAGCCCGAACAGACGGTCGAATTCATGGCGACGGTGAAGAAACCCTGGATCGCCTACAAGGTGATGGCCGCCGGCGCGATCCATCCGCAAGAGGGCTTCCGCTACGCCTTCGAGAGCGGCGCGGACTTCGTCTGCGCCGGCATGTTCGATTTCCAGGTCCGCGAGGACACGATCATCGCCCGGAACATCCTGAGCGCCGGTCCCAGCCGCCGGCGTCCGTGGCAGGCGTAGTCCGCCCATTACGCGACCTACAGGCGTTGACTGTGAGCGGAACCTACGCCGTCGCTGACGGTCAGCCGGCCGCCTTTGTACGTGACGTCCACCTTCTTGGACTGGGGCGCCAGGGTCATGATCCGCTCGCCGTCGAGGAGAACCGAGTCGCCCTCGACGACGACCTTGTGCCTGTGGACGATCACAATGCCGCTGTTGGTGGTCGGATTGACCTCCAGGGAGAACTCGCCGGCCCCGGTGACGGTCGCCGACAACTCCCTTGTTCCCATCTGCCCGCTGGCGGAGCGGGAGCCCCCCGAGACCGCACAGCCCACGAACAGCGAAAGGACGGCAACGAGGACAATCAGGGCAACCACGGGGTTGGCGAACCCTCTCAGGCGTTTCTCCTGCGTGAACATCGTATTTTTTATTCTCCGAGCTCTGACGAAGCGTCAAAGTTTACCCTCAGGCCGGGCGGTCCGCAAGACCCGGCCTAGGGCCAGAGAGACCAAGCACGACGACGCGAACCGATTCAGAAGAGACGATGTGCACACCCTACCGCTACCGCCCCGCCGGATGTCCCACTCGATGCCCGCCTGGACTTCCCCGACGAGTGGCCGCCCGAGAAACGGGTCGAGACGACAGCCAGGAAGGAGGCAGGAACGCAGACCATCGCAATTCGACCCCGGGTGGCATCGGCAAGCGGCAGCTTGTCGAAGGCTCTTCTGCCCCGAAGGCCGGCCACGCCCCACGAAACGTCGTCGCACACCGCCGATTGACGGCCACGGGTGTTTCTTGCAAATCCGGGGGCTTGCGGCTATCATGGCGAGCATGGCGAAGAATCTGTCAGACAAAGAAAAACAGACGCCGGCGGCTGTCAATAAGAAGGCCTACCATGACTTCGAGTTCGTGGAGAAGTACGAAGCCGGGATTGAGCTGCGCGGCAGCGAGGTCAAATCGCTGCGGGCGGCGCCGGCGGATCTGACCGGGTCCTACGCCAAGATGCTGGAAGACGAGTGCTGGCTCGTGGGGGCCAAGATCGCGCCGTATCAGCAGGCGGGCCACATGAACCACGAGCCGGGCCGCAAGCGAAAACTCCTGCTGCACAAGTCCGAGTTGCATCGGATATGGACCAAGCTCGAGCAGCGGGGCTTCACGCTGGTGCCCCTGCGGCTGTACTTCAGCAGCAAGGGGCTGGCCAAGGTCGAGCTGGCGCTGGCCACCGGCAAGCGTCAGTACGACAAGCGAAAGAGCATCACCGAGCGGGCGCAGAAACGCGATATCGACCGGAGCATGAAAAAGTACAGGGGAAGATGACGATGGCAGACCAAGACAAAAAACTCATTATCGACGAGAGTTGGAAGGAGCAGGCGCAGCGGGAGAAGGAAGTCCTGGTCGCCAAGGAGAAAGAGGAGAAGGACAAACAGGCGGCTGAAGAACAGGACGGCGACGGTCCCCTCCCTCCGGGAACCTTCGCAGCCCTCGTCAGCATGCTCACGACGCAGGCGCTGTTCGCTCTGGGGCTGATCCGCGTGCGAGGCGAGGAGGAACGCGGGCCGGACCTGGAGATGGCCCGATACAACATCGACATGCTCGAGATGTTGTCGGAGAAGACCAAGGGCAACCTGACGCCCGAGGAACAGAAGATGCTCAAGAGTACACTGAGCGACCTGCGCATGGGGTTCGTCAGCGTGGTCAATCAGATCGGCGGGCAAGAAAAAGGTTGAGTTTCGATGTGCGATTGTTGATTTGAAGAGCAGCGGCCTGGCGCCTTTCCGAAATCAGAATTCCACCATCAACAATCACACTTGAGGACAAGAGTCTTGGCCAACATTCTGGATACCATCGTTGCCGACAAGCGGGAAGAGGTGCGCCGGCGGCAATCGCAGACCTCGCTGGAGCAACTCCGGGAGCGGATAGCCGGTCTGCCCAAGTGCCGGAATTTCTATCTGGCGGTCACCAAGCGGAACGTGCGCGGCGTCAACGTGATCGCCGAAGTCAAAAAGGCCTCGCCTTCGGCGGGATTGATCCGCCCTGACTTCGATCCGGTGGCCATCGCCCGGACATACGACAAATGCGGGGCCGACGCGATCAGCGTCCTGACCGACGAGAAGTACTTCCAGGGCCGGCTCGAATACGTCGCGCAGGTCAAGGAAGCCGTGTCGCTGCCGGTCCTGCGGAAGGACTTTATCGTCGACATGTGGCAGGTGTACGAGTCGCGGGCGGCCGGAGCGGATGCGATCCTGCTGATCGGTGAGGCGCTGACGCCGGGCAACCTGATGGACCTGATGATCGCGGCGGGCGAGTTGGGCATGACCGTGCTGCTGGAGGTCCATGACGTGGACACCCTGCTGGCGGTGCGCAGCTTGATCGGGTTCCCGAAAAAGGGCTACAGCGTGCTGGGAATCAACAACCGCGACCTGGCCACAATGCAGGTGGACATCCGCACGACCGCCCGGCTGATGAGCCTGCTGGAAGACGACGCGGAGCTGGTTTCCGAGAGCGGGATCAAGACCCGCGACGACGTGCAGAAGCTCAAATCCATCGGCGTGCGAGCCGTCCTGATCGGCCAGACCCTCTGCGAGCAGCCCGACATCGCAGGGAAATTCAACGAGCTTTTCGGCTGAACACCACGACCGGTCATCCTCGACCGAGGGCCGGGATCAGGATTCGCACCCCGACCATGGCCAGCGCCACGGCCAGGCTTCGCAGGATCCATCGTCCGTGAATCCGGCGGGACAGTCGCGCGCCGATCTGCGCTCCGACCACCGCGCCGGCCGCGATCGCCAGGGCGCGAGGCGCTTCTTCCCACCCCAGGGCGCCGTCGAGCACGTGCATCACCGTGGCCGTGAACGACATCACCATCAGAATCGAATGGCTCGTCGCGGTGGCGATGTGCACCGGGAAATCGAGCAGGTTCACCATGGCCGGGACGTGGATAATGCCGCCGCCAATGCCGAGCATGCTGGAGGCCACGCCCACGGCGAAACTCAGCGCCATGCCCAGGGGGAGATTGTACGCAAAGCGATGCCGCGTTCCCCCGGCGTCCGGCGGAATGTGACCTTCAGCCAGGGCTTGGGCTCGTTGCGCAGGTAGGTGCGAAGGAAGAGGAAGGCCCCGCCAACGAGCAGGAACACGCCGAAGGCCAGGTTGAACGCATCGCGGGGCACCCGGCGAATCAGGAAGGCGCCGGTGATCGAGCCTGGAACGCCCGGCAGCAGGAACAGCAGAGCCGACTGGAAGTCCACGCGTTTCATTTTCGCGTACGACCATGTCCCGCTGGCGGCGTTGCAGAACACAACAGCCAGCGAGATGGCGGTCAGCGTGACGGCGTCCGCGCCGGGATAGGCCAGCAGCAGAATCGGCATCAGAATGAATCCGCCGCCGGCACCGATGAGCGTGCCGAACGCACCGACGGCCACGCCAAGCGGAAAGAACGGCAAGTACATCATGGAGGCCAGTTTATGAGACCGCACGACATATGACAAGAACGGAAAGACGCGCATTTGACCTTGCCCGTCCAAGGGCTTACAATGCAATTCATGAACGCCCAGCCACGATGGGGGTGTAACCCTCGAGTACCGGAGAAACCGATGAAACGCGGAATCCCTCTGAATCAATCCAAATGGGTCATCGAGCCGGGATGCGTCGTGCTCGTCACCGGCGGCACGCCGGCCAAGGCCAACGCGATGACGATCAGTTGGCAAACGCCGGTCAACACGGCCGACCCGTGCCTGGTCCTGCTCGTGATGGCCCATGCCCGGTATACGTACGATCTCATCAAACAGAACAACGAACTGGTCATCAACGTGCCCGGCGAGAACCTGCTCGCGCAGACACACCTCTTGGGCACGGTCAGCGGCCGCAAGGTGGACAAGATCAGGCAGGCCGGACTGACCCTGGAGCCCGCCAAACTCGTGCAGCCGCCGTGGATCGCCGAATGCGCGGGGCATCTGGAGTGCCGGGTCGTGGAGAAGTTCACCGTCAAGACGCACGACCTGCTGGTCTGCGAGGTGGTTTATGCGTCGGCCGAAGAGGCGTTCTTTGACGGCGCGTGGATTCCCGAGAAGTTCCACACGCTCCACTACATGCAAAAGACCCAGTACGGCGTTCTCACCCGCCGGCTCGACGCCGCAGAGTAGTCTTGCCGATTGACCCGAACGCCCCGGGCGAGTATAAGGAACGGCTCGAACCGAAATGAATCTCCCGGGGGCATGCCGGATGGCCGATACGCAACGAAACACCTGGATGGCGAAAATCAGAAGGACGTTCACGTCCGTGCTGCCGGTCTCCTCGCAGCGGCGAGGGCAGTGCATCAACTGCGGGGCCTGCTGTCGGCTGCCGGTCGAATGCCCCTTCCTCAAGACCAACGGCGACGGCAAAGGCTATTGCGGCATCTACCCCCTTCGCCCCCTGAACTGCCGCAAGTACCCCCGCACCGACTCCGAGCACATCACGAAAGACACCTGCGGCTTCCATTTCGATTGACCGGCCGTCTGTAATGTCAACTGGGACGGACCCTATTACCCCATGACCCCAATTTGCGTCGCCCCCCCTCATTGTGGTATAATCTACCGGTGTATCGAGACGGCCCAACGGTGTGCACGGCACACCCTGGACGATCCAACCGGACGGCAGGACGCCTCTTCGCGAGGGAACGATGCCCAGACAGGCACGAACGGTGATCGCGCAGTGCGCCCACCACGTCACGCAACGCGGCGGCAACCGCCAGGACGTGTTCTTTGTGGACGCCGACCGCCGAGCCTACCTCAAGTACCTCCGCGACGCCGCCGCTCGATACGCCCTACGCGTAAACGGCTACTGCCTGATGACAAACCACGTTCACCTGATCGTCGAACCGCAGGAGGAGTCCTCCCTGGCCCAGGCCCTCAAGCGGACCAATCAGTTATATGCCCAGTACGTCAACCGCATGCACCGCCGGCACGGCCACTTCTGGCAGGACCGCTTCTTCTCCTGCCCCCTCGATGACGTCCACCTCTGGCGGGCCCTCGCCTACGTCGAACGCAATCCCGTCCGCGCCCGCCTGTGCGCAAAGGCCTGGGAATGGCGATGGAGCAGCGCCGCCGCCCATTGCGGCGACACCGACCCCTCCGGCCTGCTGGACCTGCCCGTTTGGCGACGGGAAATGAGCCCGAGCGAATGGCGGCGCATCCTCTGCGAATCCGACGAGGACGAGCTGCTCACCCAGGTCCGCCTGTGCACCAGTCGCGGTCGCCCCCTCGGCAGCGACGCATTCATCGCCAAGCTCGAAACCGTCCTCGGCCGCCGCCTGCGCGCCATGCCTCGCGGCCGGCCGCCCAGACCATCCAGCAATCCTGCCAATCTCGAAGCCGCCCCACAGACGGAAGGAATCCAGCCATGACAGCCCAGACACCTGACTTTTCCGTTCCCCAGGGGCACTTGACGTGCTATAATGTCGAAATTGGTAAGCTGACGTGTCGGGAGACAATTTAAGGAGTGGAGCATGAACCTCAACACCCGCGCCATCGGCGCAATGATCGTTGTCACACTGGCAATTGGCATTCTGGCCCTGCCGTCATCCGCACTCCCAGGCCAACCCGCCGACCCTGTCAAACCACCCGCGATTCTCCTCCCCAGTGCTGACGGCAGCACCATCGCCCTTGCGGCAGACGACAGCAATATTCAAATGACTTTATTAGGGACTGTCCCCCTTTACCCGTCCCCCTTTACCCCCTCGGCCATCTCGACCCGGACCTCGTGATTGTCGAGGTCCTGCATTTTCCTTCTGGAACGACGTGTCTTTCTCTGGTAGCTTGTGCCCATCATGCGGTCCTTTCTTACGAGTAACAGTTTCGGTTTTGTGACACCTATCTGTTACCCGGACCGCATGACCTCTTTCAACTACTTCTCAACGGCAACCGGGACATCCTCGTTTTGCTGCTGATCGGCTCCTGTGGCTTCTGGGGCGTACCCTTCCTCCAGGCTTAGACGGCTACGAATTCAGAATCTCAGAGCCATCTATGAGCACGCCCTTGTCAAGGTGGTCGCGGGGTTTTGTGAGAACAGCAGGACGCGGTGTCGGTAGGCCTGCTACGCCTGCCAGGGTCGCCGACGGCTGAGGTTGGCGCTGAGGATGTCCCGGGCGATGATCGCGTCCTGGCGGATTTGGAAGTCGAACATGCCGGCGCAAATGAAGTCGGCGCCGCTTTCGAAGGCGTAACGGAAGCCCTCCTGCGGATGGATTGCGCCGGCGGCCATCACCTTGTACGCGATCCAGGGCTTCTTCACCGTCGCCATGAACTCGACCGTCCTCTCGGGTTCCAGGCACCAGGTGTTGTCATGCTCGGGCTGCCGGTTCGCCGACCAGTACTGGTGGCTGTGAAGGGTCTTCATGTAGAAGTCGGGATCGACGCCGGCCTTTTCGCAGGCGATGGGGACCGCGACCTTGTGGCCTGCGACGCCCACGACCACGTGCTGATCTCTGGCGAACCGCACGGCCTGGGCGATCCGTTCCACATTGCCTGCCTCGACCAGCGAGTCGCAGACGCCCCCATGGACGAAGACCGCGACCGCGCCGTTGTCGACGGCCCGTTTGATCTCATCGAGGCTGTTGGCGGTGATCTTGACCTGGGCGATCCACTGGAGTCTTCCCCCTCGCTCGTTCCAGTACTTCGTGATCAGGCGAATGACGTGGTCGTCCAGACGCAGGACCGCGGTGTTG
>DATIKY010000260.1:0-32675 GCA_035476995.1 Sedimentisphaerales bacterium | reverse complement strand
GCGGTGACGGTCTCGCAACATCACGACCTCTTGCAGGCCCGGCGTCGCGAAATGCAGACCCCGGCCTTTCAAGAACAGATGCACCAGCGCAACGCGATCGAAGGCACGATCAGCGAGTTCGCCCGCAACGGCGGCCGGAGGCAACTTTCTGGATGACACAGCCGGCCGGTTACTTTTCCTGGACAATCCCACGAATTCTGGGCAGAATGTCCATTGGAAGGCGGCGAGAAACTGATATCCGGCTTCGATTTGCGGAGAGAGTTTTCATTTTTCCATCTACATTCGGGGGTCGGGATGCGCCTATAGGAGTAAGGGTGCTGTCGGGATAATCCCCCGCGCAAGCGGCGGCCGGTGCGCGCACACCCAGGGCAGCACCCCTCTTTCTTCCTCCGCTTCGGCGGATGGGTATTCTCTTCGGTTGGCGCTCGGCCGTTTGCCGTTGGAGGAGGCGTTTAATGGAATAGGGACACCGAGGGTACAACCGGCAAAAGGGCCCCGTGTGAAAACAGGATGTACAGGGGGTGTTTTTCCGGTCAAAACGGGGGATTGCGAATTGGCGCAAGTCCTTGCAGGGCAACAGAATGGAGACGAAGGGAATCGAACTATCCCCGTTTCTGCTTCAAAAACGCCGATTTTGCCTGAAGTGACGAAAAACGGCACGCAGGACGGCACACCAAAAGGCGAAAACACCCCTCTCGACCCCGACTTGATGCAGATCATCCAAGCCTGGCCCGACCTGCCGGCGGGCGTCCGCGAGGAGATCCTCCGCCTGGCCGGGATGTCGAAGGAGCGGGGGTAGCCTATGGAACCGATCCTGGTCATGCGGGCGTGCTTGGGCGTCCGGGCGGCGCTCCAGCAGGCCCACCACCCCGAGGGCCGGACCGGACCGAGATCGGGCCACACGCGAGCGCCGGCGCAACGTACCGAGGCAACAGGCAGAGAGATTGACCCGCCTCAGCGGCGGGTGTAAAGTAGCAGCGTCAGGGTAGCTCCCTGAAGATGAGCAGTCAGCCCGGGCGGCCTGACGGGGTTCCTCACCCGTTCCGCCGTCACCGCCCAGGGCGATTTCAGGAACGGGTAAAAAATGGCCAAACAGACGAGGACCGACGACCGCAACCCGGCTTTGACAAGCCTCGATTATCTTCTCATTTTGCTCGAACCGGAGGCGTTCTTTTCCCAGGACCGGCCCGCCCTTGCGCAGACGTTGTGGGCCCTGGATGTTGACGCGTGCTACTGCTGGCTGCAAGTCAATGTTGGTTCGGCTGTGGCGACGGACTTTCGCGCGAAGCTCGACGCGATGGTGACCCGTCAGGAGCACTGGCGCACAGTTGCGGGGATTGTGGACGACCGCACATATGCGCACCCGTTTGTGTCGGCCGAGAGGGACGGGAATCTCCGCGACGAGTCCAAGGCTATTTACGCGATGGTGGATGCTGTGTGGAAGTACCTCTACGCGTTGCGCCAGTTCGTCGGAGCCAGGGTTGTGGGCGAACCCCCGAAACCGAAGAGCGAGGAGCCGGCGGATTTTGGAACCGGCGAATGGTCGAGGGTCATGCCTCTGACGGACATAGCAGACCGCGTGTTGAAAGACCCCGCGAAGACGCGGAAGCTCAAGGCGGTTTATGGACATCGACTTGTGCAGATCGGCGGGAAGGGCTCAAAGAACTGGCAGATACGCTTGGATGGACTTGCTGCAAATATCCGCAGAGAGCTTGACCGGCCCTGAAAAGCCTACCGAAGCCGACACAACCCAACCGAAGCTGACATACCCCCTTTGACGCCCGTTGCATGACCGCCGATGATGGCGGTCATGGTAGAACAATTGCTCACCAGTCGCGACGTGGACCGCCTCTTGCGGTTTTCGAGCGGCAAGTCCACAAGAATGGCGAAGGCCGGGCGGCTGCCTCATATCATATTGCCTGATGGGTCAATTCGGTTCCGACCAATTGACCTGCGCAACATCCTGGACGGGCAGCAGGCTACGGGGGGCGGCAAAACGTGAAACCGTCAAGCGTCATTGTGCTGCGTCAGGATCTGGTGAAGTCCCCTGCATGGTTGCACCTGAACGGACCGGCCGTGCAGGTGTACTTGCTGTTCCGGACGAAGTGTCAAATCGGCCGACTACCGGGCAAATCCGGGAAGCGCGACCGCGTCTTTTTGAATCAGGGGCGAATCCAATTCACGTATCGCGAGGCGCGAGAACGCTGGGGATTCACCCCGTCGCGGTTCCGCCGGGCGGTAGATGACTTGACCGTCCACGGTTTCATCGACGTGACCGCGAGCGGGATGGGCGTGCACAAGGTCGTGACGTTGTATGCGATTTCGGAGCGCTGGCGCCTCTGGGGCACGCCCGACTTCGTCGGGGTTGAGCGGCCGAAGCCAAGCATCATGAATCCCGGCTTCCAGCGGGGCAACAAGCTCGGGAAAAGGCGACAGAAGAAGCAACAATCAAGTGTCAAAAGTGAACACGGCGCCGTGCACGAAATCGAACACGGTGTCGATTTGGCCGTGCGCGAAATCGAACACGGCGAAAAGAGCCCAAAATCGACGCAAACCCAGTATTTGGCGGAGGTTGCGCTGTGAAACTACCCAGATTCTCACCGTGTACGAAAATGACACCGCTCTCTGGATATCCATGGGGTATGGGTTCCCTCGGGAGAGGTCTGGAGCAGCCCGCGAGCAAGCGGAGCCCTGCGCAGCGCAGCGCAGCGAGCGGGCGGGTGTGCGAAACTGCGGCAGTAGCCGCAGCGCCTCCAGTTTGAAAAAAACGGCGCGCGATTTTTCGAAATCAGTTGAAAGGAAGACGTTAATGATTCGACGAGATGAAAACGACGAAGGTTTCGGCGAGACGAAGGCAACCGCGAAGAAAGGCCTTGCCGCGTCGATCGGCGACCGCGTCGATCAGCGGCGGGACACTGGCTGCGAGATCGACGGCGGGTTTACTGTTTCGTCAGTTGGGGCGAAGTTTCTCCGCGAGCACGCGGGCGCGGTCTTCATTGGGGCCGATATTCGCAGGTGGGCGAACGTCCCTATGCCGAGCACGGGCGGCACGCGGTGGACCCCTTACCTCCAGGGCAAGCACCAAGGCTTGGAGACGCGATTCACGAAACGCGAGTACTATCTTCTGCCCGACGCGGACAGCGGATTCCCCGAGATTCACATGCAGATGGGGGACACCCTCGTTGAGTGCATTGGGCGCCGGGTCAGCACGGATCTACTGCGTCGCCTCCAGGGCGCGAGTGCCCTGAGCGAAGCCGGGGAAAGGCTCTTGTCTCAGCAGGCCGACGAAGAGGCAACGGCGAAATGATGCTGCGCGGTCGTATACAGACGTGGTCGATTTCGGGTTCGGTCGCGAGGGGGGGTGACACCGCGCGTCGCCCCTCCACTGCCATAATCCCGATGGGCGCGTATAAGTCGGCCCCACCGCGAGCGTCCGTCGGGTTTTTACAGACTACGAGCCATGATGTCCTCCTTTCTTGTGGGGCCCGGTCGCTTGCGTCTCCCGGCGGCCGGGTTTGCTTTCCATGGACGGCCGTGCCTTCACGGTCGCCTTTCCGAGGCCGGCGCGGAGAATGACCGCGCCGGCTTTTTTCGAAACCATTCTATTCTTGAAGGATATAACCTATGAAGTGGAGCCACGCAGACCAGTTACTGTTGGAGGCCGTGCGCGAGGATTTGCCCGCGATTCTGGAAGAGGCCCGACTGTCCCTTGAGGCATCCAAGGCCGAAGACATCGGCAGCGCAAGCGTCCGACTGACCGAGACCACCCCTTTCACGTTCAACGTCGGCCACAAGGCCGAGAAAGAGAGTTTTTCCATGACGCAGCATAACAGTTTCATCGACGACCTGAACAAGAAGATCAGCGAGGGCAAGAGAATCGCACAGATCGTGCATCCATTGGCGCAAGACTCCGTGCGCGCAGCCATGCAGGAGGACACCGACGACCGAATTGAGAAGACGATCGCGGAGAGAGCGGCAACGGCCGCGAAACTGCCCGAAGTCCTTCAGAAGTGCCGGGACATCGGCGACGGCCTGACCTTCCGAGAGTCGGACGCCGACTTCAGGAACCGATGGAATGAGGGGCTGCGCATGTCCGAGCAGCGAGAGCAGGACCGCCAGACTGCGCGGGACATCGCGGCGACCATCGCGTCGTTGGGATTGTAAGACCATGCACGACGGCCTTGACGATCTTAGGGCCGGCGGTGGCATACGATGCGTTTTGGTACGAGAGGATGGTAACATGAACACTGACGCAATTTCGCAGCGGCTCAACCATGTCGAGCAGGTGCTTCAGCCGAGCGAAGAATTTCCCCTCACGCTGGAGTTGGTTGGCCGCGACGGCCAGCCGGGAGTGACCATTACGTACACAATCGGCACGCACGGCGGCGTGCGAGAGAGGAAGCGGGCGGCACGAAATGGCACGGTTGAAAAAAGTTGATCGGGCCATATCTGCCCTCCTCACGAGCCCCAGCGTCGCCGACGCGGCCTCGAAGAGCGGTGTTTCTCTTCGGACTCTGTTTCGATGGCTGCGGGACGATGACTTCCGCCAGGAACTTCGTGAGGTCCGGCAGCAGGCGTTCGATAGCGCCTTGAGCCGGGCGAGCTACGCCAGCAACGAAGCCGTGGATGTTCTGCTGAAGGCAATGAGGGGCGAGAGCATCACCCGCATACAGCTTTGGGCGGCCAGGGGTATCTTGGACGTTGCCGAGACGGTGCGGGAAGATGACGTGCTGAGCCGGCTCGAACGGCTCGAACGAGCAGTTCGCGAACGCAAGGAACGCAATGAATAGGCCATGAGGTTGCCGGGATTCGTGCGTGCGGACCGCCCGGCCCCTTGCCGAATTTCGAAAGAAAACATGGGAAGAGTGAGTATGTTTCAGACCACGAAAGAACCACCGATTCAGCCTTTACTGTTGACCGCCAGGCAGGCCGCGAAGGTCCTGAGCATCAGCGAGCGTACCCTATGGGGCTTGACCAAGGCCGGGGACATCCCCGCCGTCCGCTTTGGCGGGAGGAATGTGCGCTACAGTCCGGACGACCTGAAGGCATGGATTCGCAGACGGTCAGAAGAAAAGTGCGCGGCGCGTCAGAATACTGCTTGACACTATACAAAGTATGGGTGTAAGATGGCCGGTATGATTATGAAGACCATCAGGCAGGCGATTGAGGAATCCGGCAAGAGCCGGTATCGAATCCACAAGGACACCGGCGTTGACCAAGCCGTTCTCTGCAAGGTTGCGGCGGGCGGCACGTGCAGCATGGAGACGGCGGACCGTCTGTGCGAGTATCTGGGTCTGGAACTGAGGCCCCGGCGTAGGAAAGCGAGGTAGGCGGCATGGCGGCTATCGGGAAGTACAAGGCCAAAGACGGCAAGACCCACACCCGTGTCCTGTTCGTGGACCCGCACGACGGGCGGCGCCGGACGCTACGGCTTGGCCACGCCAACAAGGACCAGACGACGACCGTCAAAGGGATGATCGAGCGTCTCGTGAAGAGCAAGGCGACCGGGACGCCGGACGCGGTTTCGGCGGCATGGCTGGCCGGGCTTGGCGGCGTTGCCTATGGAAAACTCGTGAAGGTCGGTCTTGCCGAGCCGCGAATTGTCTCCACACCTGAGCCAGAGGCGGAGCCCGTCCAGGAAAGGGGAGTCTGTATCGGGGACTTCCTGGATGGATACCTGAAAGATCGTGACGACCTGAAGCCGAACAGCCGCCTTGTCTATGGCCACACCCGCCGGACCCTGATCGAGTTCTTCGGGCGGGAAAAGGCGTTGAAGGACATCACCGAGTATGACGCGGAGCAATGGCAACGCTACCTCATGCGCGAGGGGCTCAGCAAGGCGACGGTCCGCAAGAGAACCGCGAACGCGAAGGTGTTCTTCCGGGTGGCAGTCAAGCAGAAGCTCATTGCGTCGAATCCGTTCCAGGACTTGAAATCAACGTCGGTTGGGAATGATGATCGGCTGTACTTCCTGAGCCGCCAGGATGCCGAGAGGGTGTCGGGCGCCTGCCCGGGTACCCAGTGGCGGCTGATCTTCGCCCTGTGCCGCTTTGGGGGCCTCAGATGCCCGTCTGAGGTGCTGGCCTTGCGATGGCAGGACGTGAATTGGGAGCAGGGGCGGATTCTCATTCACTCCTGTAAGACCGAGCACCACGAAGGGCATGAGACGCGGCTGATTCCGATGTTCCCCGAACTTCGGCCGCACCTGCTGGCAGCCTTCGAGGAAGCGGAGCCGGGCAGTGAGTACGTGATAACCCGCTACCGTCGGGCGAATCAGAACCTTCGCACGACCTTCGAGAAGATCATCAAGCGGGCTGGACTACAGCCTTGGCCGCGGCTGTTTCAGAATCTCAGGAGTACGCGAGAGACGGAGCTTGCCGAGAGCCACCCCTTGCACGTCGTCACGGCCTGGATCGGCAACAGCAAGGCGATAGCCGCCAAGCACTACTTGCAGATCCGCGATGAGGATTTCGAGCGGGCGGCACAAGACCCCGCCGGCGCGGCACACAGGACGGCACAGCAGAACCCGGAATCAACGCGCACGAACCCGCAAAAGGGGTATGGGCTGGAGTACCCAATCGGCGTTTTTCCGGTCGAAACTGCGGATTGCGGATTGGCGCAAGTCCTTGCAAATCAAAGGGATGGAGACGAAGGGAATCGAACCCTCATTCCGGCGATGCGACCGCCGTGTGCTCCCGTTACACCACGTCCCCAGGGATCGTAAATTGCATTTTATGTTCTATCGGCTCGATGTCAACAGGTAATTCAATGGTTTTCCGGGAATCGTCCGGATGGGTCAGAACTGCCATTGATCGAAGGATACGATGCGTTCGAGGGGCTCCCGGCGGTGCTCCTTGGGGGCGTCGGCGGCGTAACCGAGGGCCAGCAACTCGATGATCGCGACCGATTCCGGGATGCCGACGATGGGGCGAACGCGGTCCGGGTAGAACGATCCGATCCAGCAGGTGCCTAGTCCCAACTCCGTTGCCTGCAAGCACATGTGTTCGATTGCGATGGCGACGTCGATGGGGCCGACCGCCTGGCCGCAGCGCATGACGTGGTCGCTGACCGTGCAGGCGACGAGGATCGCCCCGGCGTTTTCGAGAAAGGCCTGATTGTTGGCGGCCTGGGCCAGCTTCTTCTTGGCTTCCCTATCGGTCACGACAACGAACCGCCAGTCCTGGAGATTCTTGGCCGACGGCGCCTGCCTGGCGGCCTCCAGCACGGCCAGCAACTGGTCCTGCTCGACCGGCCTGTCCTGATAGTTGCGGCAGGAGCATCGCAAGCGGATCGCCTGTGCGACATCCATGTGTTCACCCCTCGAAAAGACTTTAGGTGTCGAAAAAGGGCCGACATACGGCCAGCTTCAAATATATGTCCCCGGTCGCCTTGACGCAAGGGCGAAAAGCCGTTATCCTAAGTTGTCCGTTGGGCGGTTAGCTCAGTTGGCCAGAGCGTCTGCCTTACACGCAGAATGTCGCAGGTTCGAATCCTGCACCGCCCATTCTTGAACTCTGCGGATTTCTGCAATCCGCTGCGACGCTATGAAAAACCGCGTTTTCGGCTATGTCACGGGGGGGCGGTTGCAGAGGGTCGCAGGGTTTTCCAGTCGGTTGCTGTGCCGGATTCTGTGCCGCTTTTTCCGGCTCGGCGGCCCGCAGGAAATCATCGTCGCGGACCTGCAAATAATGCTCTCTCGCTACGAGCCGCGAATTGCCCAACCACGTACAAACGAGGTGCTCCGGCCATCGCTCGCAAAGTTCGGTCTGTCGGCTTGATCGGCAGTTTTGGAGGAGTTTGGGCCATGGCTTCACGCCCGCCTTGGCCATGATCCGCAGCAGGTGCGTTCTCAGATTCGCGCCCCGCTTGCGGTGCTTGGCGATCACGAATCCGTCGCCCGGCTCCGCATTCGCGAAGGCTTCCCGCAGCAGAGGGGCCAGTTCGGGGAACAGTGGCACGTATCGGCTCTCACCGCCCGCGTGAGCTTCAGTTTTTGGCGAGCGGACCAGCATCTTCCCGGCCTCCCAGTTGATGTCACTCCATCGCAGAAGCAGCGTCTCGCTCGGTGTCCGCAGCCCACCAAATCGGGCCAGGGCGAAAATCAGCTTCCATTCGATGGTTGGGCAGGCAGCCAAGACCCTCTCGGCATCTTCCCACGTCACGAAGTGCCGGCGGGCCGCGTTGCCCTTCACGGAACTTTGCAGCCCCTCGAACGGGTTGCTGGCAAGCAGTCTGCGCCGGATAGCGGCCCGGAAGAACTGGCGGGCCATGCCGCACGCGCGGTTGACCGTGTTGATCGCTAGCCCCTGCCCGAGCAGGTTCAGACGCCACGAATCAGCGTCACCCTCGTTGATCTGCGATAAGAGCCTGTCCGCACCGAAGTACGCCACCAGGTAGTGAGTGGTCCTGCCATAGGTGATCTGCGTGCCCGACTTCACGTCCACGCGCGATTGCCTGTAGTCGTCCAGGTATCGCCCCAACGTCAGGGCGGACGCATCGGGAGCGTTCCCCCGCGGCTTCGCCAAACCAACAGCGACCAGTCTCTTGTGCATGTTCTCGGGTAGGGTGGCCAGCCAGCGGCTTACTTCATCGCCCACGCTCCCGTTGAACTGGGCTGCGATCAAGCCCTCGACCTTCACCCTGGCCGTTTCTGCCTGCTTCTGGGAGCATTTGCCCAGCCTGATCGTCTTGCGGCGGCCGTCGGGCGCCACAAACAAGATTCTCCGTCGCCCGCCATCGTCTTTTCCGATGCTCGCCACCGGTCACCTTCCTTTCGCGCGCCGGGGCCGCAGTTCCAGCCCCAGGTATTCGCACAGCTTGTCGGCGGTCTTCATGCCGCACCGTCCTCCGTTCACGATCCGGCACAAAGTAGCTTGATCGATCCCGGTTTCTTTGCTGATCTGGTAACGGGTCTTCCCGCACGTTTTGATTGCCTGTCCGATGTCTTTTACGATTCCCATGCCGACAATCTATCGTATACTTGACGATCTTGCAAGCACATTCTGACCCTCACCGCATTTTTTTTGCATGGCATTGTTGATCCATTCGCGCAAAGCCTCGGGACTGTATCGAACGCTGTGCCCGATCCGCACCACAGGAAGGAGTCCCGACTTCGTGTATGTGGCGAGAGTTCGCTCGGAAACGGCCAATACCTTCGCGGCCTGCCGCGCCGTCAACAGCAGCGGTTCGAGTGTCGGTGGAGTCGGTCGGTCAAACATCGCGAGCCTCCTCGGTCTTCGCCTGCGCCGGCTGCCGGCGTGCCGCCAGGGCTTGCTGCAAAGCATCCTCGAATTCCGCGATCGCGACGGCCGACGGCCAGTCCGGCGCCGCGCCGGCCCGCCGGGCGTCCCTAGTGCGATGCAGCTTGCGGAAAATACGCGACACGGACTCTTTCGTTTTCAGAGCCTGCTCGTGCAAACCGGCCCGGATCAGCCACCCGTCCCACAAGTCGGTGATGATTTCTTCGGCCAGCCGCTTGGCGAGCGCCGGCACGGGGAACAGATCGAGCCGCTCGGCCGCCCGGTCGATGTCGGCAAGATCCTCCGCTCGAAGCAAACGGTCCAATTCGGTCGGATCGTAGAGCGCGCTCCCATCGTCCGACGGGCGGCGAAGGTTCAGCCGCGAGAGCAACATCTCGGTCTGGTCCCGCGATTCATACCGGGCGGACGCCAATTCAGTAGTCGTTTTGCGTTTCGTAGACATCAGTAAGTCCTTTCTGAAAACTGCCGCCGGGCCACGTTTGAACCCGGCGGCGTGAAGAAAGTAAGCGGCTTGTCGGGCCGCGACCCGTTCATTACGCAACTTTGCCGGCCTCCCTGGTCCGCCGCGACGAGCACATCCGCGACCAGCGGGCCAGCTTGTCTTCGAGCGTCCTTGGCCCTCGCTTGCCGCGAGCCTTCGCGTTCTTCCGCATGTGGCTGAGCAAGGCGTCGCAGGCGGCGTTGCCCTCCTCGGGGGAGGACGCGACAAGGAACAACGTGTAATCCGAGTTCTGTCCGCGAGCGCCCATCCGACAGCCGCTCCGCAAGAAGCTGTCCAGCCCGTCAACATCGAATGTCACTTCGCCGCGCTCGTCGATGAAGTACGAGCAGGCCCACAAATGTTTGACCGCCAGCGGCACCAGCATGTCTAATTCGCTCATAATGTTCTGTCCTTTCTTTTTTTCGTGGCGAGAATGCCCAGTTCATGCAGAACGAGGCCTTTCGCGGCGCTGAAATCGAACGCCAATTTCAGGCCGGTGCCCTCGCCGGATCTTGTCTTCAAGAGGTGCAATGTCCGATTATGCATCACGCTATCGTTCCCGCAGCAGGTCCGAACCACGGATTCTCTCGGGTCGTGAGCCTCCAACCAAACCGCCGAATCGCAGAACCTCGCGTACGCGCTCCCGCCGGCCAGCGAGTCCAAATTCGGCGCGCTTCCGCCGCCTTTTTTCGGATGCGTGACAAACAGCAGCGACATCCCGCTTTCGGTCGCGATCCGGTCGCAGGCGCCCAGAAATTCGTCGTCGGCGGCCCAAATGTCACCCAATCGCCGCAGGCAGGTGACCGGATCGATGACGGCGGCTCGGCAGCCCTCGGCCGCTCGATCTGCAAGCCAATCGGCGGCGTCGTGCGTCGAGAACGATCTCGGCGCGATGTGGATCGCCAGGCCCACCTTGTTTAAGAAATCTGCGTGCCGGTGCAGCATCCGCTGGACTTCGTCGGCGTGCGCGGCGACCCATTTATTCTTCGTCACATCGGCAATCCCCGTCCGCTGCGAGAGCGACCGCCGCAAGTGAAAAGTCCGCCCCCGTTCGAGTTCGAGACAGGCAACGCGAATTCCCTCGTCAATCCAGTACGCCACAAGCAGCATCGCCCACAAAGACTTCGACGCGCCGCCGGGCGCGACCAACGCGGTCTTCGAACCGGGCGTGAACATCTGCCCCAGTTCTTCGAGGAGCGGCCAAGGCAACGGCAGGTTGGTGATGCGGCCCGCGACGATGCCCCTGATCTCGTCGGTCAAGTCGGAGATCGGGAGCGTGTTTGCCGCCGTCTCAACGCCAAGGCGCGATGACGTCGGCGGGCGGCTCGGCGCCGTGGGCCGGGCCGCAGGTGCCGACGACGCACCCAGACAACGCGCCCTGCCGGCGGACTTCGCCATCTCGCCCGCGAACTTCTCGCCCCAGATTTCGCGGCGGTGGCGTTCTTCGAGTTCGGCCGCTGTCCCGGCGGCTCCGCAAACGGGGCAGTTGAACCGCCAGATGCCATCCCGCCCCTGGCCGATCTGGCCGACGCCCGTAAGGTCCAGGTGATGCGGACAGTACGTCCGGTCGGAGTCGAACAGGGCGCCCGCTTCGCGGAGGACCGCGACCAGGGCTTCGCGGCTGCGAGAATCTGCGGCGGTGTGACTCATTCGGCGTCCTCCGACTTCAGGCTGATCCCGCTTCTCGCGAGGATCTCGTCGATCTCCTCGACGGTCGGCAGCCAGTCGCGATCGCCTCTCTGCGGCTTGGGTGAGCAGGGCAGTTCGTCGTCGAACCGCCGCTCCTTGAGAAAACGCGCCGGGTAGACGATGAACTTCCCGCCGTCTCTCGTCCACTGATCGGATCGCTTCCATGCCTGGACCGCCAAGAGGATCTTCTGGATCAAGGTCTCGTCCGGGTCAATCGTCTGCCATTCCCGGAAGGCTCCCAGCTTGTCGATCTGGCGAGGGTATTCGCTCCAAAAATTCTCGAAGGAAGGGGAGAACGAGACCGTCTCGCGCGCGCCTTGTGTTCCTGACAGTGTTCCTGACAGTGTTCCTGACAGTGTTCTTCCTTTATGGCGCGGCTTCGCCGTTGGGGTTTTCCTGGTACGGCTGTTGGGGTTTTCGCGTCGCAAGACCCAAATCGCCGTTGGGGTTTTCCGGGCGTGTTATCGCATACGTCTTTTGGTGCTTCTCGCCCCGTCCCGGCCCCGCCCAGGTGACGGCCACCCAGCCAATCTCCTCCAGCCGTTTGGTGATTTTCCGAACCGCCTCTGTGGTCAAACCGACTTCCCGACCAATCGTGCTCTGACTCGGCCAGGCGGCGAAGTTGCCCCCCTGATGCCAGATGAGGTTCAACAGCACTCGAAGCTCAACCGGCGACAGTCTCTTGTCCAGCATGGCCGCGACCCAGAGGGGAACGCTGGTTTTACTCATCGACGGACTCCTTCGGTCGAGAGGGCTCGGTCGCGGCGATCCGCTCAGCGAGGCCTCGCAGCGAGTCTCGAACATCATCGACGCGAAAACGCATCCGGCCGCCAGGCCGCAGCACCGGTATTCGGCCGGCCGTGGCGAGGTCGCGTAGGTATCTTCGCGGCAACCGCAGGACGGCCGCCAGGTGCTCCAACGAGACGTATTCGGTTGGTTCGTACCTCATTCCATGAGCGTAGAACGGGGCCCGCGACGGATCAAACCTCGTGTGAGAAAAACGAGAAAAAACGAGAAAAAGTTACTCGGGGCTGCGAGAGTTTTGACTTCGGCCATGCTGACCAGATGGGGGCCCCTATTCTCACGACGATATGAGCGCAGTTCTCCGCACCGGATGCGTGTTTGCAGCCAAGAGCGAGAGACGCCAACACCTGCGGCGGCGACCTCCAACGTCTTCAAGTCCTGCGCGTTGGTTTTCTTTCTGCCGGTTCCCGTGGCTTCGGGCGCCTCGCGCACCAAGCGCTGAGCCACGCGACCCAACGCCTCCCGGATCACGCTGCGGTCGTAGACCGGCGGCCTCATTCCGTCCCGGATGATGCGATAGAAAACCGTCCGCACCAACGGCCAGCTCCGGACATCCACGCAGGCATTCTTGTTCGCGTCGTGGATCGCACAAAGCGTAGCGGCGCAGCAGGCCAACTGCCGGTCGCCCGCGAACGCCTTGCGGCCCGCGGGCGTCGCCCAGTCGATTGGGTTGGGCTTCTCAATCGGCTCGGCGCCGTCCAGATAGGTCTCGGCGATCCTGTTCTCGGTCCGATGATGGTGCCTGAACCAAGCGACGAAGTTCCGGACTGACCCGTGAAAGAGGTCCTGAACCCGTTGCGGATCGACCCGAGCTACTTGCCCGCCGGCGATCTTGACCACGCCGGAGAGCATTTCCTCCACGGTCTGGGCCGTCTTCCGCAAGAACGCCCGGTATTTCGCCTCGGCCTCAGTCATGCCTTCTCCCGGAAGAAAAGAGCCGGGGTGCTATGAGGCTGGTCAGAGCCCGGCCGGCCTTGCGGTGCGGCCTTCCCCGGCGAGAGGCAATGATGACGAGTTGGCATTGACCATTTCATAGCGACGATCATTCTACCGCCGCATCCGTGGCGCCGCCAAGGGGCTTTTCCCGGCCGCTCCGCGCGGGGAGCTTTGCGAAAACGGGGACACCCATCTCTCACGCCACGACGATCGACTCCACGAGCCGGGCGTCCGCGATAAGCCCTTCGAGCATTCGTTGCTGGCCCTGGGCCTCGGCGATGGCCCGTTGGCAGGCTTCGACGGTGCTCAAGACGGGCTTGGCGGCCACGGCGGTGAAGGCCACGTCGGTCTTCTCGGTGTAGCCGTATTTGGCCACGCAGATCAACTTCACGATGTTGTGGTTGTGCGTGCTGTTCAGGCCGCCCCGGAGCAGGCGGGTTTCGAGCCTGTCGGAGACCAGTTCCATGACCTCGGCGAAGGCGGGATTCGCCCCGGCGAATCTTGCCAAGTGGGACGCGGGGATGTTCTCGCCGGCGGTGAACTCTTTGAGAAAGAGATTGTCCGGGTTTTGCGACCAGGCCAGAAGCCGCTCTCCGAGTTCTTGTATTCGCTCTGCCGTCCAAACGACAGGTCGTCCGATGTTCGACATGCTTGTGTCCTTTCGTTCGCCCTGAGCGAGGGCGGATCTGGTTGCCGCGCGGTCCGTGTGACTTCACGACGCGAACGGCTTGTACGTTCCGGCCTTCATGTCCGCTCGGACCTGCTCCGGCGTGCCGGGCTTGAACGGCTTCGAGCGCTCGGCCGCGCCGGGCTTCCGCGACGCGGGTTCGTTCCGGGCTGCCTCCTTCGCGGCGACTTCCCGATAAGCCTGTCGCATGATCTTGTAGGCGTCGATCTCGGTCTTGGGCTTGTCCGCCTCGTAGCCCTCGATCATCGCGTTGGCATGCCGGATGGCCTCGGCCCGATGCTGCCCGCCGAATTCCTCGTCGCAGGCGTCGTAGATGTCCCGAACGATCTGCTTGTTGCTCACCATGAGTCTGCCCTCACGAAAGTCGTGGTTGTCCTTGGCTGCCAATACAAAACATACCGTACTGTGGGGCCCCCCGCCATATCCCGCCGCACACGATGTCGCACTCCCCACGGCGCCCGCGCCAAGGGCCTCCGCCGGCCCGTAGAGCCCCGATCCCGCCCGGACGCTTCCAGGGGCTTCCAGGCCCGGATTCGGCCTGCCGCAGGGGGGGGCTTGTTTTCGAGGGCCGGCCGGTGAGAGGGAATGACGGTACCGGAGGGGAGGGGGGTGCCGGGGGGGGCTCCCCAGGGGGGGGCCTTCGACGTGCTCTCGTCCGAGCGAAGGAAACGGGCCGACCCACCGCCCGGATCGGCCCGCTCGATCATCGTGACCGCGAAGTCCGTCGCCGTCAACAGCGAAGGTCTTCGGGGATTCGCACGCCTGCAACCAGGCCGGGCCGCCGACCGCAGAGCACGTCGATCTGTCGGCCGATCTCGAGCGCTTCGGCTCGGGCTTGAGCTGCCGGGATGCGTCGCAGGGCCTCGGCGAGGACTCGCCGTTGGAAAGCCAGGGTGTAGTGACCGATGGCCTGTGTGACCTTCTTCACGGCGATCTCCATGACCTGCCTGTCCTCGATCCGGGTTCGTTCTGTTGCCATGACTCATGTCTCCATCCCCCCAGGTTGCGCCGTCCGCCTCTGGCCTGCATCGGCCCGGACGGCGTTGCGTTACGTCTTCGTCCGTCTCCGAACCGGGTTGCGGTCCAATCGTCGCCAGAGGGCCTGCATAACCGCCAGACCCAGGACGCCCAGGCACGCCCGCACGACCCTGATCGGTTCCATAGGTCACCTTTGTTCCTTCGTCAGCCCGGCCAGGCGGAGGATCTCCGCACGGACGCTCGCCGCCAAGTCGGGCCATGTCTTGACGATCTGCGCCAAGTCGGGGTCGGTCTGTGCCGCATTTCGTGCGTCAACTGTGCCGGATTCTGTGCCGCGCTTTTCAGAAATCGGCGTTTTTGATAGCGACAAGGCGGTTTGTTCAGGGCCTGCACCGCCCATTCCTCTCGATGTGGCCAAGAGGTTTGCTCTTCTGGGTATCGCCGGAATCACCGGGTCGTGGGCAGCCAAGGCCCGCCGGACTTGCTCGTGGATATCGATGGATAGCCCTGATCGTTTGTCCTGATCGTTTATTAAGAGCATTTGACAGGCTGAATCCGTCCCTTGGGAGCGTCTTATAACATGCGGCCGCGTGGGGAGCCAAGGTATTCCACAGAGATTCCCTCTTGATTAAGCAAATTTTACAGGTTTGTCCGAGAAGACTCTTTATTTCTCTACTGATCTGCGGCACAATAAGCCGATTGACAGGTTGTGCCGATGCATGTGAGGCCGAGATAGCAACGCATCGTGTGTTGGTTTGTGCAAGGAATCGTCTCGGTCGATGGCGTCAAGTTTTCCTGGGAGGCTTAAGGAGAGAACAATGAAACACCGAGTGTGGATGGCTGGACTGGTGGGGGCAATGTTGACGGTGATTGTCGGTTCGGCGGCTTGGGCCGGCTCGGGGGCTGCCGCTCCGGCGAAGGAACAGGCGACTGCGGCGGCGACTCCTGCTCCGGCGCCCGCTCCTGCGGCTCCGGAGCACACGGAGTTGTTCTTCCCGGAGTTTATGAAGAAGTTCCACAATCCGACGTCGTGGCTGAGCATGGGCGCCGATGCCCGGTTCAGGATCGAGTACGGGGAGAACTGGATGACCCTGAACGACGGCCATATCGACCACGAGCGCGAATACCAGCGATACCGCCTGCGGTGGTGGACGAAGTGGATTCTGGGGGAAGACGTCAGCCTGAATACGCGCATGGCATGGGAGTTCAGAACCTGGGATGAGCCGAGAACTCAGGATGTGAACTTCAACGCAGACGAAGCGCTGTTTGATTGGTTCAACATCAACCTGCGGAACGTCGGCGGGATGCCGCTGGCCGCCACCGTCGGTCGCCAGGACATCATCTTGGGAGGCGGCTGGCTGATCATGGACGGGACGCCGTTGGACGGGTCTCGCACCCTGTATTTCGACGCGGTCCGGTTCACGTACGACTGGATGGATACGAGCAACAAGATCGATTTGGCCTATGTCAACCAGTCCGCCGAGTCCAATCGGTGGCTCAATCCGATCAACGATCAGGAGAGGGCCGTGACCGAGCAGGACGAGCACGGCGCGATTCTCTATGTCACAAACACATCCTTTAAACCGATACAGTTGGAAGGGTTCTTCATCTACAGGAATGACAATCCAATCGACGGGCCGGTGACGAACATGCCGAATGCGTGGAGCCGCAAGGCGGAGATCTTCACGTTTGGCGGCGCGATTTCCGGCCTGCTTCGAGATCACTGGCGGTATCGGGCCGAAGGTGCCATTCAGACCGGCGAGAAGTCCACGGTGACGCCGGACCTGACCGTCGGCGACATGCGCGACCTCGAAGCCTATGGTGCGATGGCCACCCTGGAGTATCTGTTCAAGGACTCCCACGCGAACGCCACCCATGTCACGTACGAATACGCCTCGGGCGACGACCCGGATACGAGCGACAATGAGCAGTTCGACCTGCTGTGGGGCGAGTGGCCCCGATGGAGCGAGATGTTGATCTATACCGCCTCATTCGAAACGACTCCTGCGGAGATGACGAATCTCCATCGGTTGAACGTGGGGCACAAGATCGATCTGAACAAGCAATGGACGCTTACCTTCGACTATCACGCCCTGTGGGCCGATGAAACGGGGGTTTCGAACCGGTATGTCATCTCCGACGACGACAAATTCCGCGGGGACCTTTTCACCAGTTGGCTGAGGTTCAAGTTCAACAGCCAACTCTATGGGCATTTCCTCGGCGAGTACTTTGTGCCGGGCAGCTATTACGACGAGGCGACCAACGACGACGCCTGGTGGTTCCGGTTCAACATCGAGTATGTCTTCTGACCGTATCGCGTGAGCGATTGCGTTGATTGCGGGCGGTTCGCCGGCGGGTTTTTCTTGAATCTGCCGGCGAATCGCCTTAGAATCACGTGACTATGGCCAAGAAAGACAAACTCAATCAAGCGTTGCTCTCCGGAAACGAAGCCTTGGCTCAGGGCGCTTACGAGGCCAGCCTGCGAGTCGCCTACGCCTACCCCGGCACTCCGTCTACCGAGATCCTCGAAGTTCTGTCGGGGTACCCCGAGGTCGACGCGCAGTGGTCGGTGAATGAAAAGGTCGCCTTCGAGGTGGCCCTGGGGGCCGCGACAGCAGGGGCCCGCAGCCTCTTCGCGTGCAAGCACGTGGGACTCAACGTCGCGATGGACCCGCTGATGACCGCCTCCTACACCGGCATTCTGGCGGGGTTTGTCATCGTCGTCTGCGACGACCCCGGCATGCACTCCTCGCAGAATGAGCAGGACACCCGGTGGGTCGCCCTGTACTCGAAGATGCCCATGCTTGAGCCTGCCAGTCCAGCGGAGGCCCGGGAGTTCGTGAAAGAGGCGTTCGCGATGAGCGAACGATTCGATACGCCGGTGATGTTGCGGATGACGACCCGCATCTCCCACACGAAGGAGAACGTGGCGGTCGGCGAGAGAAAGGTGCCCGAAACGCTGGTGTTTGAGCGGAATGCCCCGAAGTACGTCATGGTGCCGGGGCACGCGTACCAGCGGCACATCTTCGTCGAGCAGCGGCTCGTCAAGCTCGCGGCGCTCGCGGAGAAGACCCGCCTGAACAAGATCGAGAAGGGCGACAGCAAGCTCGGTTTCGTCGTCTCGGGCGTCACTTACCAGTACGTCAAAGAGAACTATCCGGACGCTTCGTACCTCAAGCTCGGGATGACGTACCCGTTCTGCGACGAGAAGATTCGCCAGTTCGCCAAGAGCGTCAAGAAGCTCGTCGTGGTCGAAGAGCTGGATCCTTTCATCGAGGACCACATCAAGACCCTGGGCGTCAAGGCCGCGGCCAAGGACCCGTCCTTCCGCATCGGGGAACTGACGCCCGAACTGATCCCCGACGTCGTCGCGGGCAAGGCCAAGGTCGAGCAGCGGTCGGTCAAACGCAAGCCCCGCCTGTGTCCCGAGTGTCCGCACTGGGCGTCGTTCGCGGCCCTCAAGAAGCTCGACGCCTACGTGGCGGGCGACATCGGCTGCTGCACGCTGGCCTGTCTGCCGCCCATGTCGGCGCTGCACTCGTGCGTGTGCATGGGCGCGGGCGTCACTTTCCACGAGGGGTGGCGCAAGGCCGCGCCGGACAAGCCCATCGTAGGCGTCCTGGGCGATTCGACGTTCGTCCACTCCGGCATCACCGGCCTGATCAACGCCGTCTACAACAAGTGCAAGGGCGTCATCCTCATCCTGGACAACTCGACCACCGCCATGACCGGCGGCCAGCAGCACCCGGGAACCGGCCTGACGATCCGCAACGAGCCCACGAAGAAGCTCATCCTGGAGGACGTGTGCCGGGCCTGCGGCGCCGACCACGTCGACGTGGTCGATCCGAAGAACCTGGAGGAGTTCCGGGCTATGTTGGAGAAACGAGTCAACGAGGATGCCCTGTCGGTCATCATCTCGAGGCATCCGTGCAAATTGATCAAAAGGTGACAGAAAGGATGAAATCCGAAACACGAAATCCGAAACAAATTCAAAGCACGAAACCCAAATGACGGAAACGCTGTCGCCCCTCGGACGATCCGTTTGGGATTTTGGATTTTGGTCATTTGAACTTGTTTCGGATTTCGATATTCGGATTTCGGATTGTTGATGTAGAGATAGTTATGAACAGCAAGATCACCAGCGTCACGTTCGGCGGAATCGGCGGCCAGGGGGTCCTGACGGCCTCCGAGTTGTGCAGTTGGGCGGCCCTGTACGCGGGCTATCACGTAAAGAAATCCGAGGTCCACGGCATGGCGCAGCGGGGCGGCTCCGTGGAGTCGCACGTGCGGTTCGGCAAGCGGGTCTTCTCGCCACTGGTCCCGACCGGCGGGGCGGACGTCCTGGTCTGTTTCTACCAGGAAGAGCATCCGAGGCTCAGCGTTTTCCTGAAGAAGGACGGCATCGACCTGATCGGCTACCTCGACAAGGTCACTCAGGCCGTCGCGAATCCGCGGGGCGTCAACACCTGCCTGGTCGGCGTGCTCTCGGCCAAGTTGTCGATCAAGGAAGAGCATTGGATGAAGGCCATCGAGACGGTCTTTAAAAACAAAGGCGTCGAAGAGAACAAGAAAGTGTTCCTGGACGGAAGGAAGATGGGTCAACCATGATCTGGAAAGAGAACGTCGAGTGTGCGGCCCGCGAGGATCTCAAGGAGCTGCAATCGGGCTATCTCAGGAAGCTGATTCCCTACATCTACAACGGATGCGCCGTCTATCGACGCAAGCTCGACGCCGCCGGGGTCAGGCCGGACCAGATCAAATCCATCGACGACATCAAGCGGCTGCCGATCACCACGAAAGAGGACATGCGGGACAACTACCCGTACGGCCTGTTTTCCGCGCCGCAGGACCAGATCACGGAGATCCACGTCTCCAGCGGCACCACCGGCAACCCGACCCTGGTCGGATATACGAAAGACGACGTGAAGCTCTGGGGCGATGTCATGGCCCGCGCCTTCTGCTGCGCAGGGGCCGTCCCGGGGGACACGATTCAGATCGCCTACGGTTACGGCCTGTTCACCGGTGGCCTGGGCTCTCACTACGGGGCCCTGGAGATGGGCCTTCGCATCCTCCCGACTTCTTCGGGCCAGACCGCCCGCCAGCTCAAGCTGATGCAGGACTTCAAGCCGCGGATCATCGCCTGCACGCCCAGCTACGTGCTGTACATGGCCGAGGAGGCCAAGGCGATGGGCATCGATCCGACCCAGGGCAATTGGAAGATCGGCGTTTTCGGCGCCGAGCCCTGGAGCGAGTCGATGCGGCGGGAGATCGAGCATGCCTGGAACATGCTCGCGACGGACATCTACGGCCTGTCCGAGATCATCGGGCCCGGCGTCGCCCAGGAATGCCGGCACAAGGACGGCCTGCACGTCTTCAGCGACGTGTTCTATCCGGAGATCCTGGACCCCAAGACCCGCGAGGAGGTGCCGGAGGGCGAATCGGGCGAACTGGTCATCACGACGCTGACCAAGCAGGGAATCCCGCTCATTCGCTATGGAACGCGGGACATCGTCAGCATCCGCTACGACAAGTGCCGCTGCGGCCGGACCAGCCCTCGGATCAGCAAGATCAAGGGCCGGACCGACGACATGATCGTCGTCCGCGGCATCAACGTGTTTCCGTCCCAGATCGAGCATGTGCTTGTCGGGATCGAAGGGACGCAGCCGCACTACCAGATCATCGTCGACCGCCAGGCGCACAAGCTCGATGAGGTCGAGGTCCTGGTGGAGGTCGAGCAGAGGTTCTTCTCCGACGAGATCAAGCATCTCAATGTGATTCGCGAGAAGATCCGAAAGGAAATCGAGAACGTGCTTTCGATCGGCGTCAAGGTGACGCTGGTGGAGCCCAAGACCATCGCGCGCAGCGAGGGCAAGGCCAAGCGAATCGTGGACAAACGAGCGCTGTAGGGGAGCCGCACATGAAGATTACTCAGATATCCGTGTTCCTGGAGAATCGCAAAGGCAGGTTGTACGACGTGTGCTCGCTCCTGGGCGGCCAGGGCGTGAACATCCGCGCGTTGACGATCGCGGAGACGGAAAGCTTCGGCGTCCTTCGGGTCGTCGTGGACAAGTCCGAAGCGGCCATCAAGCTGCTCCGCGAAAACCAGTTCGTCGCCAACTTCACGGACGTCGTGGCGATCGAGGTCCCGGACCAGCCGGGCGGCCTGGCCTCCATCCTCAAGATCCTGTCCGAGCACGACGTGAACATCGAGTACATGTACGGGTTCGTCGAGAAGTTCAGCGACAAGGCCCTGCTCGTGATGCGGTTCGAGGATACGGACCTCGCGCAGCAGATTCTCGCCAAGCAGAAGATCCACGTGGTCACGGAAAAGGAAATCGAAGGCCTTTGAGATTGGCGATTTGTGATTGTGGATTTCTGATGATGGACATCCCCTTTTGGAATAGAGAGATCGAAACTGCCGAGCGGGGCCGGATCGAGCAGGTCCAGTTCCAACGGCTCCAAGAGACGATCGGCTGGGCCCTCAAGACCAATCTCTACCGCAGGCGGCTCAGCCAGGTCGGAATCGACTCGCCCGGCGACATCAGGAGTCTCGCCGATCTGCGACGCATCCCGTTTACGACGAAAGACGATCTGCGGGTCAGTTTTCCCAAAGGGCATTTGGCTGTGCCCATGAACGAGGTCCTGCGGGTCCATTCCTCCAGCGGCACGACGGGCATTCCGACCGTCATCTACTATGCCCGGCAGGACCTGGACAACTGGACGGACCTGCTGGCGCGGAGCATCGTCGCCACCGGGGCCGGCCCCGGCGATGTCTTCCAGAACATGATGACCTACGGGCTCTTCACGGGCGGCCTGGGCCTGCACTACGGCGCCGAACGGGTGGGCCTGACCGTGATCCCCATCGGGGGCGGCAACACGAAGCGGCAGATCCAGGTGATGAAGGACTTCCAGACCACCGTCGTGCATGTCACGCCGAGCTACCTGCTGCACATCCACTCCAAGCTGGGCGAGGACGGCATCGAACTGAAGGACCTGGCCCTGCGCAGAGCTTTCATCGGCGCCGAGCCCCACTCGGAGAACACCCGGCGCAAGCTCCAGGACCTCCTGCGCATCGACGCCTACAATTCCTACGGCCTGAGCGAACTCAACGGTCCCGGCGTCGCCTTCGAGTGTGTCTGCAAGAAGGACATGCACGTCTGGGAGGATGCGTTCATCGTCGAGATCATCGATCCCAAGACGGGCGAATCCCTCCCGGATGGGCAGGAGGGCGAGGTCGTCCTGACGAACGTGGTCCGCCGGGCGACGCCGATCCTGCGGTATCGCACGCGCGACCTGGCGTTCCTGCACCCGCAGGGCTGCGATTGCGGCCGCACGCACAGACGGTTGTCCCGCATTCTCGGGCGGACCGACGACATGCTCATCATCAACGGCGTCAACGTCTTCCCCTCGCAGATCGAGGAGAAGATCATGAAGATCCCCGATGTGGCGACGAACTACCAGATCCACGTGGACAAGAAAGGCGCCCTCGATCGGTTGACGGTGAAGGTCGAGATCTATCCGAAGCTGTTCCTGGGCGAGGTCTCGAAGCTCGAATCGCTCAAGCACAGGATCGTCGAGGAGCTGCGGGCCTCGATCACGATCAGTCCCGGCGTCGAACTACACGAGCCGGGATCGCTGCCGGTGTATGAAGGAAAGGCCAAACGCGTGGTGGATGAACGGCCCAAGGACTGAGGCGAGTAACGATGGCGAAACAACTGACGATCTTCGTCGAGAATCGGCCGGGCAGGCTCAAGGCGATCTCCGAGAATCTGAATAAGAACCACATCGACATTCGGGCGTTCACGATCCAGGACCGCGGAGACTACGGCTTGCTGAGGCTCATCGTGGACAAGCCCAGCGACGCCTACCTGGCGATGGCCGACGTCGGGTGCGCCTGCGCCCTCAAGGATGTTCTGGCGGTGTCGGTGCCGGATGAACCGGGCAATTTCCACAAGCTGACCTCGGCCCTAGCCGCCGAGGGCATCAATATCCGCGACGCCTACGGCTTCGTCCTGCAGCCGCACAAGACCGGCATCTGCTGCATGGAGATCGAGCAGCCCCTGTTGGCCAAAGCGGCCGCGGCAGCCCGCCAAGCCGGCTTCAAGATCCTCGAAGACGAGGAACTCTACACCCTGTGAGACCCTGCGGCGCAACTCGGATGGCCGCGGCACTCGGAGGTTATCATGGCGACGATCCCACGGATGCTCTTGCCCTGCTTGTTGTGCCTTTCTCTCTCTTGCTGCTCGAAGCCGGCTGGGGACGGCAGCAAGATGCCCGCCTCGCGATTCCCATGGCCTGACGGCAAGCGGTGCGCCGTGAGTCTGAGCTTCGACGATGCGAGGCCGAGCCAGGTGGATGTCGGGATCCCGCTTCTTGACGAGTATGGCGTGCCGGCGACATTCTACGTTTCCCCCTCGCGGGTTATGGAGCGGTTCGACGCCTGGAAAGCCGCCGTGGCCGCCGGCCATGAGATCGGCAACCACTCGATGTGGCACGCCTGTACAGGGAACTTCGCCTGGTCCCGGCAGAAGGCCCTGGAGGACTACACACTGACGCAGATGGGCAAGGAGCTGGATCAGGCGAACGCCGAGATCCGGAGGCTGCTTGGTGTCCGCGCGATGACGTTCGCCTATCCGTGCGGGCAGAAGTTCGTGGGACGCGGCAAGCAGGTCCGCAGCTATGTGCCGCTGGTTGCCGAGCGGTTTACAGCCGGTCGCGGCTGGCGGGACGAGACCGCCAACGACCCGGCGTTCTGCGATCCGGCGCAACTGCTGGCTGTGGAACTCGACGGCCTGGCATTCGATCAGCTCAAGACCCTCATCGAAACGGCGGCCAAGCAGGGCGCCTGGCTCGTGCTCGCCGGCCACGAAATCGGCGAGAAGGGACGCCAGACCACGCGGGCCGATACGCTCAGGGCATTCTGCGAGTACGCCGCCGATCCGCAGAACGGCCTCTGGGTGGACACTGTGGCCAACGTGGCACGCTACGTTGCGGAGCATCGAGCCAACCAAGGCCGCCATTGATCTCGCTGCTTGCCGCCTCCCACTGTAACCGGCTGTTCTTGCGATCGTGTCCGCCTATTGCACATCCTTGCGGATTTGATATGCTGTCCGGCTTGCGCCCGGGTTCGGGCGGTTCGGAGTGCAGCAGGGTACGTATGAATCGGTTATCCCTACGGGTTCAGTGGGCACAATTGGTCGTTCTCTCGGGCATCCATTTCCTCGTGGACATGTTCGGCAACATGCTGCCGGCGATCGTCCCGGTGATCCGTTCGGAATTCGCGATCAGTCTCTCGACCGCGGGGTTCATCATGGTGGCGCTGTCGTTGGCCTCGAACGGAATGCAGATCCTGACCGGTCGGATGAGGGAGGACAGGTCGTCGCCGCTGTTTCTCCACGTCGGAATGGTTCTGGCCGCCTGCATCTGCCTGATCGTCCTGGCGCCGAAGTCGTTTGGCGGGATCGCACTGCTCTTTGCCTTCGGCGTGGTCAGCGGCTCGGGCATCGCGATCACCCACCCGGAGGGGCTTCGGGCGGTCCACTCGCTCGACCGAATCGCGCCGACGCTGAGCACTGCGGTCTTCATGACGTCGGGCTTCTTCGGTTTTGCCAGCGGCGGGGCCATCTCCGCGCAGTTGGTTTCCTCGTATGGATTGAAGGGGCTGTGTCCACTGGTCCTTCTCCCTGTCGCAGGTGTCGCGGTTCTGGTCTTGGCGAGAGTGCGTCTGTCGACAGAGCATGTCGCTCCGCGGGCGAACTCGACGGCCTCGGAGAGGAACCCGTGCTCGTTGCCTTTCTGGAAGGTGCTGGGGATCGGGCTTCCCGCCGCGGTGTCCACGACCATCGTCCAACTTTTGAACCCGACATATCTCGGCGAACTGGGTTTCAGCCTGAAGTTCAGCGGATTCTCCACAGCGCTGTTCGGCTGGGGCGGGGCGGTCGGTCCTTTTCTCTGGGCCGCTATCGCATACCGCAAGGGCGGTCTGGCCTGTTCCGGCTGGGCTTTCTTCCTGTCGTTTCCGTTCATGTTTCTCTACCTGGCGTTTGTGGGGCATCCGGCGGCACACTGGCTGCTGTTCGGTGCGGGCTTCTCCGCCATGTCGGCCTATATTCTGACGATCACGCTGGCGAGGGAGGCCCATGGAGCGAGCCTGGGCTCACGCATGGCCCTTATCGTCGGCGGCACCTGGGGCATCGCGATGCTCGTCTTCCTCGCTCTCGCTGCGGTAGCCGACAGGGTGGGAACAGAACCCATCCTGCGGCTGGCGCCCGCGGGCTATTTGATTTCGGGATTGCTCACTTTCTGGGTCCTCCGGCAGCATCCGAAATCCGCCTTGGCTTGCAGCGCGACATCGGCCCTTGAACCTTCGGCATGATTTTTCGAGAGGATCGGATATGAGAATTGCAGGTGGACATCGCGTTGGGATGCTGACGGTGGTGGTCCTGTCGATTGCAGGGGCCCTCGCGTCGGCCCAGACCACCGGCGGCAATGTCGCTGCCGACCTGATGACGCGCGTCCCGGCCGATTTCCCGCGGTTCGAATTCGCGGGTCATGCGGAGAAGGCGGAACTCCTGACGCATTATCTGTGGTACCACTTCCATCATCGCTTGGGCAACGGCATGACGCTCTTCAATCAGGAGTATCTGCTGACCTCCGACATCTGGCTGGGCAACGCCCGCCCTCGCGGTTCGGACAAGACGATCCAGGAGGTTCATCGTTCGATGCTCCTGGGCATGCAGATGGACGACGAGGGCTACGTCCTGACCCATCAACACTTCTCGCACGCCCACGATCACGGCTGGCCGTTTCCGCTTTGGACCCAGTCGGACAATCATCCCGACCGCGTCAAGGGCAAGACCTTCGGCTGGCACTTCCAACCCCTGGACAAGGTGCCCGGCTGGTCGGGCGACGCCCTGAGGCACTGGAAGAGGGACGAGTATTGCGGCCAGAAGGCGGTTTCGCTCTGGGAACTGCACAACGTCCGCTCGCTGGGCATCCGCGAGAACCGCTGGCATCTCGAAGCGGAGGGCCCTTCGCCGACGATTGTCACGCCCAAAGGCTACGAGGTCGACGCGTTCAATGCGCCCTATCTGCAACTGCGATGGACTCGCGACAGCAATCCCCAAGGCTCAACGCTGCCCTATGTGGAATGGCTCTGTGAGGGCGACGCGGAGTTCGGGTCGGATCGGCGGGTCCGTTTTGCTCCCGAGAAGACGCCTCTGTCCGGCCCGTGCTACCACTCCATTCTGGCGATGCATCGCCACCCCAAGTGGACCGGGCGGATCGAGCGGATTCGGATCTGCCTGGCCCCCGGCCAGTCTCAGGGCCATTTTGAGATCGATTCGTTCTTCACCGCCTACGACACGCGGCACACAATCAACAACCCGATCTTCATCCTGGCCGGCGCGCGGTACTTCAACTGGACCGGGGACGTGGACTTCCTGCGACGCCAGATCAATCGCATGCGTCTGGCCCTTCGATACCAGCAGACTGAAATGGGCGGGCTGGAACACAAGCACATCCGCAACACCTGGCCCGGCCACGACGGGCTGGCGGGTTTCGTCAAGGACGCCGACGGCAAGCTGACGATTCGAGGCGGCCACGGCATCGGTACCAACTACTGGGACCTCATGCCCTTCGGTTGGGACGACCTCTATGCAACGAACCAGTACTACGCTGCGACGGTGGCGATGGCAGAGATCGAGCAGGCGATCGCGGACAACCCTGGGTGGGGCGTCCCCCTCGGGACGCTCAGGATGGATCCCTCATGGCTTCGCAGGCACGCGGAAGAGGTCAAAAGGACCGCCAATTCGCTCTTCTGGAATGGCCAGACGGGCCGATTCTTCGCCAGCATCGACAAAGAGGGCCGTCGATACGACTACGGCTACACGTTCCTCAATCTGGATTCGATCTGGTACGGCCTGGCCGATGACGGGCACGCCTCTTCGATCATGGACTGGATCGGGGGCAAGCGGGTCGTGACAGGGGACACCTCACAAGGGGCGGACATCTATCACTGGCGTTTCGGCCCGCGGGCGACGACGGTCCGCAACGTCACCTGGTATGGGCAAGGCTGGCATGGGCCGGAATCGATCCCCTGGGGCGGGCAGATCCAGGACGGCGGGGCGGTCCTGGGCTTTGGCTTCTACGATCTGTGGGCGAGATTGCAGGTTCTCGGCCCCGACGATTGTTGGCAGCGGCTCGTGGAGATCCTGGCGTGGGAGAAGGAGGTCCACGCGGGGGGCGGCTATCGCAAGTACTACGAAGGCGGCAAGCGGGGCACGACTCTCCAGGGCGGCGGGACCGCCGGAGGGCTGGGAATCGACTACGAGTTTTTCGAGAGCAGCCTGGTCCCCTCGATCGTCGTCTATGGTCTGCTCGGCTTGGAGGCCCGGCCATCGGGTATTCTGAGCATTATCCCCCGGCTGCCCGCGAGTTGTCCCAGGATCGCGGTCCGGGGTCTTCTCTATCACGGCGTTCGGATGGACGTGGCGGTGAGCGGGAAACAGATCGAGATCACTGTGAAAGACGCCGCCCAGGACCCGCTGAGGGTCGCCCTGCAGGAATCCTGGACCGGGCAGGGCCTGGAGCGAGTGGATGGCGCGTTCCTCCTGTCGCAGCCGGCGACATACCAATTCGGCCGAGATTGATGAGAATCGGCGACTTTTTCGGGAGCGTAGGAATGCGTGTATTGATCGTGCTCGGTTTGACGCTGGCGGTCACACGGTCCGGCGGAGCGGAGATAATCACATATCCCGGGCCTGAGGGGATACGGCCCTCCGACCAATACGCTGTCGAGATCGTACAGGGCGATCAGGTCCAAGGCTCTTTCGTGTACATCACGAACGCGCAGTGGCGCAGCAACCGAAGCAAGACCACCTCGTGGACAACCTTCTCGTGTTCCGGCCCGGCGACGGTAAAAGTGACCAAGCTCAAGGGAAAGTTCTCCACGTGTCGGGTCCTTCCCAGCAGTTACCGCATCCAGCCACAGATCGACGGCAACAATGTCACATTCGATCTGGATCGGCCGCGAAAGATCTCCGTGGAGTTCGACGACGACACCACGCATCCGATGCTGGTGTTCGCCAATCCTCTCGAAGGCGGCAGCCCGCATCAGGGCGATCGCGGCGTGATGTACTTCGGACCGGGTGTCCACGATGTGGGCCAGGCCCTGGACATCCCGTCCGACACGACGGTCTATCTGGCGGGCGGCGCCTATGTGAAGGGCCGGCTCCGCAGCCGCAACGCTCGAAACGTCAGGATCGCCGGGCGGGGCGTGCTCTCCGGCGAGAACTTCGAACAGGGGAGCGAGCACCTTATCCGATTCCGAGGTGTCGAAAACGTCGTGATCGAAGGGATCACGCTGGTCAATTCGCCGCACTACAACGTCTGGCTGGACGGCAGCAATCACACCGTCCGGAACGTGAAGATGATCGGGTGGTACTTCAGTACGGACGGCGTCTCCACAGGATATCGCGGATTGGTGGAGGATTGCTTCTTCAAGGTCAACGACGACGCGGTCAAGCTGTACGTATCCGAGATGACGGTGAAAGACTGCGTTATCTGGCAGATGGAAAATGGGGTGCCCTTTCAGATCAGTTGGAACATGCCCAGCGACAACAGCGGTTTCCACGTCTCCAACATCGACGTGATCCGTGTAGAGCACCAGTGGGACAACAAGAACGAGGCGGTATTCGACGCCATTCATGGGGGATGCGCCCACATGAGTGACTATCTCTTCGAGGACATCCGGATCGAAAACGCGGACTGGAGGCTGTTCTACATTACGATCGACAAGAACGAGTTTGCCGATTCCAGCAAAGGAATGGGGCGGATCTCCAACCTGGTGTTCCGCAACATCTCGGCAACGGGGCCCATGCGGCGTCCGAGCGTCATCAAGGGCTGGGATGCGGATCACCGCGTCAGCAATGTGCTGTTCGAGAACGTGAAGATCGGCGGTCGGATCATCTCCGGCCCGGCGGAAGGCAACGTCCTGATCGATCCAAACACCACGGACAACATCCGCTTCATGGTCACGGAACCGCGTCAGGATTAGGACGCTCCTGTCCTCCGTCGGGAGGCCGTCTGCGGAGGTCCGAGATTCGCAGAGCCTGTTCTTTGGTGAATGCGCCCACGCGGGTTCGCTCCAGTTGGTCCACGTATCCACCCGTGCCCAATGCTGCGCCCAGATCCCGGGCGAACGACCGCACGTAAAAGCCCGAGCCGGTGACCAGTCTGACGTCCAGCCAGGGCCATTCGTAGCGGATCAGTTCGACCGCCTTGGCTTCGACCTGCCGTTCGGAGAGTTCGATCTGTTTGTGCGCTCGTGCCAGCTTGTAGGCAGCCCGCCCGCCGACCTTGAGGGCGGAGTAGATGGGCGGCCGCTGGCTGATGACGCCTTCGAAACCCGCAAGGGCCGCTCGGACCTGTTCCTCAGTGGGAATCCGGGAGGCCGGGACCTCCTCTTTGTCGCCCTCGCGGTCGTCGGTAGTGCTTCGCCAGCCCAGTTTGACGCGGGTGATGTATTCCTTCTCCGACCCGGTGATCTCGCCCAGCGTTTTGGTCGCGGCCCGGCCCACCGCGACGACCAGGACGCCTTTGGCGCAGGGATCCAACGTTCCGGCGTGGCCCACACGTTTCTCCCGCGTGACCCTGCGGACCACGTCGATCACGTCGTGCGAGGTCATCCCGTCGTCCTTATAGACGGCAAAGACGCCTTCCTTGGGCAGCGTTGTCTGATCAGTCATTCGGTCATTATAACGATCTCGACACAGGACGGAAGAATCTGCTATAATAGGACGCGTGTCTGGGAGGGATTGGGTCGGTTCTCTTGAAGGAGGAACAGATGAAACGCTTTGTGGATTTGCGCGGTCTGTCGTGTTTGTGCCTTTTCGGCGGCTTGTTCATCCTCCTGACCTGGCTTCCGTCGGTCGCTGCGGCGGCTGCCTACGGCGGAGGGTCCGGTACCGAGAAGGATCCCTTCCTCATCCAGGACGCGAATCAACTCGTCCTGATCGGCCAAACGCCGGGCGACTGGGGCTCGCATTTCAAGCTGGTCAACGACATTGACCTGTCGGGACACGGCCAGACCACCCTTCAGCCGATCGGCGGCTGGGTCGCTCTGGGCTCCAATGCGAATCGTCCGTTTTATGGGACCTTTGACGGCGGCGGCAAGACCATCCGCGGGTTTCGGTACAAGGACATGCAGTCTCAGTACGTCGGGCTGTTCCGTTACGTGACAGGGCAGATCCACGATCTCCACCTGGTCGGGCCCGACGTTGTCGCGGACGCCATGGGCGCCGGGGCTCTCGTGGGCTATCTGGGCGGCGGCGGTGTGTACAATTGCTCCGCGACGGACGCTCGTGTGTCGGGCAACGGGGAAGTGGGGGCCTTCATCGGTCTGGTTGACGGCAGAGTTCGTGCGTGCTGGTCGACGGGCCGCGTCTCCGGCGTCTGGTCTGTCGGAGGGCTGATCGGGCGGATCGGTTCGGGCACGGTGGAACGCTCCTATTCGACTGCCGCCGTGACGGGCGATGATTCCGTCGGCGGTTTTCTCGGAAGCCTGTCCAATGTGATGAGCATCATGGATTCCTGTTATGCCCGTGGGGCCGTCGTCGGGAGAATCTACGTCGGCGGGCTCATCGGATCGCTGAACGCGGGCCGGGTCTATTCGTGCTACAGTGTCGGGAAAGTCTCCGGCAACGACTTCGTCGGGGGGCTGGTGGGGACCCGAAGGGTCAATGGCGAGGTGATCGGATCCTTCTGGGACACCCAGGCCAGCGGCCGGGCGACGAGCATGGGTGGAACCGGAAAGACGACGGCCGAAATGAAAATGGCCGACGCGTATCTGTCGATGAGCTGGGACTTCTATGTTGTCTGGAGCCTGTGCGAAGGACAGAGCTATCCGATCCTTCAATGGCAGATTCCCGCCGGCGACCTGCGGTGCCCGGACGGCGTCGACTTCACCGATTTCGCCTGGTTTGCGGTCCAGTGGCGGAGTGACGCCTGCGGCCAGGCGAATTGGTTCTGCGACGGGGTGGACCTCGACAAGTCTGGAGAAGTGGACCCGCGGGATCTGGCCGTGTTCGCAGCCAACTGGCTGGCCGGTCTTGAATGACGTTGGACTGATCCATGAACGACTCGGACATTTCCCTGACAGGAAGGACCGCTCTGGTTACCGGGGCCGCTCGGCGGATCGGCAGGGCCATGGCGATGGCTCTGGCCGCGCAGGGGGCCGCGGTGGTGGTCCATCACAATCGCTCGGGGGAAGAGGCCGCCGCTTTGTGCGACGAGATTTGCCGCAAGGGGGGGGGCGCCTGGCCTTTGCAGGGCGATCTGGCCGACGAGGGGCAGGCCAAGCGACTCTTCTGCGACGCGGTCGCCCGGGGCGGTCCGATCGACATCCTCATCAACAACGCCTCACTCTACGAACGGGACACCCTTCGGGAGGCGACTGAAGAGTCGATCTTGCTGAATCTCCGCCTCCACGCCCTGGCGCCGTTGACGCTGGGCCGGGAGATGGCTGGCCAGGGCAGGACCGGGCACATCGTCAATCTGCTCGACACGCGAGTGACGGTGTACGACAAGGAGCATGCATCGTACCACATCAGCAAGCGCGTTCTCCTGACCCTGACTCGAATGCTGGCCCTGGAGTTGGCGCCCAGGATCGCGGTCAACGCGATCGCGCCTGGTTTGATCCTGCCGCCGGCGGGGGAGGACGAGAGCTATCTGCACCGGTTGGCTCACAGCAATCCGTTGCACCGCCACGGCGCGCCGCAGGATATTGTCGACGCCATGCTGTTTCTGGTCCGCAGTCGGTTCGTCACGGGCCAGATCCTCTACATCGATGGCGGGTACCACATGAAGGGACACATGTATGACTGACGACGCGACGGGGGCGACATCCGACCGGATCTTCATCCGCGACCTGCTGGTCCGATGCATCCTTGGCGTGGAAGAGGGGGAACGCCGGGAGAAGCAGGACGTCGTGGTGCAGGTCGATCTGTGGGTGGACCTGCGTAAGGCGGGCCGGACCGATGCCCTGGCCGACAGCATCGACTACAGCGTCCTCAAGAGGCAGATCCTCCAGGCGACCGAGAACACGCAATACCGTCTGATCGAGGCCCTGGCCCAGCGGATCGCCGACGAATGCCTCAAGGACCAGCGGATCGAATGCGTCAAGGTGGCGGTCGAAAAGCCCGGCGTACTGCGATTCGCGCGCACGGCCGGCGTGGAGATTTTCCGCCGCAGGGGGCCCGCCGGCGAGTAGCCCGCTTCGCGCTATGGCTCATGTCGGCAACAAAGAGAGAAAATTCGCTCTTTCTGGTTTTTCTCGTGCGGGCTCGCAAAGGGGGGGGGGAAGAATAGGGAGTGCTGAGACTCAGACAACTTTGACGATGACTGCTTCGATGAGAGGGTCTTGAATCAGCGGCGGCGGGTTCGTTTCGGTCGCCCGTCGTCAGGAGAGGTCTTTGGGAGAAGGAGGCGAAAAGCGATCGGTCACAGCGCGGGGCCAACAGATATACTGATGGGACAGTAGTTGCTGTTGGTGTTGTCTGCGCTCTCTGGGGCGAGATGCTTCGGGACAATCCCTTGGTTTCGAAAGGAGGTGAGAGCGCTCCGACCCCCAGATCCGCCAGCAACAGGGCCACCGCCTTGGACTTCATCGAGGAACCCCGATCGGCGTGAAGCGTCAGTTGGGAATGGCACTGCCTTGATCGTGGTTGGCGCGGAGCTTGGGCGGCGGTGCCAGAGGCTGTGGTGCCATTTCATCGTGGATGAAGATCTTGCTCTGCGCCGTCAGATCGGTATCATGGTTTTGGCCTTCCTTGGCCGATAT
>DATIKY010000259.1:0-3857 GCA_035476995.1 Sedimentisphaerales bacterium | reverse complement strand
CTTACGCCGGCAGCATGGTGGTGCGAGGCCCCGGCGAAGCCGGATGATCCCGCCCATGATGTGATCAGGAAAACACCGAGCGAATGCGCGCACGACCCGCACGGGGGCTTGCCCGTCAGTTCCCTTCTGGGTTCATGCTATTGGCCCAACGCGGCAAATGCCGGGGGGCGGGGGGCAGGGCCCCCATCGCACAGGGAAGTACGCAAGAACCGGATGAGCCAAAAGAAAGAGGAGACAAGTCCGGTATCCGGACCGTCTCCTCATTGTGCTTCAGTTCTTGTTTGTCGCTGCCTATTTCTTTTTTCCGAAGAAGCTCTTTTTCTCTTTCCCCGGTTTCTCGGCCTTGGCGGGTTTTTCCGGTTTGGCTTTCTTTTCTTTGGCGGGTTTGTCGGCCTTGACCTTCTTTTCCTTGCGGGCCTTGGCGGGGGCCTCGGATCGTTCGCGACCGGCCATGAAGGACCCGCCCACCACGATCAGCGAAACCGCGATCGCGCCGCCCAGAATGTACCAGATGAGGCCCTGGATCGACGAGAGGATCGACGGGGTCACGCCCTTGAGGCCCGCGATCGCGACGATTGCGGTGTACAGCAGGGCGAGCAACGGCAGGAACAGCAACATGCCCAGGATATTGCTCTGAGCGTCGGGGGCCGCCTCGACGTAGGCGGCGCCCACCATCATGGGCATGGCCGCGACCGGCTCAGGCATCGGCATTTCCTCTTCCGCGCCGCCTGCGGTGCCGGGCTCGGCCTCGGACGTGATGTCGTCGAAGGAAGCCTCCTCGCCCACCGCGGCCGGCTCGGCATCGGAAGCTTCACCGCCGCCTTCGCCGCCCTCGGAGGTGTAGATTTCGTCCAGGATGCCGCCCAGCGAGGTGTCGTCGGCCTGCAGAGACAGGTCCAGAAGGCCCGACCCGCTGCCGAAGGAGTCCAGGCTCACGTCGTCTTCGATCTCTTCGAGGGAGGCTTCGCCGCTGGAGCCCGCGGGCCCGACCGCGGTCTCGGCCATCGAATCGTCCGTCAGGCTGGAATCCGTGCTCGACTCGCCCAGGACGTTGACGCCCGATTCGGCTGCGATGGCAGTGTCCATCGCAGTGATATCGGACCCGGACTCGGAGGCCAGAACGCCCGATTCGCCCGCCAGGGCGATCTCTTCTTCGGTCCCGTCGCCGAGGTCGTTTGCAGAACCTTCGGCGGTTCCCTCCATCGCCGCCGGCTGCTCTTCGTCCGCCAGGAACAGCATATCGTCCGCAGCGACTTCGTCGCCTGCCGGGGCCTCCTCGCTGAAGGCCATCTCCTCGCCGGTGGGCTCCTCAGGGGCAAAGCCGAGTTCCGACGTGGATTCAACTTCCGCCGTCGGCTCGAGGGCCGCCGCGTCGTCTTCACCGAGCTTGAACAGGTCCTCATCGAGCAGGGGGGCCGCCTCTTCGAGCGGTGCTTCCTCCAGCCCGAGTTCCTCCAGGGCGCCGTCTTCCGCCGCCGGGAACTCATCCAGGGCCATGTCCACGCCCTCGGACAGAAGACTGTTCACTTCGTCGATCTTGAACAGCAGGTTGGAACCGTCGCGGAACTCGCGGAGCCTGCCCTCCTTGACCAGTTGCTTGACCTGGTCTTCGGTTTTGCCGAGCTGTTGCGCCGTTTCTTTGAGCGAGTAGAACATGCCAGCCATAAATTCGCCATCTCCACCGACAGAGTTCCCAATCGCGAAGGCCGCGTTTGGGCCCGTCCGAACGCGGTTGCGGGGCGACCTAGGTCCCCCGGATCGTAGTTCCCTAAGGACTGTATTTTACCGCAACCACGCAACTTATGCAATTCTTTTTTCCTCGAACAGCCCGATCCGCACGACCGGCCGAGCCCAAGCCCGGCAAGCCACGCCTCGCGAACCCAGATCCGTCCGATAAGCGACCCGCAAACAGAACTGAGTCCGGCCCCTTCAGGCACCGTTTTCCACAGGATGAGCGGTTACCGCCGTACGGGCGGCCTGTCGTTCACGTGTCCGTGAGCACCGTCCGCCGAAGGAAGCGACGGACGGATCCGGACTCCGCCGTTTCACGGCGGGCATTTTTCGCCTTTTGCCAACAGCATGGAAGGCGTGTTACGCACGGCCCTGAGCGGGCCTGCTCCCTCTGCCTTTCTTCATCTGATGTCATTGGCGAAAAGCGGGAAAATGCCCTTCGCACGACCGTTTCGGGCGTGCCGCCCACGGGACTTTCCATGCCCGAGAACCTGCACAGACACGCAGGCGTCGAATCCCCGATTCGCCTGTTGCATGTTCGAAGCGCCGGCCGGTATAATGGACGCGTGATTCGCGGGGTGTAGCTCAGTTTGGCTAGAGCGCATGCTTTGGGTGCATGAAGTCGCTGGTTCGAGTCCAGTCACCCCGACTTAACGGCAGGGTCCTGTGTGGACCGCGTCACTCCGACAGGATCGAGCCGCCGCCCGAGAATCCTCCCTGCGGAACGAATTTGCCGTTGACGATCTGGATCGTGCCATCGCAGGCGGTCTGGCCGCTGACAAGGACGGTCCCATCGTTCACGGCCAATTCGCCTTTCTCGGGGATGGTCAGATTGCCGACAAGGTTCGTCGTGCCGGTGAGCCGGAGAGCCGCGCTCGGATCGATCGCCACGTCGGCTGTAATTCCGCCGAAGCCGCTGAGATCGGCCAGAGCGGATTGCGAGATTCGCGAGGCGGAAACGGTACCGCCCTTCAATGAAATGACGCCGTTCGGGCCGTTGATCAGGCAGGTCTTGGCGGGCAGGCTCGTGAAAACGACCGCTCCTCCCTGTTGAACCACGATTCTGCCCGTATTCGTGAAGTCGCTCTCCTTGGTGTAGAGATTCAGTGTAGAGCCCGGCAGGTTGGCCATCGTGCCTTCGTTCACGATGGTCCCGTAGCTGTCGACCAGCAGGTTCCCGACGAACGCCATGATCGTGCCCCGGTTGACGACCGACGTCCGCGCCCAAAGGAAGCCCGTTCCGACCATAGTCGCCTTCGGCGTGTTCACGATCGTGTGGAAACCCGCACAAGTACCGCCTCGGAAGCGGAGCACTCCGGCGTTGACCACAGTGGACTCGGGCGCCGTCTGCTTGACCCGCAGGGTTCCGAGATTCTGCACGATGATCTCGCCGTCGTTGGTCACGGTTGCCCCGGCAAGTTCGACGATGCCATTCACCTGAATAAGGGCGTCCTTGCCGTTCGAGAGATTCCCTGCAAGGGCGACTCCTTTCGTGCCGAAGGTCAGATTGGCATCGGCGACATTGGCCACGTTGCCGACGATAGACAGATCGTCAAGTTCCAGGCTGCCTTGATTTGTCAGCCCAGCGGGGATGTCAAACACAAGCTTGTGCCGTTCGTGCTGACTCCGGACGGTGACCTGGCCGTGGCAAATCATGGCGTTGACGCGGTAATCGCGAGCCAGGGAGATCGCACAGGGGCCGTCTCCGCCGGGAATCACAACGATGAACTGCAGGAGGTCGTTGTTGTCCGGAACCACGACAGGAGTCCAATTCTCCGGGCCATCCCATCGGCCCTCGGCCCCACCGATCCATTGAGACTCAATCAAACCGGCTCGTACGCTGCCCACAGCACACAAGAGTGCGACAGCAATCAACTTCTTGCCAAACATGACCCACCTCAACATTTGCACACGGCGCCTGACCTCTCCTCCGGCGGGGACACCCGTGCCGGCCCTCCCTTGCCAGCCACGACAACAGAGAGAATTATGGCTCATCCGGTTTTTGCGTACTTGGAGATAGGGCAACGGCCGGCCGCCGTGGACGCTGTCCCCGGACCCCTGGGATTTTCCGCGTTAAGCCAGAAACATGATGGCGGAGGATAGGTCGGGACCCCAAACGCGATTCA
>DATIKY010000258.1:0-12041 GCA_035476995.1 Sedimentisphaerales bacterium | reverse complement strand
GGCCGCCTCAGTCGGCCGCAAGGCCTTCTGACACTCACGATCAGTGCCAACACTTGGATCAAAACGCGCCTGTTACAGATCCTCAATCAAATCCCAGCCAACGTCTGACCCGTCCATGTTTATGCAACGTTAGGGTCTACTACTGGCGAATCGATGAATCCAACAGCACCACCGGTTGGGACCAGGGCAGCGTTTGGCGCTTCACCACGGAATCGTTCTCGTATCCGCTGGCGGTATCGGCCGCCACGGCCTCCAGCGCCCAGCCGGGCATGACCGCGCAGAACGCCATCAACGGTTCCGGCCTGAATGCCCTGGACCAGCACTCGACGGACGGGACGCAGATGTGGATGAGCGCGGGCGTCAAGCCGGACTGGATTCAGTTCGCGTTCGACGGCGTTCGCAAGCTGGACAAGATGCTGGTCTGGAACTCCAATCAGGTGGTCGAGGGCATCGTCGGATTCGGCGCCAAGGACGTCACGGTCGAGTACTCGATCGACGGCACGACCTGGACGAAACTCCAGGGGGCGCCCCAATTCGCCAGAGGCACGGGCATGCCCACGTACGCCGCGAACACCACCGTCTCGTTCGACGGCGCCGTCGCGCAGTTCGTCAAGCTGACGATCAACGCCAACTGGGGCGGCATGGCCGCGCAGACCGGCCTGAGCGAGGTTCGGTTCTTCCAGATTCCCGTGCAGGCCAGAGAGCCCCAGCCGGCCGACGGCGCCAAGAATGTGGATGTGGAGGCTGTTCTGAGCTGGCGGGCCGGCCGCGAGGCGGCTTCGCACAAAATCAGCTTTGGCAGCGATGAACAGGCGGTCGCAGCCGGAACCGCGCCGGTGAGCACGGTCAGCGAGAATCAGCTCACGCCCCCCGGGCTGCTCTTCGGCTCGACGTACTTCTGGAAGGTCACCGAAGTCAACCAGGCGCAGGCGGTCGCCGAGTGGCAAGGGCCGGTCTGGACCTTCACCGTCGAGCAGTACGGCGCGATCGACGACTTCGAAGCCTACACGGACGACATCGAGGCCGAGGCGACGATCTGGCACGCCTGGATCGACGGCGTGACCAACGCAGCCAGCGGTTCGCAGGTCGGCTACACGGATTCGCCGTTCGCCGAGCGGTCGATCGTCCACGGGGGCCGGCAGTCCATGCCCTTGACATACGACAATTCGAAGGCCCCCTTCTACTCCGAGGGCGAGCAGACCTTCGCCAAGGCCCAGGACCTGACCACCCATGGGGCCAATAGCCTGCGCGTCTACTACCAGGGCGTCGCGACCAACTCCGCGGAAGGGCTCTACCTCACGGTCAAGGACAGCTCGAACAAGTCCCTGACGGTGGCGAATCCGAACGCAGCGGCCACCACCCAGACGGGCTGGCAGCAGTGGACGATTCCGCTGAGCGAGCTCACCGCGGCCGGCGTGAAGATGACCGCGGTCAAGTCGATCACGATCGGCGTCGGCAGCCGGACCAGCCCGAAATCCGGCGGGACCGGCATTGTGTACTTCGACGACCTCGGATTCGGTCTTTCGACTCCGTGATCGTAACCCTTGGATGAACACAGCAGGCGGGACCCGTCTCCCCAGGGAACGGGTCCCGCTTCTTTTTCCAGGCTTCCCCCGCCCATCCTCCAGGACTGCCGACACAGTCCGTAGTGACGCCGTAAGGCGTTGTCTTCCCCTCTTGGGCATCTGCGAGGAAAGCCGTAGACGCGGGGCGAAAACTGCGGTACACCAAAGGCCGGATTCACCGTGCGACAGGAGGCTTGTTCGGACTTGTGTGCAGATGGAGAACTCAACATGATGCGTCGAAAGCACTCGAAGGGGTCGGGAATATCTCTGGCAAGAATAGTCGTCTGCGTGACGGCAGTATGCTCCCCTGCCTTCGGGTTGACCGCTGAGAATCGCGGATCGACGTCGACCAATCGGCCGATGCGAGGCAGGCAGTCCCTGGTCCTGACCGTCGGCCAGACGGCCGGCGACCTGCGGGGCTCGGACGACAAGGTCCTCCAGGCCGGAGTGGATTATCTTCATCGCCTCGGCGGAGGCACCCTTCGCATCCTGCCGGGCGTGTACGAACTACAGAACGCGATCTATCTGAGGCCCCATATCACAATGACCGGATCGGGCGAGAATACCATTCTGAAGAAGCGTCCCAGCGTCGTGACGGCGCTGTCGCGGGACTCGGACTGGTACGAGTACGGCGTCGAAGTGACCGACCCCACGGGCTTCGTCCCAGGCGGCGGCATCATGCTCCGATCGAGCACCGGGCCGGGAGAGTGGCAGTTCGACGTCCTGCGGGCGACCGTCACCGCAGTCCAGGGCCGGGTTCTGCTCCTGGACCGCCTCACACGGGAGAACTTCTGGACGCAGAAGAACGCGACCGCAGCCACGATCTTCCCGATCCTCACAGCCGAGGAGGTCGACGACGTGCGGATCGAGGACCTCGTGCTCGACGGCAACCGCGAGCACAACGAGAGAATCAACGGCAATTTCGCCGGCGCGGTGTTCATCCAGAGCTGCAACCGGTGGCGGTTCAAGAACGTGACCGCCCGCCACTACAACGGCGACGGCTTCAGCTTCCAGGTCTGCGACGACGTGCAATTCGAGGACTGCAAGGCGGTGAACAACGCGGATCTTGGCTTCCATCCCGGCAGCGGCTCGCAACGGCCGGTCTTCCGCAATTGCACGTCCACGGGCAACAGCCAGGGCATTTTCTTCTGCTGGGCGGTCTCGGACGGCCTGGCGGAAGGCTGCACCCTGTCGGACAATCGCCAGTACGGCGTCAGCATCGGACACCGCGATACCGACAACCTCGTGCGGAATTGCACGATCGAGCGAAACGGCGAGGTCGGCATCCTCCTGCGGGACGAAGGCGCCGAATTCCGAGCCGGCCACCGCAATCGGATCGAGAACTGCGCGATCCGCGACAACGGCGCCCGGCAGCCGGGGATCGGAATCGACATTCGAGGAGCCACCCATGACATCACAGTCGTGAACACGCGGTTCGATTCCACCGTCGGCGGCCCCCAGAAGATCGGTATCCGCATCGGCAAACAGGCAGGGCCGGTCTCCCTGGAGAACAACACGTACGAGGGCTGTCCCGCCACCGTCGAGGATCTGCGGTCGCAAGCTTCTCCTTGACAAAGACGATCCACGGTTGTACGCTCGTTTCCAGTATGGTCACTGTTCTGTAAGAGAAGTCACGTTCTGTCGAGCAACGCCGCAAACACAGGGCTTATGCCGTTGCCATGTGTCGCGGTGGAGGTGTGACTTCTCATCCCCCCCTGACACAGCCCCAAGACAAATGCAATGCGCGGGTTCGCGTCCGCCCGGACGCAGGGCCCGCAAGAAAACTGGAGACACAGACAGTGGACCCCAAAGAACAGATGGAATTCTTCTATGAAATGTTCGACGCCTCACTGCCCCGGCTTGGCGCCGGAAACGAGGCTTCGACGAAAAAGGCCCTCCATACGATGCTGGCCGCCATGTCGCAGGGCCAAGGTGGGCCCATCCTCCGCCCGACCCGAATCCTGGACGTCGGCTGCGGGAACGGCGCCCAGACCGTTTGCCTGGCGAAACACCTGGACTGCCCGATCCTGGCGATGGACAACCATCCGCCCTTTCTCGACGAGTTGCAGCGACGCGCCGTGAAGGCCGGCGTCGCCGGGAAGATCCAAATCTCCCTGCGAGACATGCGCACCCTGACGAAAGACGACGGGCCCTTCGACCTGATCTGGTCGGAGGGAGCCGTCTTCATCGTGGGCTTTCGGGAGGGTTTGGCCGCATGGCATTCCCTCCTGGCTCCCGGCGGCGGGCTGGCGGTCAGCGAGATCGCCTGGTTGAGAGCGGATGTGCCGGCCGAGTGCAGGGAATTCTTCGCCCGGGTGCATCCGGCGATGGCCGACGTATCGACTCATCTGGCCGCGGTCGAAGCATGCGGCTACGAGATCGTCGAGCATTTCGCCGAGCCGGAAGCGGCCTGGTGGGACGGCCTCTATCGTCCGCTCGAAGCGTGCCTTCGCTCCCTGCGACAGCGATACGCCGCGGACGGCGAGAGACTGGCCATGATCGAACCTATTCAGAAGGAGATCGACATCTACCGACAACATTCCGCCTACTACGGCAACGTCTTCTACCTGATGCGCCGACGCTGACCTTTCGGTCTCGACAGTCGATTCCTCACAACGCAAGACCTCGCGGGCCCTTCCCACGGGGTCTTGCTGTTTCCAATCCCTGGTCAGGCCTCCGAAGCCTCCTGCCTGGCGTTCGAGACGATTCGCTCCCAGCCGAGCCGCTCGGCGATTGCCAGGAGTCTCCGGCCCGGGTTGACGACCACCGGATGTCCGACCTGATTCAACAGGTCAACATCCGAAAAGGAGTCCGCGTATGCGTGGCTCTTCGACAGATTGATGTGATGGTCTCGGGCATACTCCGCGACGACCTCGGCCTTGACGGGGCCTACGACGTTTCTTCCCGCGATTTCGCCCCGGTAGACTCCATGGTGTTGAAGGAGCCCCGGCGACAGAACCGCCTCGGCTCCCAGAAATGCCGCCAGGGGCGCGAGAACGAAATCCAACGTGCCGCTGACCAGCAGGATCCGATCGCCTCGGCCCCGATGCTCCTTCGCCCGGTCCAACACCTCGGGAATCAGACTCGGCGCCAGCACCTCCCGGAAGCAGACCGCCGCCAGTTCCCGCATCCTCTCCACGGGAAAGCCGGCGTACTGACGATAGAAACTCCTGTTGAACGAGCCCCGGTCCACTCGATCGAGCAGCAGCCAGTAGGGAGCCCGCAGCAGCACCGCCAGCAGAGGGGGGACTCTTCGCACGGGAGAGAACAAATGCCTGAGAAAGAAAAGATAGTAATCCGCCGCATTGGTTCGGACCAGGGTTCCGTCCACATCGAAGATGGCCGCAACCGGGGTCACGAGTCCGCCCCGCCAGAACCGGTTCGCCCCTTCAATCCCTCACCCAACGCCGCGATCGTGGTCCTCAGATCTCTGGTGAACTCCCCGGCCGTCTGGGATGAGATCGACTGCCGATGGATCGGCGGACCGATCGTAACGACAATCCGGCTCCGGCTTCGCGGAAACAACGAGTGTTTGGGCCAGAACTCATGACCGCCCTCGATATGGATCGGAACGACCGGACACATCGCATGATGGGCCAGGACCGCCACTCCTTTCTTGAAGGGTTGGAGACAGCCGTCGGGGCTCCGTGTTCCCTCGGGATGGATCAGGAGCACGCCCCCCTGCCTGAGCGCTTGGGCGCAGACTCCCAGGACCTCGGCCGAAATCTGCGCACGGTCCACGGGAATACCGTGGCAGAGTCCTGCAATGATCCGCGTCACCAGATGGGCGAAATGCTCCTTCTTGCTCAGGACAACCATCCTGCGCTGGACCTCCCGAGGAAGCAGGCAGGCGACGAACAGATTGTCCAGATGACACTCATGATTGGCGGCGAGAATACAGGGCCCCGTCGGGGGCAGGTTCTCCAGCCCCACGACGCGCAGACCCGACCACACCTTGAAGATCCTGCGGAAGACGCCGAGAAACAGAGGTCGAATGCGCCGATAGGAATGGAGGACCCCGTGGGCGATCTTCTTGTTCCCCTCGGCATTGAGTTCGAACACCTCGGACCAGCGCTCGGTCACCGTATTCCCCTTGGCCTGCGCAACAAAGGCTGCAGAGGCTTTCTCACTGACTCGGGAATTCGTCTGGCGACAATCGTTCAACTGCCAACCTCAGTCGGAGCAACAGGAAACCTGGTTTCAACGGGCGCAGAGGATTATACCTTGGGGAGGAGACCCAACCAAGGGAAAACCGGCCCCGCGCGTGCGACCCGACCGGATGCACCGGTCAGCCGCCAGATTCCCCTGTCCCGGCACACCGGTCCGTCCGGCGTCACTTGCGCAACGTGAGCTGGTCGAACAGGACGCCGTTCTGATCGATGGCCTGGAGCTGCAACGCCCTGTCGCAGATGCTGACGATCACGAAATGATGATCGCGGTGCACCTTGGCGGTGAACCAGGATCGGGTGGGCGCGTAATCCTCCAGGCCGCCGCCTGCGCCGCCGGCCTGGACGTAGATCACGCCGCGACTGGAATCCACCTTTCCTTCCCGGATCGGCCAGGTCCGCTCGTAGTCGTGGATGTGGCCGACGAAGCACATGTCCAGCCCATGCTTCTCGTAGATCTTGACCAGCGGACGCACCTTGACGTCGCCTCGGGGGGATTGGCCCTTCCACGTGTCGCCGTAATCGTTCTCGTCGGAACTGTAGGGAGGATGGTGGTGGACCGCGAACTTCCAGGTCGCCTTGGATCGCCCGAGTTCGTGGTCGAGCCATTGGTGCTGGTCGCTGCCGGCGCCGACGCTGCGATTGGTGTCGATCATGAAGAACTGGGCGTTGCCGTAGGTGAACGTGTAGCGATGTTCCGGGCTCGGGTTGGCGATGTAGCGGTAGTAGTTGGCGTGGTCCTTGTCGTGATTGCCCAGGATGGCGAAGACCGGCACACGGCTCATCAGCTTGTGCGCGGGCTTGAGGAAATGCTCGGTCCACTGTTCCTTCTTGTCGCCCTCGCCCACGATGTCCCCCGCATGGACCACGAAGTTGGGCCGCTCCGCGAACAGCAGCGTCGAGATCCGACCCCAGACGGGCGGATTGGTCTGCGTGTCGCTCACGACGCCGAACGCGTAGGCGATCTCCTCTTCCGGTGCCGTCTGGAAGCTGTACACCTCGCTGGCGGATTCCTCGCCGGAGGCCCCCTTCGAGAGCACGCGATAGAAGTAGTTGCTCTGCGGCTTGAGCTTCTGCAGCCGCACCTCGTGCATCTCCGACTGCCCCTCGACGAACGCCCGGCTCGTCAGCGGGACCTGCTCGCCGTACTCGACGACCGATGTGGCCGCCTCCGACGTCTCCCACAGAATGCTGACGTTCGTCCGGGTCATATACTGAAGGTAGGGCCCGACCGCGATGATCGAAGGTTTCGGCGGAATCTGGCCGTTCGATCCGCCCGCGACGAGCAGAGAGAGCACGAAAACCTGTCTGTACATTCGACGCATCGCCAATTCTCCTTTCCATGCACAAGGCCACACAACCGGCAGGATATCCCGGGCGTAGCGAAGGACTCTCACGTCACATCCGGATTGTAGGAGCCCCTCGTCGCAACGGCAAGGCGAAATCCGCAGGCCCGCCATGAAACACGACCGAATCACATGAATACATCTGCTTCGTGAGTTCCTGATTTCACAAACGTTAGATTCTCATTATGTTCGTAACCGGTCGAGTCTTCGTCTTGATGTATCGGGCTTCAGAGGCTATCATGTGGCCGGCAGCCGGCGTTCACGATTCCGTAGCCGCCACAGCGGGCGCGACCGGCCGAATCGCCGGCGGGGACCGGCTCCGACGCCTGCCTGAACACGCCCGACATCATGCCGACCCGGCTGGACCAGGCCGGCCTCGGCTCCCGGATCCCCCACGCGATCGAGGGCATGAACCTCCGCCACTTTGACAGACAATCCCTATTGATTCTATTATTCTTTTATTGACAAACATACACTGACTGTTTATTGTATCAGAAGAGTGTATGATCGCCGGTCCGGCGGGGCCCGCCGATCGATCCATCGAGAACCGTGAAATGGAAGGGAGTCGCGTTCCGCAAGTACCGCTCGGGCCGCCGCAAATGCTACGCGGAGATTCGAATCGACGGGAAGAAGACCTATCTCGGATCCTTCGACGAGGAGGCGGATGCAGCCCGCGCCTACGACCGCGCGGCGGTCGAGCACAACGGCGAATTCGCCCACCTGAACTTCCCGAAAGAATGGCCGCCCGAGCGACGAAAGGAGCTGCACGAAAAGGGGCTCCAGGAGAGGGCCAAGGCAAAGAAACGGCCAAGCAAGGCCCGGAAGACGCAGCGTCTCAAGAAGGGATAGGGAACCCGCGATCGGGCGACAGCGGCAGAGTAGGCTGGGCCCACCGTCAGCCTCAGTTGTCTGTCACGAGGGACCGGGCGATGTCCCCTCCGGCCGGGTGTACGGCGAAGTCCTTGTCGGACTCGAATCCGAGCCAGAGCAATTCGTGGGCGATGTCCGTGGCCGCCCCGAAGTGGTGCGACCGTTCGAGAACGTTCGACGCGGTCCCTGCGTCCCATTCCTTCTCCAGGGCGGCTCGAAGCCGGCCCCCCGTATGATCGACGATTCGCCACATAATCAAATCTTCCTATCTCCGGCATCCGCCTCATGAGCGACCGCGCTCACGAGCATTCGCATACGTACATTATGCGGCCCTCTGTTCACGCGTAATGTGCGTACGGTGAGAATTGCGTGAGGGAGATCGGAGAACCCGTTGGCCGCACATCCCGGCGTCAAGTCCGGTCTTGACGCCGCCGAAACAATCGTATCGATTGAACCGGCTGCCGGGCTTCGCAGAGAAGGCAGAACAACAGGAACGGTTAAGGGCCCCACGGCCGGGCGACAGCGGTAGGGTGTGCTTCGCACACCGCTCTTGTGTCTTCCGCAGCCACAGAGGATCCCGAAGACACTGAGAAAGCAGGGAAGTCCAGCCGAGAGAGCACGCGGATCGAGGTGCGACACAGGATCGGTGGGCCGAGCCCACCCTACCGCTGTCGCACGATCGAGAGCCCCGTGCCAATCCGGGGGCAGTCCGACCGCCCGCTGTCCTCTGCCTTCCGTCCTCCGTCCTCAGGTCGTGCCGGCGGCCATCTGCTTGGCCAGGTCGGCGTAGGTGGCCGGGGTCAGGCCGATTCGGCGGGCGTGGGCGAAGGTCAGTTCGAGCATCTTCATGTCCGGATCGAAGGCGTTCAGCGACCAGGGGTGCCAGATCAGGGAGACGTGCGGCTTGCTCCATTCGCGGGCCTTTTCGAGGAAGACCCGATTGACCTGGAACTCGTCGTCGGGCGTTTTCACGAACTTCGTCGGGATCCCCTCCGGCATCGGCGACGGCCAGAGCGTCAGACGTTTCGGGCCCCAGCGGTTGTTGTCCTTCAGGAGGTTCTCGTGCCAGCCGTGACCGGGCAGTTCCCAGAGGTCCGCGAAACCGTCCGAGCCGTAGTGGAATGGCGCTTCGATCAGGGCGGGCATCGAGCAATCGGGACCCCAGAGTAGGCTGCTGGTGTATCGGTAGCCTGCTTCGCGGGCGAGAGTCAGTACGTCGGTTGCCCCTTTGAAACCGGTGTCGAAACCGACCGCGGGTCGCAGTCCGACGCAGGGCCGCTCGAAGACCTGCTCGATCAGAGCCTTGCTTTTCAGCACCTCCTCGCGTTTCTCCTCCGGCGAGACGGCCTTGCCGCACATCGCGTTGTCGCACAGCAGCTTGTGGCTCCAGGTGTGCGAGGCGACCTCGAAGAGCGGGTCGGACAGGAGGGCCTTGTACTCGGCGGCGTTGGCTTCGAGCGTCCGGCCGACGAGGAAGAACGTCGCGGGTATTTCGAGCCGTTTGTGGACCGCCACGATCTTCTTGCACGCGGCCAGGCAGTTGGGCGACTCGGTGTCATAGGCTGCGATGTAGCGGGTTCGCGAGGGCGATGCGGTCGCGGCCTGCGTTCGATCGTGCGATATGCCCGCCGCAGCGGCCAGGCCCAGCGCCGCACCCATCAGCTCCCGTCGTGAAACGTGATTCATCCCGATCCCCTTTCAGTACGAAGCCCATCGGCGTCGAAAACGCCAATGCCCGACGTGCGACGCCATCAGAATGATATCCCGCCGCGACCCCAGTCTCAAGTTTGAAGTGTCAAATGGCAAGCAAGAGAGGACGCACCTCGGATCTTCGTCCTCCTCACTTGACACTTCACACTTCCAACTTCTCCTTCCCAACGCCCTACGGCCTCACGACCCGCCTGTAGATCCGCACGTCGTCGATCAGGCCAAACGTCAATCACAAGGCGTCATTTGCCTCCACTCGGTTCATGGCATCGTTGCCCAGGGACGGTCGGGGATGTAGAAGAACCGCACCTCCGCCAGGCCGGTCTGTGCTACGGGGCCCCAGTTGGCATCGATGCTCAGCTTGACGTGCTTCGCCAAGACGCCGCCGAAGTTGACCGTAGTGTTTGGCTTGCAGGCGGGTTCACCCGGCGCCCTGGCGAATTCCGGCACTTTGTCCAGCATCGTCCAGGTCGCGCCGTCGACGGAGTACTCGATCTTGACGGTTCTGGCGCCGAAGCCCAGGATCGGCTCGACCAACTGGTTGGAGTTCCAGACCCACAGCTCATGCAGCGCGTAGACCTTGTCGAACTCGTATTGAATCCAGTGCGGTCCTGGAGTCGCCGTGCTCTGCCACACATCCTGCGTATTGGTCGAGTGTGCGTCGTTCTTATCCAGACCCGAACCATCCACGGTCTTCTGTGGACTCGTACCGGCTTGTGAACTGGAGGCGGTGGCGGTGATGTTCTGGATCGCGTAGGCGAAGGGCTCGGTCGCAAAGGATAGGACAGGTCCTTTGCAGATCGAGGTGGTCGAAGCGCCCAAAACCGTGTCGACTCGCCAGTAGTAGGTCCGGCTGAACTCCAGAGGTGCCTCAGGAGCATAGGTCGTCTCCTGCTGACCCCAACTGACCAGCACGTCGCAGGGATCATCGCGAGTGGCTGTGTTGACCGCTTCGAAGGAAGTCCCAAGGTAAACGTCGGAGCTCTTAGCAATCGAGGGAGAGATCCAGCTCAGGACCACATCGCAGGGAACACCCGAAGCCCTGGGGCCGGGCGTCATCAGCGATTCCATGAGGACGCGCAGATCTTTCTCGTCCACCAGGCCGTCGCCCCAGGCAAACGGGCCGATATCGCAGGCCGACATCCAGTCGCTGATGCCCCAGTCGTTCACCAGGAAGGCCAGGTCCTTCTCATCGACCTTGCCGTCGCTGTTGAAATCCACGATGGGAAAGATGGGTGCTTGCCAGAGGTCCGCCGCGCCTAGCCCGCCCGGGTGCGGGCCGCCAAAATCATCAAAATAGCAGCACCGGCCGTCAGACGAGATGCTGATAATCTCTTCAGAATACACTGTGTTAATCGAGGGTCCGAGGTTTCTCGCTGGACCCCAGGGGCTGCTCTTGGAGGGCCGAGTCGTCATCCACACGTCGTAATTGCCAAATCCCCCAGGGCGGTCCGATCCAAGAAGAAGCGTTAAACCATCCGGGGAGATCCACGTGGGGCAATCATCATGGGCGGTGTTGATCGTTGGACCGAGATTCACCGGCGTCCCCCAAGGATCCGAAGGTGTGGCCCGCGTGCTCACCCAGGTATCCCACCGGCCAGATCCCCCCGGCCACGAAGTGATGAGGTAGAGTTCCAAGCCATCGGACGAAATGATTGCCTCGCCAGACCCTGGACCGATGGCCGGACCGAGATCGACACGCGGTTGCCATGGAGCATCTCTGGCGGCGCGTGTGGTCTGATAGCAACGCCCGCCCGGACCGCCCGAGTCAAAGTACAGAGTCAGTCCGTCAGCCGACATACTCCAGACGGCTTCCCAAGTCGGGGTGTTCACGTTCGGCCCCAGATTGCTCGGCGGACCCCACGGGTTCTGCACACTGGCGCGTTTGGCGACCCAGATGTCGCCGTTCCCGCTCCCGCCGGGGCGAAGGGAGGTGAAATACAGCTCCAAGCCGTCGGGTGATAGGACGGGAAACAGGTCGTCGGCCGAAGAATTCACGGTTGCCCCCAAGTTCGTGGCTTGGCCAAAAATGACATCGGCCTGCGTATCGCTGCCGGAGACCATCACGAGAAGGACCGCTATCAGCAATACGCAACTGGGTTTCGACATTGGTTTCTTGTGCGTGAACATGCTCCATACCTCCATTCTGGTGTCGTTAAGTCTATTCAATCACGGCAGAAACAGGGTCCTATGACGAATCAATGCCGAGCCAGGATGCCGCCATGTCTAATCCCCCTCTATCTTGGTTTTGGCTCATCCGGTTTTCGCGTACTTCCATGGCCTTTGGGGACGCCGTCCCCAACCCCCTGGGATTTGTCGCTTTGCGCCAGAAACATGGCATGGGGGAAGGCGACGAACCACAAAGGCAACGTCGCCCATGTCTCTGG
>DATIKY010000257.1:0-2336 GCA_035476995.1 Sedimentisphaerales bacterium | reverse complement strand
ACCATCATGGATTACATAGCACAGCACAACGACAACCCCAAGCCGTTCGTCTGGACGGCCAAGGCCGAAGAGATTCTCGCCAAGGTCGCCCGCGCGTGGGATACGCTTAATGTCGCATCAGAATAGAACACTACACTAGGTAGACTCCTCGCTGTTCGAGCGACTAATGGAAGGAGAAACAGATGCTGGAGAGAATGAGACTTGTCACAAAACTGGGCGGCCTCTGCATTCTGCTGGCCGTCGTCCCAGTCATGGTCATGGGGACGTTGAGCGTGCATACCCAGTTGTCCTCAGGGAACCGGGTGGCCGAGCTGACAGGCGAACGTCTGCGTAAGAACGCCGAGGACGCCCTGCTGGCAGGCACGAAGCAGGATGGCGAGATCGTCTCAACCTTCGTCACTGCAGTCCAAAACGATGCCCTGGGACTCGCTGCCTCGGGAACCGTTCACTCCTATATCCAGGCAAAGACCGGATCGAGCGAGCTGTGGAATCGCATCACGCGAGCGCACTGCGATCTGATCCTCACTGGGATCCTCGATGCGGCTGTCCTTCAGAAGGAATCCAACGGACAGACCGTTGGAGTCGATACGACCCTGCCCAAGATGGTCCTGTCCAAGAAGGTCGGGAAAACCGGTTATGCCTTTGTGCTCAACTCGAAAGGCGACACCCTGGTTCACCCGCGAACGGAGTTCGTTGGGAAGAACGTGATCACCGACATGAAGCTGACCGTCTTCCAGGAGATGCTCGACCGTCGCAAGTCCGGCGAAAACGGGTGGCTCACGTATGCGTTCGAAAACCGCCAGAAGTTCCTTGCTTACACCTATTTCGCCGACTGGGACTGGCTCGTGTGCATCAGCGGATACATAGACGAGATGAGCCAGGCGGCAGCCGAGGACAGCATTCAGCTTCTTCGGCGGGATCTGCTCGAGGTCACGCAGCGAGTCAAGCTGCAGACGGCCAAAGGCCTGAAACCCTGCTACCCCCAGGCTCGATTCCTCGATGCGGGGGGAAAAGAGATCGTGGTCGTCAACAACGGCGTCCTCGTGAACGAAGACGCCCTGGGGACACGGAGCGGCGCCGACTGGTTCGAAACCGCCAAGAAGATGCCCGAAGGGCAGGTTTACATCACGCCTGTGGAGATTGCCAAGAACACGGGCAATCCGGAGATCCGGATAGCCGCCCCCGTGTACGTGCAGGGCGAGCTGCACGGCGTAGTCGTCATCAACGTGGACTGGAGTCTGGTCCAGGACCTGCTGGCCGGCAGCGTCTATGGAAAGACGGGCTATGCCTACATCCTCAACGAAAAGGGAGTCCTCATCACGCATCCGAGGTACACGCTGAAGGACGCCACGAACCTCAGCGACTCCCGTTTCGGCGAACTGGCGACGATTGTCAAAGACCAGATGCTCCAGGGCACCACAGGACTGTCACGCTATGTCTTTGAGGGGGTGGACAAGTACACGGCCTTCAGTCCGCTGGTGTTGGGGGACAATCACTATGTCGTCGCAACCACAGTCCCGGTGGATGAGGTGACCGAGATCGTCAGCGAGATCGACCTCATCGTGGCCGGCGGGACTCGCGCCCAGGTTTGGATCGCCGGCATTGCGGTTGTCGTGGTGGCTGGAGTCGGCATGTCGATCGGAGTTCTCTTTGCACGATCCGTATCGAGGGCGCTCGGCCGGATCATTGTGCAGTTGACGGAAGGGGCCGGGCAGGTCGCTTCCGCATCCAGCCAGGTCTCCTCGGCCTCGCAGTCGCTGGCCGAAGGCGCAACGGAGCAGGCCGCTGGACTGCAGGAGACCTCATCGAGTCTCGAAGAGATGTCCAGCATGACCAAGCAAAACGCCGGCAATGCCCAGCAGGCCAATGTCCAGGCGGCGGAGGCGAAGAAGGCCGCCGCCGTCGGCACCTCATCCATGAGCCGGATGAACGCAGCGATCCAGGAGATCCAGAAAAGCTCCGATGAGACCGCCAAGATCATCAAGGTGATCGATGAGATCGCGTTCCAGACCAACCTGCTGGCTCTCAACGCCGCGGTCGAAGCCGCGAGAGCGGGCGAAGCGGGCAAGGGCTTCGCCGTCGTTGCGGAAGAGGTGCGGAATCTGGCGATGCGGTCGGCGGAAGCCGCCAAGAATACCGCGAGCATGATCGAGGAATCGGTCAAGAACTCCAAGAATGGCGTGGACATCGCCACCGAGGTCGGCAAGGTCCTGGAGGAGATCGTCCAGAGCGTCAGCAAGACGACGGACCTGGTCAGCGAGATCGCGGCGGCCTCTCAGGAGCAGGCGCAGGGGATCGACCAGGTGAACACCGCGGTCTCCCAGATGGACAAGGTG
>DATIKY010000256.1:0-33060 GCA_035476995.1 Sedimentisphaerales bacterium | reverse complement strand
CCTCCGCCATCATGTTTCTGGCTTAACGCGGAAAATCCCAGGGGTCCGGGGACAGCGTCCACGGCGGCCGGCCGTTGCCCTATCTCCAAGTACGCAAAAGCCGGATGAGCCTCAAAAGTACGCAAAAACCGGATGAGCCATGTTTCTGATCCCATCGACGACGACATCCCCCTTTTCGGGCTCGGCGTTGCTCAGGGCGAGCTCAACCCAATAAGCCCTGAAATCCTTCTTGCTGTCTCCATCCGGGGCAAACTTACCTTGCCTGCCTCTGTTGCCGATGTCTTGAAGTTCCGCTCGCCAGTCTGGCCCATAGCTCGCCTGTGTGGGTTCCTGTTCCTGGTGCAACTTCCTGAACCTTTCCTTTATCAGGCGGGAAATGGAGACCCGTTTGAAGCCTTTCTCCTCAAGAGCTCTGCTCAAAGTCGTACAACCGCTCCCCAAGGAGCCCGTAAGTCCCAGGATAACGCGCTTTGAAGACTGCTCCATGGTTCTCCCTTCGGCAAAGCTCCGGTCTGTGTCAGAATCACCTTACATTATATATTTCCGGGGGTTCCTGTGGTTAAAAAACGGAAAAAAAGTTGCATGGTAGGTTTGGATCGAGTATAGTCCATCGTTTAGGACTGCCTTGTCGCATGGGGTAGATCGGGTCGAAAAGGCCCATTTTGGGGTCAGCAGCATCACGGCATGGCTGACTCAAGCCTCCGACAAGGCCTCGCCGGACCGCGCCGGGCGTGGTTCCCGTGACAATTTGGATCGACGATCTACTATCGACTATTTACTATTTGAAGTCGCCCAAGGGGCTGTCCGGTTCCAGGGTAGATCCGCCAATCGCAAATAGTAAATCGTAAATAGTAGATTTCTATGTGTTTACCCGGTGGTGTAATCGGCAACACAGGAGGTTTTGGTCCTCCTATTCCTGGTTCGAGTCCAGGCCGGGTAGGTGTTTGGATCGACAGTCTATTATTTACTGTTTGCGATCGCAGACGGCTCTCGGAATCGCGATTCCCGTCGAGGCAACGCCAAATAGTGAATAGTAAATCGTAAATAGCAGATTCAAGGATCTTTCAATGGCAGATAGAGTCGCGATCTTGTTGGCGGCCGGGGTGAGCAGCCGGATGAACACCAAGCTGCCCAAGGTGCTGCACGAGGTGACGGGTCGTCCCATGCTGGCGTACGTTCTCGACGCATGCCGAAGTGTAGGCGTGGACAAGATTTACGTCATCGTCGGCTTCAGAGCCGACCAGGTGCAGGACCGGTTCTCCGACGCCTCCGACATCGTCTGGGTACACCAGACCCAGCAGTTGGGCACCGCGCATGCGGTCATGTGCTGTCGGGAGCACCTGGAGAGCTTCGTCGGCCAGACGCTCGTGCTGTGCGGCGACGGTCCCCTGATCCGGGCCAAGACCCTCCAGACGCTGATCGAAAAGCACGAGGCCGAGCAGTCGGCGGCCACGCTGGCGACCGCGGTCCTGGACGACCCGACCGGCTACGGACGCATCGTCCGCGACGCCTATGGCAACATCCAGGGCATCGTGGAACACAGCGACTGCCCCCCCGAGCAGCGGGTGATCAGAGAAGTGAACCCAAGCTACTACCTGTTCAACAACCAGGCCTTGTTCAAGGCCCTGACGCAGGTCAAGCCGAACAACGTCAAGAAGGAATACTATCTGACAGACGCTCTGTCGGTGCTGATCGCCACCGGCAACAAGGTTGTGGCGGTCACCGCGGTCCGGCCCGAAGAGGCCATGGGCGTCAACAGCCGGACCCAGCTCAGCGTCGCCAGCAAGATCATGCAGCACCGCGTCCAGCAGGAGCTGATGGAGAACGGAGTGACGATCGTGGACCCGGAGAACACCTGGATCGACGCCCGCGCCCAGATCGGCCAGGACACAGTGATCGAGCCGTTCGTGTACATTCACGGCGCCGTCAAGATCGGGCGGGACTGCCGGATCGGGCCGTTCGCATTCCTTCGGGAAGGGACCGTGATCGGGGACGACGTCGTGCTGGGCGTCTTCACCGAGGTCAAGAACACCTCGCTGGCCGACGGCGTTCGCGCCAGGCATCACAGTTACCTTGGCGACGCCACGATCGGGCGGCGGGTGAACGTCGGCGCCGGATCGATCACCGCCAATTATGACGGTCATCACGTGCATCGGACCTCCGTGGGAGACGACTGCAACGTCGGCTCCGGCGCGGTCCTGATCGCGCCGCTGACTCTTCCGGCGGGCGCCAACGTCGGCGCCGGAACGGTGGTGTCGCAGGAGAATGTGGACAAGGTCTGTGCAGAGTAGGAACGGTGTTAGATGTTTCTGAACGACAATCTTAAGATTTTTCCCGGAAGCAGCAACCCGGAACTGACGGGCGAGGTGTGCCGATACCTGGGCATTCCCGTCGGCGGCGCCAAGGTCACCAAGTTCCCGGACGGGGAAAAGGCGATTCGGATCGAGGACGACGTCCGCGGTCGTGACTGTTTCGTCGTCCAGTCGACGTGCAAGCCGGTGGACGAGCACCTCATGGAGCTGTTGATCTACCTGGACTGTCTGCGTCGGGCCAGCGCCAAGCGGATCACCGCGGTGATTCCGTACTTCGGGTACGCCCGCCAGGACCGCAAGGACGAGGGCCGGGTGCCGATCACCGCCAAGCTCGTGGCCAACATCATCGCCACGGCGGGCGCCGACCGCGTGCTGGCGATCGATCTGCACGCCCACCAGTTGCAGGGCTTCTTCGACATCCCGGTCGATCATCTGACGGGCGAACTGGTCCTGAGCCGGTATTTCCGGGACAAGCGGATCGACGATCTGACGGTGGTTTCGCCGGACGTGGGCAATATCAAGACCGCCGCGAAGTACGCCGCCCACCTGGGCGGCGACCTGGCGATCGTTCACAAGAAACGTCTCAGCGGTTCGCAGGTCCAGGCCGGCGAGCTGATCGGCTCGGTCGAAGGCTGCAACGTCCTGATGTGCGACGACATCATCGCCACGGCCGGCACGGTCTGCATGGCGGCCGAGCTGGTCAAGCAGCGCGGCGCCAAGAGCGTGCGCGTGGGCGTGACGCACGGGGTGTTCGCTCCGCCGGCGCTGGAGCGGCTGGAGAAGGCCCCGATCGACGAGGTGGTCGTGACGAACAGCATCCCGCTGAGCGAAGAGGCCAAGAAACTCAAGAAGATCAAGGTCCTGAGCGTGGCTGGGATGCTCGGTGAGGCGATCAAGCGGATCCACCGGGATGAATCCGTGAGCAGTCTTTTCGCTCAGGACGTACCGTGATTGCGTGTGATTTGGCATATAGGTTTATCAGGTGAGGCTTATGGACAAGACGTTGGCTTTACAGGCTGAGTTGAGAGAGCGGATCGGCTCGAAGGCCGCTTCGGCGGTTCGCAAGCAGGGCCGCATTCCGTGCATCGTGTACGGGCACAAAGAAGAGCCCGTCGCGATTACGGTGAACGCGCACGATTTTCTGGAGGGCATCCACCACGGGCACCGGTTGATGGACATCACGATCAACGGGGCCACGGGAAAGATGCTCATCAAGGAGCTTCAGTTCGATCACCTCGGCCGCGACGTCGTGCACGTGGATCTGATGCGGGTCGACGTGACGGAAATGATCACGGTGGACGTGCCGGTCGAGCTCAAGGGCATCGCCAAGGGCGCGTCCGAGGGCGGCATTGTCGAGTCGAACGCCGACCACATCGAGATCGAGTGCCTGGCGATCAACATTCCGGAAAAGATCACGGTGGTCATCAAGGACCTGGGCGTCGGCGAAACGATCAAGGCCGGCGACATCAAGCTGCCCGACGGCGTCAAGCTCGTGAGCTCGCCGGACATCGCCGTGGTGAGCTGCCGCGTCGTGGCCGAGGCCAAGACCACCGAGCAGCTCGAAGCCGAGTCGCCTGCGGCGCCCGAGGTCATCACCGAGAAGACGCCCAAGGGCGAAGAAGGCGCCGAATAGCGGCAATGTCGCAGCGCCTGCACAGCGGAATCGGAGCCGATGGCAGAACTCAGACTTGTTGCTGGTTTGGGAAATCCGGGTTCGGAATACGCCGAGACGCGGCATAACCTGGGCTTCAAAGTGATCGAGGCCCTGGAGGACGCTTTGGGAATCGAGGTCAAACAGCGCAAGTTCGGCGCCCGGATCGGCGAAGGGCTCTTCGAGGGCACGAAAGTGATCCTGATGAAGCCCTGGCAGTTCATGAACCGCAGCGGCGAGTCGGTTGCGACCGCCGTGGGGTTCTACAAGCTGGACCGCAGCCACCTGATGGTGGTGACGGACGACCTCGCCCTGGAGCCCGGCGTGATTCGCATCCGGGCCAAGGGTTCGGCCGGCGGGCACAATGGGCTGGCCGACATCGTGGAGAAACTCGGTTCCAACGAGTTTCCGCGATGCCGGATCGGGATCGGCCAGTGCTCCGGCGCCGAGGCGGTCGGCTACGTGCTGGGCCGTCCGGCCCCCGAGGAGCGTCAGCGGCTGAACGACGCGATTCTCAAGGCCCGCGACGCGGTGCTGTACTGGCTGCGCTTCGGTTTGAACAAGACGATGAATGAGTTCAACAGGGCGCAGGAGCAATGATCCGGCTCTGTTGGTTTGAACGTTGATGTGAGATTATTCACAATCGGGAGGTCATAGGTTAACAAATGACTGCAAAACGATTATACGAGGGGATGTTTCTGGTGGATTCGGCTCTGGCGACCGCCGACTGGGACGGGACGCTGGCCATGATCGAGAACATCCTCAAGCGAGCGGAGGCCGAAGTGGTCGCCATTCGCAAGTGGGGCGAGCGGAAGCTCGCGTACGACATCGAGCGCAAACAGCGCGGCACGTACATCCTGGCCTACTTCAAGGCCGACGGCCGTCGCATCTCGGGCATCGAGAAAGACGTCCAGTTGTCCGAGAAGGTGATGCGTTGCCTGGTCCTGGGCACCGAGAAACGGCCGCCTGAGCTGATCGAGGCGGACATCAAGGGCCTGCCGAAGGACGATGTTCCGATCGAAGCGGCGCCGGACCGCGACGATGCGGAGGGCCGCGGGGATCGTCGGCCTCGACGCAGCCTGAGCGACGTGCCGGGCCTGGGCGATTTCGACGACGGCGGCCGTGGGGCCGGCTACCGCGATCGCTGATCGGCGGGGACTCGCCGCTCTGCGGCCCCCGACGGGAGTGAGGCGGTGGAGCACCGAAGGATTGAGTATTGCGTTGCAGGCGGCGCGTCGTGCGGGACGCAATACGCAGGATGCAGCCTGCACGACGCGCAATGGACGATGTTATGGCAAGTTTCAACAAGATACTGCTGATGGGCAATCTGACGCGGGACCCGCAGCTCTCGTACACGCCGAGCCAGACCGCCGTGGTGGATTTCGGACTGGCGACGAACCGGACGTGGAACGACCAAAGCGGCCAGAAGCGAGAGGAAGTCTGTTTCGTGGATTGCCGCGCGTTCGGACGCATGGCGGAGAACATCAACAAGTTCTTCAAGAAGGGCCGGCCGATCTTCGTGGAAGGCCGCCTGTCCTTCGATCAGTGGACCGGCCAGGACGGCGTCAAGCGCAGCAAGCACCGGGTGACGGTGGAGAACTTCACCTTCATGCCCGGCGGCGCCGGCCCCAGCGGTGGCGGCGGCGGCAGTCCGGATCAGCCCGACGCGGGCGGTTATGGTTCTGACGAGGCCGGCCCCTCCGGTCCCGGGCGACCGGGCGGACCCGTGCCCGACGATGATATCCCGTTTTGATCATGGCCGACCGGAAGCGAACCGCGGGGCCCTCCCGGCCCGCGGGCCTTTGGCGGCAACGGACGATTGACTGAGAAATGAGGTAAGATATGGCGATGCGACCAAGAACACAAAGAACAGGACAGCAAAAAACGACGACCAGGAGACGGACCGGGTTCGCCGGCGCGCGGGACCAGACCCAGTGCCGTTTCTGCCGGGGCAGCGTCAAGTACATCGATTACAAGGACATCGACACTCTGCAGAAGCTGCTGACCAACCGCGGCAAGATCTACTCCCGCAAGCGGAGCGGCAACTGCGCCGGCTGCCAGCGGAAGGCCAAGGCCGCGATCAAGCGGGCCCGCTTCATGGCCCTGCTGCCGTACACGACGTGATTCGATTTACGATTTACGATCTGCTATTTACGATTGAGGACAGGACGATGCCGTGGAGTGTGTCCCACCCCCCGACTGAAGCCAAATAGTAAACGGCAGATAGTAAATAACCAATTCCAAGGGGTTTTGATATGAAAGTATTGCTCTGTGAGGATATCAAGAAACTGGGCTGGCTCGGGGACGTTGTGGACGTCACCGAAGGTTACGCCCGGAACTACCTGCTGCCTCAGGGCCTGGCGAAGGTCGCTACGGACGGCAACATCCGCGCGATCGCGCAGGAGAAGGCCAAGCGCGCCGAGCAGCGTCTGCAGGAACGCAAGCGGATCGAGAAGGCCGTGGCGGCGGTCAACGGGGCCGAGGCGGTCCTGGCTGCCAAGGCCAACGAACAGGGCGTGCTCTTCGGCTCCATCACCGAGCCGATGATCGCCGCCAACCTGCGGTCGCAGGGCTTCGAGGTGGCCGACGAGATCGTCAAGCTGCCCGAGCACATCAAGAACGTCGGCGCGCACGAGGTCACTCTGCGGTTCACCGAGGATCTGACCGCCACCGTCCGCGTCACCGTGGTGGCCGAGCAGACCGAAGAGCAGGCCAAGGAAGAGAAGGCCAGGGAAGAGCAGGCCGAAGAGGCTTGATCGGCTGGAACGAAGGACAGAGGACGAAGAACTCCGAGCGTCTGCGTCCTCTGTCTTGCGTCCTGCGGGATTGGGGCCGTGGGACGGGCTTGTAGGGGAATTGCCTATCAACGCCGAGCGCAGTCCTGCTATGCCTGCGTTGGTTTCGCCTCTCTGTGTCGATTCATTTCGCGTTCGTCCACGACGAGAATCTCCCGATCGGACAAGGCCCGCCCGGGTCGGGATACCCCGATCCCCTGTCGCGATAATCTGCCTTTCGGATTCCTTTGCGTCTCTTGCATCGGGTTTCTTCCTGGGGGAGAGGTCTATGTGCAACTTCCTGCAAATAAAAGACTTGGCTTCGTCTGGCCGACGGACGATCCACGCCGGATTCCGTCGGGTGTCGCATCGGGTCCTCGCGACGACTCGCCGGCCCCCGCCGACCGAGACCTCCGCGGAAATATCGCGTTCTCCATGCAAATTCAGGATTTTCCCGATTGGTGGAGGCTGCGCCGCTCTCGTATCTTAACCATGCGACGGATTGGCGGCGCTGTCAGAGGGGAGTAGCGGAATTGGAGTGCTATGTTGGCGGAACTCGAAACCGACATGCTGGTGTCCGATACACGCAAAGGACTTGGCGTTTTCCCTTGTGGCCGCTGGGCGACGGTGGCCCATTTACCGGCAAACCCTACCCTTGGATTCGGCTTACATTCCCAAACAGCGTCTCTCCTAGTGAGACCGCTTCCGCGGGCATCGCGTCTGCGGCAGTGACCGAGCCATCCACAGGGCCTCCAACCAAAAGGCTGTGCGTTGCACAGGCGCACGGCCTTTCATCTTGCGCCGAAGGCGCCCGAACGAGGGGCTCGTGCGTTGGGACAGGGGGGATCAGCCGAACCGGCCTGTGACGTAATCCTCCGTCTGCTTCTTCTTGGGATTGCTGAAGATTCGGGAGGTGTAATCGTATTCGATCAGCTCGCCCAGGCAGAAGAAGGCCGCCCGTTCGCTGACTCGGGCCGCCTGCTGCATATTGTGCGTGACGATCACGATCGTGTAGGTGCTCTGGAGCTGGCCGATGAGGTCCTCGATCTTGGCGGTGGCGATCGGGTCCAGGGCCGAGCAGGGTTCGTCCATCAGGAGCACCCGCGGCTTGGTGGCCAGGGCGCGGGCGATGCACAGCCTTTGCTGCTGGCCGCCGGAGAGGGCCAGCGCCGACTTGCTCAGATCGTCCTTGACCTCGTCCCAGAGGGCCGCGGCGCGAAGGCTCTGCTCGACGACGTGCTGGAGTTCGTCCTGGCGTTTGACGCCTTGCAGACGCGGGCCGTAGGCGACGTTGTCGAAGATGCTCTTGGGGAAGGGATTGGGCTTCTGAAAGACCATGCCCACCTGCTGGCGGAGGTTCACGAGGTTTGTCCGCTTGTCGTAGATGTGATGCCCGTTCACCTCGAGCCGGCCTTCGGTCCGCACGTGGGGGATCAGATCGTTCATCCGGTTGATGCTGCGCAGGAAGGTGCTCTTGCCGCAGCCGCTGGGGCCGATGATCGCGGTGACCGAGCACGGGAAGATGTCCATCGTAATGTTCTTCACACCCACCTTGGAGCCGTAGTGGAGGCAGAAGTCCTTCGACCGGATGACCGCGCAGCCGCAGGAATCGGTTTCCGCTCGGGCCGTCGAATCCGGCTTTCGGTTGACGGCGATCGTCGTTCTGGCATCCGACTTTCTGATGTGTTCCGCTGCCGTTTGCATGTCTTGGTCTTCCTCGGTCATTGTCCTCTGAGCTTTCTGAACACGCGGGTTCGCAGCATGATGGCCACGGCATTGAGGATCAGGATGAGCATCACGAGCGTGACGACCATTCCGTACTGGTTGTGGGGCACCATCATCGCGAGGCGATCGCCCACGGCCATGTTGTAGCTGCCGTAGGAAAGGGTCCGCGTCGGATGGAATACGGAGCAGGGCACGTCGCCCATGGCCACCGCGCCGGTGAACAGGATCGGCGCCGTCTCGCCCGCGATCCGGCTCAGGCTCAGGATCACGCCGGTGAGAATGCCGGGCAGGGCCGCCGGAAGCGTCACGGACATGAAGGTGTGAAACCGGCTGGACCCCAGGGCCAGAGAGCCTTCCTTATAAGACCGCGGGACCGCGCGGATGGCTTCCTCGCTGGCGCGGATCATCACGGGCAGCGTCAGGACCGCCAGTGTCAGGGAGGCCGCCAGGATGCACGGCTTGGGCGCAAAACCCAGCAAAGGGAACAGGAACAAGACGAAGAACGCCAGGCCGAACAGGCCGAACACGATGCTCGGAACCCCCGCCAGGGTGTTGATGCACATGCGGATGATCCGGATCACCTGGCCGTCGGAGGCGCACTCGACGAGGTAAGCCGCCGAGACGACGCCCAAGGGAATCACGAACAGCATGCCGACGACGGTGATGAAGAGCGTTCCCAGGATCTCAGGCCCGACTCCGCCGAAATAGTGGCTGTTGATGTTGTCGTCGAGGAAGAACTGCCAGTAGGCGGTGGACTTCGGAAGCAGCATCTTGTCCGCATTCGCCTGGACGTAGGCGAACAAGGGCTGCAAGGGCTCGGGAAACAGGCTCGCCCGGGGTTTTCGATGCATCACCAGCGGCTTGCCCGGCTCTTGTTCGACCCATTCCTCGACCCAGAAGAAGCGGTCGAGCAGCTCTTCGGCCTGGTCCCAGCGGGTGGCGCCATAGCGCAGCATGACCAGCAGCGGCTGCGGTTCGTCGGGCCGCGGGCCCAGCAGGCCGGGCAGATCCTGCGTGTGGAAGAGAATGCCCTCGACTTCTCGCAGCGCCGCGGCGTATTCCTGCTGGTGGTTCAGATCGACCTTCTCGGCCGTGGCGAGAAAGCTCCTGGCGATCTCGAAGAACTGCTCGGCGGAGGTTCCCTTGAATGAGGGATTCTCCGCGTGCTGGAGGATGCCCTTGATGAGGGGACGGATCTCCTCGATGTCCCGCTTGGCGAAAGCGGCTTCCAGGTTGTCCCGAAGGTCGCGCGTCAGGCTGCGCAGTTGGGTGTACTGGTCCGAGGGGATGTCTTTGGCCCGTAGCTCCTCGCCGAACCTGCGATGGAGTTCCCGCGCCTGACCGGTCATCGCTTCGACGTCGACCCCCTTGCGGAACTCCTCGATCGTCGCGTACACCTGCCGGCGGAGCGTCTCGGTCTCGGCGATCTCAGCGCCGAGCGTCGCGTCGTCGGCCCGCCGGAAGAGGTCCCGCTGCATCTTGCGGAACTCGACCGTGCCCCGGAAGAACACCGCGTTGCTGCCCCGATAGAGCATGGGCCCGAGGATCGCGACGAGCACGAGCATCAGCAGCACGACCGACAGGCCGGTGGCCGCTGTGAAGAGCTGATCGAGTTTCCCGCGGATCTTGAGGTTCATGTCAGGATTTTCCCGTCGCTTTCTTGGCCCTGGAGAGGAAATACTCGCTGACGATGTTCAGGCCGAACGTCAGGATCAACAGCAGTACGCCGACGGCGAACAGGGCGCCGCGATGCTGCGAGCCTTCGGGCGATTCGCCCATCTCGCCGGCGATCGTCGCGGTCATCGTGCGGATCGATTGCGACACGTCCCACCAGGGGCTGGGGATCTGGGTCGCGTTGCCCGAGGCCATCCAGACGACCATGGTCTCGCCGATGGCCCGCATCATGCCCAGAACGACCGCGGCGATGATGCCGCTGTGCGCCGCGGGGATCACGACCTTGATCATGGTCTCCATCCGCGTCGCGCCGCAACTGTAGGAGGCCTCGCGAAGCTCCCGCCCGATAGCGGAGATCGAATCCTCCGCGACGCTGATGATCGTCGGCAGCGCCATGACCGCCAGAATCAGCGAGGCGTTCAACGCGTTGGTCCCGGTGCTGAACCCGAACTCTCTCTGCATCCACGGCGCCAGGACCAGGACGGCGAAGAAGCCATACGCCACGGAAGGGATGGCCGCGAGGATCTCGACCACAGGCTTGACGACGTTGCGAGCCTGCCACGAGAGAACGTCGCTGAGAAACACCGCCGCCAAAAGGCCGATGGGGACCGCGAACACCAGGGCCGCGAACGACACATAGAGCGACCCGACGATGATCGCCAGGGAGCCGAAGACCGGACTGTCCGCCGTGGGACGCCAGTCCCGACTCGCCAGGAATTCGACAACGCTGTAGCCCGACAGGAAACCCAGGGAACGAACGATGACGAACAGCAGAATCAGGGCCACCGCCAGAACGGAGCTGAGCGTCATCAGAAACAGAACCGCCCGACCGAGATGAGCGAGAAGATACCCTCTCAAGTCCTCGCCGGGCGTGAGAGCCAGCGGCCTTGGAGGATCGGCCGCCGGCTCCACTGTGAGACTTAGTTCTGTACTATTCATCATGGGCGCAAGTTCCAAGTTTGAAGTTTGATGCTTGAAGCAAGAGCCGGCGCTGCGGACTGCGAAGCCTCTGACTTCACACTTCGAACTTCACACTTCGTACTTCCCCTCAGTAGTTGGTCAGCGGAACGAAGCCCTTGGCTTCGACCAGTTCCTGGCCCTTCTCGGTGAGATAGAAGCTGACGAACTTGTGGACGACCGAACCGAGCTTGGGATAGCCGTTGGTGAAGAGGAACAAGGGTCGGGCCAACGGATACGTTCCGTTGGCGATCGTCTGCCTCGTAGGCAGGATCCCGTCGATGGGCAGGATCCTGACACCTTCCTGGAAGCCCAGACCGACGTACCCGATCGCGCCGGAGGTTGTGCGGATTCGCGCCTGGGCCTGTGGGTTGGCGTTGACGTACTCGACGCTCGCGGCCATCGGGGACTTCTTCATGACCAGCTCGTCGAAGGTTTCGTAGGTGCCGGAGGACGTATCCCGGCTGATCGCCACGATCGGCGTGTTCGAGCCGCCGACCTGGTTCCAGTTGGTGACCTTGCCCGCGTAGATGTCGCGGACCTGCGCCGTGGTCAGGGCCTTGACCGGGTTGGACGGATGGACCGCGATACACACGCCGTCCATCGCGACCACATGGGCCACGGGCAGCACCTTGTTGGCCACCGCCTTCTGGAACTCTTCGGGCTTCATGAACCGGCTCATCGTCGCGACGTCGCAGCGGCCGTCGATCAGGGCCGCGGCCCCGTCGCCGCTGCCGGTTTTCTTGACCGTGAGGGCCAGATCCGGCTGCACGCTCTTGAAGTACTCGGCAAACGCGTCCGCCACCGGACCGACGGTGGTCGAGCCTTCGATCTGGAGAGTCTCCGCGTGCGTCACGACGCCCATCGCCAGGACCGTCGCCATCATGCCTGCCATTACTCTGTTCATGCAAACCTCCACTCAATTATATGTCTTCTCTTGACTTGATGTACACCCAGACCGTTAGTTTTGAATTAGAGCTTTGTTACGATTGTGTTAAATGTCCGATCTTAGAACTTCACCGCCACGTCGAACTGGAATCGATCGTAGTCCTCGCCCTCGATACCGGGCCGGTCGAACTCGTTCCTGTAATAGGCGAGGTTCGCGGCTACGTTCTTGGCGAGCACGTATCCGAAGGCGAAGCGATGGCCTTCGCCGCCGGCGCCGCCTCCGATGAAGTCGGAACTGGTGAACTGTCCGACGACCGCGTCCCGCTCCAGATCGCGGTAGTCCCACTCGAACTGCCAGGAGCCGGGGTCTTTGGCCTTGTTCACCTGGAGGCCGACCAGCCAGCCGGTGTCGTCGTCGCGGGCCGCGGTGTTCTGGACGTAGTTTCCGAAGATCGCCACAGGCCGCTTGGCGATTTCCGTGCCGAACTCCGCGAAGAGCTCGAACAGGTCGTAATCCAGCGCGAAGACATCTCCAGCCGCAGGGGTATTGCCGAAGAACCCGTCGTTGTCGTCGTTCCATTCGTCCGCCAGGCTCTCTTCGCCCTGGATGTTGCCGTAGTCGTACCAGCCGGCGCCGCCGAGCAGGTAGGTGGGTTTGCTGAATTGGTGCTTGACGTGGCCCTGGAGGCCCCAGAGCGAGGTGTCGCCGCCGCTGGATTCCTCGTTGACCCAGAATCCGCCGGCTGCCCAGGTGAGCGTCGTCTTCTCGCACAGGGGCAGGCCGTACGTGAGGGCCACGCCTTCGGGCGTCAGGTCGCTGTCCCAGATCAACTCGTTCTTTCCGACTTTGTAGAAGGGATTCTCCATCTTGCCGCCGAGGACGTTGAAGCCTTTGAACCACTGCGGATGGTAGCCGAAATACGCCTGGTCCAGCCAGAAGGGCTTCCTGGAGAAGGCTTCGTCGAGCGTCTGGTTCGTGGAGACCGGGTCGCCGGAGACTTCGCCGTTGCCGGTGGCGATGCGGAATCCCAGGTCCCATTCGTCGTTGACCTTGACCCCCAGCCCCAGTCGGGCCCGGATTCGATTGCGGTGCCGTTCGTCGGAATCGGCGCCGTCGTCATCGATGTACTCATACCGATAGCGGAGATCGCCCGACCAGGTGAGTTTCGACGCCCACTTGAGGGATTCGGGAATGACATCCTCTTTTTTCTTCTCTTGGGGTTTCACAGCGGTCGCCTGCTCGATCTTCTCATTGAGCGACTTTTCCTTGAGCTTCTGGCGGGCCTCCAACTGATTGATTCGGTCCGTCAGCTCCGCCTGCTTGTGTTTCTGCGCCTCCAGCTCCGCCTTGAGCGAGTTCACATCCTCCTGAGCTCCGACCGCTGTCGGCCACAGGACCGCCGTACAGAGGAGCCCCATCGCCAGAATCCGTTTCCGCCATTGTCCGTTCGACATGTAACGCCTCCCAAACTGATTGAACGCATGGTGTGCCTTCGAGCCAGTCTCGAAAAGCCAGCCCACACGCGGCACCGTTTTTACTTCTCCTATGTTAGGGGAGAATCAACGTTGTGTTAGATTTTCATTACTCCAACATTAGAGTCGCAGCCCTGATGCGGGCCCCATCCGCAGGAGGCCGAGCCGACGATCGCTTCCAAGGGGTTCAAGATGCTCAACAGTTGATCTCCTTGAGGAGTTGAAGCCCTTGAAGCCGGGCTTCCAGGATTGCCATCTCGCGATGCCGATCTTGACGACGCCGGGGCCGGACGGTATGATCGGAATTTTGCCTGACGCCCGGAGTATGTTCTCACGGTGGCCGGGCAAGCGGTCGATGTCGAGAGACTTGCGATGTTGAAGAGAACGGACAACTGCGGCGGGCTTCGGCTGGAAGACGCCGGCAAGAGAGTCATACTGGCCGGGTGGGTGCAATCGTATCGCGACCATGGGAACCTGGTGTTTTTCGATCTGCGTGATCGCGAGGGGCTGACGCAACTGGTCTTTGATCCCGAGGTCCATGCCGAGGCGCATCGCTTGGCCCGCACGGTCCGCTGTGAGTGGGTCGTCGCCGCCGGCGGCATGGTGCGTCCCCGCGGCGAGGGACTGGAGAACCCCAAGCTGGCCACCGGCAAGATCGAGGTGGTCGTGGACCAGTTCGAGGTTCTGAACATGGCCAAGACCCCGCCGTTCGAGCTGGACGACGCGACCAAGACCAACGAGGAAACCCGGCTGATCTACCGGTACATGGACCTGCGCCGGCCCGAGATGCAGCGACGCCTCAAGACCCGCCACCAGGTGACGACCCTGGTCCGAAAATATTTCGATTCGCAGGGCTTCTGGGAGATCGAGACGCCCATGCTGGCCAAGAGCACGCCGGAAGGGGCCCGCGACTTCCTGGTTCCCAGCCGGCTGGTCCGCAACGCCTTCTACGCGCTGCCCCAGTCGCCTCAGCTCTTCAAGCAGATGCTGATGGTCGCAGGGGTCGAGCGGTACTTCCAGGTGGCCCGGTGCTTCCGCGACGAGGACCCTCGCGCGGACCGGCAGGCCGAGTTCACCCAGATCGACGTCGAGATGAGCTTCGTCGGCGTCGACGACGTCATCCGCATGCACGAGACGCTGGTGGCCAGGATCTGGAAGGAGATCCTCGGCGTGGACGTCAAGCTGCCGATGCGCCGGATGCCCTACAGCGAGGCGATGGCCGACTACGGCATCGACCGGCCCGACCTGCGGTTCGGTTTGAAGCTCAAGGACATCTCCGACCTGGCGGGCAAGAGCACGTTCAAGGTCTTCACCTCGACGGTGGAGAACGGCGGCGTGGTCAAGGGTTTCTGCGCCCCGGCCGGAGACGCCTACTCGCGGGCCGACATCGAGAAGACGCTTACCGGCCTGGTCATGGACTTCGGCGCCAAGGGCCTGTCCTGGAGCAAGCTCAAGATGGAAGGCTCGACGCCCACCTTCATCGGCGGCGGGCTGGGCAAGTTCTTCACTCCCGAGCAGCAGAAGGAATTGATCGCGCGGTTCGACGCCAAGGACGGCGATCTGCTCCTGCTCGTGGCGGACAAAGAGGCCGCGGCGAACAAGGCGCTGGCGCCGCTGCGGTGCCGGGTCGGGCGGGACCTGAAGCTCTATGATCCCGGCGCGTTCGAATTCGTCTGGGTCGTGGACTTTCCGCTGTTCGACTGGAACGCCGACGAGAAGCGGTACGATTCGGTGCATCATCCGTTCACCGCGCCGGTGGCGGAAGATCTGGGCATGCTGGACACCGATCCGCTGCACATCCGCTCGCAGGCCTACGACATCGTGCTCAACGGCAACGAGATCGGCGGCGGCAGCATTCGTATCCACCGTCCCGAGGTGCAGCAGAAGATCTTCGATCTGCTGAACATCACGCGGGAACAGGCCCAGTCGCGGTTCGGATGGTTCCTCAAGGCTCTGGACTTCGGCGCTCCGCCGCACGGCGGCATCGCGCTGGGTCTGGACCGTCTCACCATGCTCCTGACCGGAACGGACAACATCCGCGACGTCATCGCGTTCCCCAAGACGCAGCGAGGCCAGTGCCTCCTGAGCGACGCGCCCAGCGAAGTGGACCAGAAGCAGCTCGACGAGCTGAACCTCCGCGTGCAGAAACACTCGCACCCGGTGGAGAACCCGCCCGAGCAGGCGTAAGCAGCTTCTCCCGCAAACAAAACGGGCTCCCGGACGCGACGAATCTGGGAGCCCGGTTCATTTCCCGGCCAAGGGCCTGCAGGTTCCCGCCTTCGACTGATCCATTGCAAAAGTCCACGGTCCATGTCAGAATGGGGACGTTCCGCCCGGGGGTGGGCGGGCATCGTGCGCGGAGTCGCCGCGAATCGGTAGGAAACCGTCAAGACCAATTCGAGGTCCATGAGGATCGATTTCGGCAGACTGTTGGGGCGGATCCTGCGGGTGGTGCACTTGAGCCCGCTGTCGCTGGATCAGAAGTGCCGGCTCATGTTCGGCTCGGCGGTGCTGCTGAGCCTGGCGCTGGCGCTGATGATTCCCTATGCCTGGCTGCGCCAGCTCACGCGTATGGTGCTCCTGGAGGCCCACGCCGGACGGGTGGAGTTCGTGGCGCAGGAGATGCACTTTCGACCGGGCGCGCCGGGCGGGATGAAGCTGCCCGAGCTGAACGAGCGGGGCACCGCCAGGGACCCGAATACGCCGGACATCGTGTGGGTCCGGTTCCACAAGGAGCCCGACCGGGCGGCGCTGCCCCCCCTGACGGACGAGCAGAAGAGGCTGCTGCAGGTCGCACGGGAGAATCCGAACCAGGACGAGGCGATGTCGCTGAACCGAAGCGACGGCTTCGTGCAAAGCACGTATGTCCGCGTGTTCCGTGCGACCGAGGGCTGCGTGAGCTGCCACAATCCGCAGGGTTCTGCGGCGCCCTTTTCGCTCAACGAGGACATCGGTGCCGTGATCCTTCAGACTCGCGCCATGAGCGGCGAGCTGCGGAAGATCGAGTTCATGAACAAGGTCTGGACCTTCATGGCCGGCGTCATCGGCGCCACGGGCGCCATGGTGGCCTTTTACTGGATCACGCAGCGGGTCATTCTGCGCCCGATCCGCCAGTTGCGGGCCCTGGCCAACAACGTCGCCGAGGGCAACCTGGACATCCGCAGCTCGATCGCGACCGGGGACGAGTACGAGAGGCTGGCGGAGGCCTTCGACCATATGCTCGACAACCTCCAGGTCGCCCAGGAGGAGCTGCGCCAGGCCAACCGGCAGCTCGACGGCAAGATCGCCGAGCTGTCCGAGCGGAACGTCGAGCTGTACAGGGCCAACAAGCTCAAGAGCGAGTTCCTGGCGAACATGTCGCACGAGTTCCGCACCCCGCTCAACGCAATCCTCGGATTCGCGCAGGTCCTGCGCGAGAAGCCCGCTCTGCTCAAGAAGGAAAAGGGCCAGCGGTACGCCGAGAACATCATCACCAGCGGCAACCGGCTCCTGACCATGATCAACGACTTGCTGGACCTGGCCAAGGCCCAGGCCGGCAAGATGGAGCTGCGTATCGAGCAGGCCTCGGTGTCGCAGATCTGCGAGTCGATCGTCTCGTCGTTCTCCCTGCTGGCGGGCAAGAAGAAGATCCGCGTCGGCATGGAGGTGGGTCCGGAGGTGCCGCTGATCGTGACGGACGCCGGGAAGGTGCAGCAGGTCCTGTACAACTTCCTGAGCAACGCGGTGAAGTTCACGCCCGCCAAGGGGACCATCGAGATCCGCGCGTACATGCTGGACGAGCGGATGGTGCGGATCGCGGTGCGGGACACCGGCTGCGGAATCCCCGAGTCGGACCACGACAAGATCTTCGACAAGTTCCGCCAGGGCGGCGACGGCTCGCTGACCCGCGAGCCGGGGACGGGGCTGGGCCTGTCCATCAGCAAGGAGCTGGCGACCATGCTGGCCGGCTCCGTCGGGTTCGAGAGCGAGGTCGGTGTCGGCTCGACCTTCTGGCTGGACATCCCGATCGACGTGAGTTCGGAGAAGAAGACCCCTGCGAAGGGGCCCGGCGTGGCGGCGGGCTGAGAAGAAAGTGGGAAGTCTGAAGTGTGAAGTTTGAAGTGGGGGGCAGTGCCCGACAGGGACGACCTCAGGACACGTTCCAAGGAGAGTATCATGCGACTTGAGTCCACCAGAGTCATATCTACCCGTCGATCCGTCGTCTTCTGTGTCCTCGCTTTCTGCGGTTTCGCCGGGGCTGCGCAGCCGACGCATCCTTTCTCGATTCGCGACATGCTGGCGATGGATCGAGTTTCCGACGTACAGATTTCCCCGGACGGGCGGCAGGTCGTCTTCGTCGTCCGCGAAACCGATCTGGACGCCAATCGCGGTCGGACGGACCTGTGGCTGGTCCCCACCGCCGGCGGGGAGCTGCGCCGGTTGACGACCGCGCCGGAGGCCGACTCGAATCCGCGATGGTCGCCGGACGGTCGGACCGTGTGGTTCCTGTCGAGCCGGTCGGGATCTTCGCAGGTGTGGAAAATTGCCGTTGACGGCGGCGAGGCCCGGCAGGCGACCGACGAACCGCTGGACGTGGGCAACCTGCTCGTCTCGCCCGACGGCGCGCACATCGCCTACACGATGGAGGTCTTCCCGGACGCCGACACGGCCCAGACGAAGAAAAGACTCGACGAGCGTGAGCAGGCCAGGTCTTCCGGTCGGATCTACGACCGCATCTTCGTGCGTCACTGGGACACGTGGAAGGACGGCCGGCGGTCGCATCTGTTCGTCCGACCCGCGGGGGGCGGAGTTGCCGTTGACGTCATGCGAGGCATGGACGCCGACACGCCTTCGCTGCCCTACGGCGGACCCGAGGAAATCGCCTTCACTCCCGACGGCAAGGGCATCGTCTTCACCGCTCGCGACGTCGGGCGCCAGGAGCCCTGGTCCACGGACTTCGATCTGTACTACGCGCCTCTGGACGGCTCGCAGAAGCCCCGATGCCTGACCGAGGACAATCCCGCCTGGGACACGCACCCGGTCTTCTCGCCCGACGGCAAGACGCTCGCCTATCTGGCGATGGCCCGACCGGGTTACGAATCGGACCAGTTCCGGATCATCCTGCAGGAATGGCCGACCGGCCGCAAACGAACGCTCAGCGAGGGCTGGGACCGAAGCGCAGCGTCCATCGCCTGGTCCCCCGACGGCACGCAGATCCTCGCGGTCGCCGAGAACACGGGGCAGGATTCCCTCTTCGCCATCGACGTCAAGGACGGCAAGGCACGGACGATCGTCAAGACCGGAACGGTCCAGGAGTTCGACGTCGTCGGCGATCGGATCGTGTACTCGCTGAGCACAATCGCGCACCCGGCTGAACTCTTCGGGATTTCGCTGTCCGGGTCGCAGCGACAAGCGCAGCTTGCCGATGGCGGAAGCGCCAACCGGCTCACGAACATCAATGGAGAAAAAGTCGCGGCCGCTCGCATGGGCGCGTACGAGCAGTTCAGCTTCCTGGGCTGGAACGACGAGACGGTCTACGCCTATATCGTCAAGCCCGTGGACTTCAATCCGGCCAGGAAATACCCGGTGGCGTTCCTGATTCACGGCGGGCCGCAGGGCTCGTTCGGCAACACGTTCCACTATCGGTGGAACCCCCAGGCCTACGCCGGGGCCGGCTACGCGGTGGTGATGGTGGACTTCCACGGCTCGACCGGCTACGGCCAGGCGTTCACCGATTCCATTCGCGGCGACTGGGGCGGCAAACCCCTCGTGGATTTGCAGAAGGGCCTGGCTGCCGCGCTGGAACGGTATCCCTGGATGGACGGCGACCGCGTCGGCGCCCTGGGCGCTTCCTTCGGGGGGTACATGGTCAACTGGATCGCAGGCCAGTGGCCGGACCGCTTCCGCTGCCTGGTCAACCACGGCGGCAACCTCGACGAGCGGATGGCCTACTTTGGCACGGAGGAGCTGTGGTTCCCCGAGTGGGACCACCTGGGCACGCCCTGGGAGAATCCCGACGGCTACGAGGAGCAGAACCCCGTCCGTTTCGTCGGCCGGTGGAAGACGCCGATGCTGGTCATCCACGGAGAGCAGGATTTCCGCATCCCGGCCACCCAGGGTCTGGCCACGTTCAACGTCCTGCAGCGTCGGGGCATTCCGAGCCAACTGCTGTACTTCCCCGACGAGAACCACTGGGTCCTGAAGCCGCAGAATTCGATCCTGTGGCACGAGACGGTCCTCGCCTGGCTGGATCAGTGGCTCAAGAAATCGTGAGCGGTGGGGCGGCTGTCCTGTCCGTCCTATTGGTCTCATTGGTCTTATAGGACGAATGGGACCGGTGGGACGAATAGGATTGTAGACGCGGCCCCGTCCGCTCGGTACAATGCCCGACTGTTTTGCTGCGCCAGGCCGGTAGTTTCCTGCGCGTGGTGCGGCGGTCGAGAGAAATGGTCTGATCCGAGGCTTTCAGTGGCGGAAAGAACCACCAAGAGAATATCCAAGTCGGCGGCATCTGCCGCCGGGGAACAGGGTCCGTCTTCATCGGGTCCCGATTCCGGGGGCAAGTCCGCTCGCGGCAAGGGGGAAGGGCCCCTGGTGATGCGGAGCATGCCGGAGGACCTGGGGGCCGAGGCCGCGGTCCTGGGCTCCATGATGATCGATCCCCGTTGCATCGGCGACGTCATCGAGACGATCAACCGCAACGCGTTCTACCACAGCGAGCACCAGATGCTGTTCGACGCGGTCCTGGCGCTCTACGAGAAAAACCACGGCGAAGGCATCGACGGCCTGCTGGTCCGCAACGAGCTGGAGCGGCGCAACCAGTTGGACGCCGTCGGCGGGGCCGAGTACCTCCAGCGGGTCATTGAGACAGTCCCGTCTTCCGCGAGCGTTCAATACTACGCCGACATCGTCCGCGAGAAGATGCTCATGCGGGAGACGATCGCCGCGGCCACCGAGATCCTCAACGACGCCTACGACGAGAGCGGAGACGCCGCGGAGAAACTCGACGCCGCCGAGCGGCGGATCTTCGCGGTGACCGACAAGCGGATCACCAGCGCCGCGGTCGCTCTCAAGGACCTGGTCACCAAGGCCTACGAGACGATCGAGAAACGCGAAGGGACCCACGTCACCGGCCTGGCGACCGGCTATTACGAGCTGGACGACATGACCTGCGGCCTGCAGAAGGGCGAGATGATCATCATCGCCGGGCGGCCCAGCATGGGCAAGACCGCTTTCGCCTTGAACCTCGTCGAGCACATCGGGATCCTCGAGAAGATCCCGACCGCGATCTTCTCGCTGGAAATGGGCAGGCAGCAGTTGGCGGAGCGGTTCCTGTGCAGCTACAGCGGCGTGGACTCGCAGCTCGTCCGCAAGGGCATGCTGGGCACCGAGCACTATCAGAAGCTGGTGGAGGCCTGCGGCGTGATCTCCGAGGCGCCGATTTACATCGACGACACGTCGGCCCTCAGTCCGCTGGAGATCCGGGCCAAAGCCCGGCGTCTCAAGAGCGCCTGCGGCATCCGCTGCGTCGTCGTGGACTACCTCCAGTTGATGAACGTCGGCTCGAACCGGGTCGAGTCCCGCCAGCAGGAAATCTCCGTGATCTCGCGATACCTCAAGTCGCTGGCGCGCGAGATGGACGCGCCGGTCATCGTGTTGAGCCAGTTGAACCGCGCGGCCGAGGGGCGGGAGGATCACCGTCCCCGCATGAGCGACCTGAGGGAATCGGGCTCGATCGAGCAGGACGCGGACGTCGTCATGCTGCTCCACCGCGAGGATTACTATCACCGCGGGGAACCGGACTACGAAAACGACAACATCGCCGAAGTCATCATCGCCAAGCAGCGAAACGGGCCCACAGGCGCCGTGAAGCTCACGTTCCGGGAGAAGTGCACCCGGTTCGAGAACCTGGCGCAGATCGAACAGCAGGCGGTGCCCTTCTAAATGATGGATGATTGAAATGCAGGACGCTATCGCCATTTTCGTTGTGTTGGTTGGTCTGGCAGGGTCAGCAAGCCCGGAGGTTGCGCCCGACGCCAAAGACCCAAATCAACCATCAACCATCAACTATCAGCCATCCCCAGGGATCATCAAATCCATTGAGTTCGAGGGCAACGAGAGATTCAAGGGCCACGTCCTGCGCGAGCGCCTGGGGTTCGAGCTGGGCGACCGTCTGGACCCGTTCCTGGCCGAGGGGGGCCGGATGACCATTGCCGAGGTCTACCGCAAGGTCGGCTATCCCTCGATCAAGGTCGCCCTGGATCGGGACCGGCTCGCCGACGGACATCTGCTCTATCGGATCGAGGAAGGGCCCCGCGTCCAGATCGGCAGCATCGAGTTCGAGGGCAACGACGCGTTCGGGGACGGGACGCTCAGGCAGGTCATCAAGATCAAGGAGAAGAAGTGGCTGCTCTGGCCGTTCCACTTCACCGAAGAAGCGGTCGAGGCCGACGTCGATCGGCTTCGCGAATTCTACTACGGCCGGGGGCATCTTGACTACAAGATCGAGGCCAAAACCGAGCTGTCCGACGACGGCGAGAAGATGGATGTGGTTTTCGTCATCGAGGAGGGACCCGTCTATCGCATCGCCCAGATCGTCTTCAACGGCAACACCCGGTTCACCGAGGAGCAGTTGCAGGAGAACCTCGATTCGCGAGAAGGCACGGTCTATCTCAAGGCTGAAGCCGACCGCGGCGCCCGCAGGGTCGAGCAGCGATACCGCGAGATCGGGTACGTGGACGCCGATGTCCGACAAACCGTGAAATTCACTCCCGAGGTGGGCGAGAATCTGGTGATTCTCACGATCAACGTGAAAGAGGGCCGCCAGTTCCGCATCGGGCGCATCGACATCACGGGCAACGAGACCACCAAGGACAAGGTGGTTCGCCGGGTCCTGGACGAATACGATTTCACGCCGGGCGAGCTCTACAACGCCGAAGTCGCGCCCAGGGAAGGCAACGGTCGGCTCGAGAAATACTCGCAGCGGGCCGCCTCGGCCGAACAGGTGATGATTCGTCCGGTCGCCCCGGAGAGCGGGGACCCCAACACCAAGGACGTCCGCGTGGACCTCGACGAGGGCATGACCGGCATCATCCGTCCCGGCGTCGGCTTCAGCAGCGACAACGGCGTGATGGCCCAGATCATCTACCAGCAGCAGAACTTCGACATTGCGGATCTCCCGGAGGATCTGGGGGAATGGTTCGCCCCCTGGCGGACCTTCCGCGGCGCCGGCCAGCGGTTCGGCCTGCGGCTCGAGCCCGGCACTCGCTACAGCCAATATTCCGTCAGCTTCTCCGATCCCTACTGGCGGGACGAGCCGATCACGTTCAACACGCTGGGCCAGAGCTGGAAGCGGTTCCGTGAAAGCTACGACGAGAAGCGTCTCAAGGGCGCGATCGGATTCGAGCAGCGCCTCAGCGAGCAGTGGCGAAGGAGCATCGGATTCCGGGCCGAGAACGTCGGGGTCAGCGATCTGGACTTCGATGCGCCGCTGGAGATCCGCGAGGTTCATGGCAACAACCAACTGTACGGCGTGCGGTTCGGCGTGGGCTTCAGCGGCGTGGACGACGTCTACGACCCCAGTCAGGGGCGGAACATCGGCGCGTTCTACGAGCAGGTGACCGGGGACGACGCCTTCGGAATCCTGGAGGGAAGCTACACCCGCTACTTCACTCTGCACGAGGACGTGCTGGGCCGCAAGACCATTCTGGCGGGCAAGATTCTGGGCGGCACGATCCTGGGCGAGGCGCCGCCGTTCGAGATGTTCTACGCCGGCGGCACCAGTCGATACGGAATCCGCGGCTTCGAGTATCGCGGCGTGAGCACCCGCGGTTTGCAGACCAACGTGCCCGATCCCGAGCGCAAGGACCCGGTCGGAAGCGATTGGGTCTTCCTGGCCGGGGCGGAGATCACGGTCCCGCTGGTCGGCGAAAACTTCGGCCTGCTGCTGTTCAGCGACAGCGGCACGATCGACACCGGGAGCTACCGCCTGTCGATCGGCGCCGGTCTGGAGATCAAAGTCCCGCAGGTTTTCGGCAATATGCCGATCCGATTCGAGATCGCCACGCCGTTGCTCAAGGACGACGAAGACGAAACGCAGGTCTTCAGCTTCTCCGGCGGCGGCATGTTCTAACGATGGGACAGGTCCTGTCCTTCAAAACTTGACCTTGGAATATAGAGAAAGGGCTCATATGAATGGCAAGATAGCAGCCGGTGGTTTTCTGGTCTGTGTGTTGGCGTCTTTGGTCGTGCTGGAGCATGGACGGGCGGCCGCCCCGGCGGCAGGCCCGGGGCTCCGGGTCGGGGTCGTGAGCATGCGAGAAGTCTTCAAGGCCTCCAACAAGCACAAGCAGTACAGCGCCCAGGCGATGCACCGACAGGTCCAGGCCCGAGCGCAACTGGACGATCTGAGAAAAGAGGTCGAAGGCGAGGAGGCCGAGCTCAAGACCCTCAAGCAGGGGACCGCCGACTACAGGCAGCAGATGCAGGTCCTGTTCGAGAAGCGGGCCAGAATGCAGAGTCAGCAGGAGTATCTCAAGCAGCAGTCGGTGCTGGACGACAAGAAGTGGCTCGAAGACCTCTACCAGGCTTTTGCCCGAGCGACCCAGGGTCTCGCCAAGGAGAAGGGCCTGGACATGGTCCTGGAGAGGACTGAGCCCGAGTTTCCCGTCCCCAGCGACGAATTGATGACCACGCTGTACATGCACAAAGTGTTGTATTCCGGCGGCTGCGTCGACCTGACCAGCGAGGTCGCGGCCCGTATGGACGCCGATGAGACCCTCAAGCCCTGACCCTGTTTGTGATTCGGGAACGAGGATGACTGTCACGATACGAGAATTGGCAGAACGGTTCGGGGCCGTTCTGGTCGGCGCGCCGGAAAGCGCGGAGACCCGGATTACCGGGGTCCAGCCGATCGAGGCCGCCGGCGAGAACGATGTGACCTTTGTCACGGACGCCCGGCGCCAGGCGGCGCTGGCGGAATCGCGTGCGGCCGCGGTGATTGTGGCCAAACCCGTCGAAGGTCTGTCCATGCCGCAACTGCATGTTCGCAACGTCAACGAAGCCCTGATCTCGGCGTTGAATCTCTTTGCCCCGAGACTCAAGCCCGCTCCGGCGGGGGTGGATTCGTCCGCCCGGATCGGGTCGAACGTTCGGCTGGGGGCCGGCGTGAGCGTCGGTCCTTTCGTCGTCGTCGAGGACGAAGTGGAGATCGGCGACAACACGGCCATTGCAGCGGGATGTCGGATCGGGCCGAACACTCGGATCGGGTCGAATTGCCGCCTCGACGCCAACGTCGTGGTGCACCATGGCTGTGTGCTGGGCAACCACGTGGTTATCCAGGCCAACAGCACGATCGGGTCCGTCGGGTTCGGCTATGCCTTCATCGACGGCGCCCACAGACTCATCCCCCACAACGGGGGGGTGATTCTTGAGGACTTCGTCGAGATCGGGGCCAACAGTTGCGTTGACAGGGCGAAATTTGGCAATACGATAGTGGGCGCCGGCACGAAGATCGACAATCTCGTGCAGATCGCGCACAACGTCGTGATCGGCAAATGCTGCCTGATCGCATCCCAGGTGGGCGTCGCGGGCAGCACCCGTCTCGGCGACGGAGTGGTCCTGGCCGGACAGGTCGGGCTGGCCGACAACATCGAGATCGGCGCCGGCGCCCAGATCGGCGCCCAGGCCGGCGTGATGAGCAGCGTAGGGCCCGGAGAGAAGCTGGCCTGGACGCCTGCACTGGAGATCCGAGAGGCGGCGAGGGTGGTCGCCCACGTCCTGCGTCTGCCGAAACTCTCGCAAGAGCTCAAGCGCCTGACGGCGAAGGTAGATAAACTTGAAGCTGCAGAAAACGATAAAGGATGAGGTCCGGCTCGTCGGCAAGGGCCTGTTCGGCGGCCAGGACGCCACGGTGACCTTTCGCCCGGGTCCGGAAGACGCCGGGATCGTCTTCGTGCGCACCGACGTCGCCGGCGCCGTGCGCATCCCGGCGATCGCTCCGAGCATCGCCGAACGGAGCCGCCGCACCAGCATCAAGAAGGGCGACATCAGCATCGAGACGGTCGAGCACTGCCTGGCCGCGGTCCGCGCCCTGGAGATCGACAACCTGACGATCGAGGTCGAGGGACCCGAACTGCCGTCGCCCGATTGCAGCAGCGCCGAATACGTCAGGATCCTCAAGACCGCCGGGGTCGTCGAGCAGAAGAACCCCCGCAAGGAATTCATCATCCACAAAGCCGTCAGCGTCAGCGCCGCGGATGCGACGATCTACGCGCTGCCCGACACCGACGGCGACCTGAACATCACGTACGACCTGGACTACGGCACCCATCCCGCCATCGGCCGGCAGGTGTTCAGTTACCGTGTGACGCCGGAGAGCTTCGAGACGGGGATGGCCCCCGCCAGGACGTTCCTCCTGGAGCCCGAAGCCCGGGAGTTCCAGGCCCGCGGGCTCGGCACTCACCTCGGGCCCGCCGAGATCCTCGTGATCGATTCGGATGGGCCGGTCAAGAACGCCTACCGGTTCCCCAACGAGTGCGTCCGGCACAAGATCGTGGACCTGATCGGGGACCTCATGCTGGTCGGACGGCCTGTGCTGGGCCGGATCGTGGCCTACAAGAGCGGCCACGCCCTGAATCAGCAGCTTGTTCGCAAGCTCTACGAGGCGGTCCAGCAGCAGGAGCGCGTGGACCGGTTCGGGACCGACGCGATCCTCGACATCCGGCGGATCCAGAAGATCCTGCCGCATCGCTATCCTTTCCTGCTCGTGGACAAGATCATCGAGGTCGAGGGCGACACCCGCATCAAGGGCGTCAAGAACGTGACCTTCAACGAGCAATTTTTCCAGGGGCATTTCCCCGGGACGCCGGTCATGCCGGGCGTGCTGATCGTCGAGGCGATGGCCCAGGTCTCGGGCCTGCTGTTCGCCCAGCGGCTCGAACACACCGGGAAGCTCGCCATGCTGTTGAGCATGGACAACGTGAAATTGCGGAAGCCCGTCGTTCCCGGCGATCAGCTCATTCTGATTGCCGAGACGGTGCGGCTGCGGCGCAGGACCGCCCATTGCCGATGTCAGGCGATGGTCGGGGATATTGTCGCCGCGGAGGCGGAGATCAAGTTCATCCTGGTTGATGATGAGAAAGTCTAGATCGGAAGGCGTGAAACGTGAAGCGTCCGGAGTTCCCACGCTTCACGTGGCCCGCTTCACGAGGAACGCCTGACAGAAAGGCAGGAACCACTGACATGGCGATTATTCATCCCACGGCGGTCGTGGAAGAGAATGTGCGGCTGGCCGACGACGTGGTCGTCGGGCCCTATTGCGTGATCGGCCGCGGCGTGTCGATCGACGCCGGGACGATCCTCGACGCCCGGGTGGTCGTCATGGGCAACACCACTATCGGCCGGCAGAACCACTTCTCCCCGAATTCCGCGATCGGCTGCAATCCCCAGATCCTGGGGTTGGGAGCGGACGCCCGGACCGGCGCCCTGGTGATCGGCGACCGCAACGTCTTTCGCGAAAACGTCACCATCCACGTGAGCAAGCGCGCCGGGACCGCCACCCGGATCGGGAGCGACAACCTTCTGATGGTCGGCTCGCACATCGGGCACGACGCGATCCTCGAAGACAAGATCGTCCTGAGCAACCTGGTCCAGATCGGCGGTCACGTCCACATCGAGACGGGCGCCTGGATGAGCGGTCTGGCCGCCTCGCACCAGTTCGTCACGATCGGCAAATGGTGCTATGTGGCGGGCCTGGCCGGGCTCACCCACGACATCGTGCCGTTCGTGATCGTCAGCGGGCACTATCCGCCGCGCGTCCGAGGCGTCAACAAGCGGGGAATGAACCGCGCCGGATTGAACGAGGAGCAGCAGGAGCGGATCTTTGATGCCTACAAGAGGCTTTATCGCAAGAGCGGCACCCTGCTGGCCAACGCACAGGAGCTGGCCCAGCAGAACGGGCTCGACGACAACGTGCGGGCCATGATCGAAGCGATTTTCCGGAGCACCCACCACCGGTTCGGCCGGTACCGGGAGAGCATGCGGCACGAGTAGATGGAACGCCCGTCGCCGGGTCGGCGACCGCGTCAGGGCCTATGAGTCCCATAGGTCCCACTGGTCCTTTTTTCCAGCACTGGATTCTCATGGAAGACAAGAAGATTCGCACAGCGGTCGTCGGCGCAGGCAAGATGGGCTCGATTCACGCGAAGGTCTACAGCCAGTTGCCCGACAGTCAACTCGTCGCGGTGGTGGACGCCGACAAGGCCAAAGCCTCGCAGCTCGCGGAAAAGTACGGCTGCGAGGTCTATACCGATTGCGCGGAGATCCTCGGCAAGGTCGACGCCGTCACGATCGCCACGCCCACGACGACGCACCTGGAGTTGGCCAAACTGTTCCTGCGCAACCGGATTCCGGTGCTCGTGGAGAAACCCCTGGCGTCGAGCGTGCGGGAGGGCCGCAAGATCGTGTCCTGGGCCCGACGTTACGACACCGTCGTGGCCGTGGGCCACTCCGAGCGGTGCAATCCGGTCGCCCAGGCGCTCAAACGCCTGGACATCGAGCCCAAGTTCATCGAGGCCCAGCGGGTCAGCCCGTATCCCTTCCGGTCCACCGACGTCGGCGTCGTTCTCGACATCATGATCCACGACATCGACATCATCCTGTCCCTGGCCCGGAGCAAGATCAAGCGGGTGGACGCCGTCGGGGTCACGGTCATCCAGGGCGGCGAAGACATCTGCAACGCCCGGCTGGTCTTCGACAACGGCTGCATCGCCAACCTCACCGCCTCGCGCCTGGCCCTCAAGACCGAACGACGGGTCCGCGTCTTCAGCCGCCAGGCCTATGTGAGCATCGACTACCTCAAGAAGGGCGGCATCGTCATCAAGACCGACCCGAACAAGAACGTCGTCGACATGATCAAGGAGTGGCGCGGACGCAGCGATTTCGACCCCGCCTCCGTCAACTGGCCCGACATGCTGCACGTCGAGCAACTGGCGATCGACGACAAGGAGCCGATCCGTCTGGAGCAGGAGGCGTTTCTGCGGGCGGTCAAGGACCGATCCTTCGCCCCCGAGGTCAGCGCCGAAGAAGGCCTGGCCGCCCTGCGATGCGCCCAGAAGATTCTCCGCGCGGTGAAGAAGCACAAGTGGGATTGAACGGGATTGATGATCGCTGATTGTTGATTGATGATTGAGAAGAGGTCGGCCCCTTCTTTGAAATCGTCAATCGTCCTTCATCAATCATCAATCCCTCGGGTGGGCGTTTCGACGGGCCTGGCGCATCAGGTCGTAGACCCAGTCTTCGAAGTAGAGCGGGTAGAGGTTCATCTTCTCGCTGGCCCAGCGAATCCCGTCGCGGGTCAGCAGGTCCCTGTATTGATCCTCCCGGCCTCGGAAGATCTCGACGAGTCTTTTCTTGTACACGTGTCGGAGCATGTTCCGTCGTGTCTTTCGCGTTGCCTCGTCCTTGTCCACCGCCCGGAAATACTGGCGGATCAGGGGCACCGTCATGTCGTCGCTCTTGAAGTACGGCGCCAGCCTCTTGGGGATCGTGTGCGGAAGGAGGAACTCGTCGTCCATGCTCTGGAGCAGGGTCTCGTCGGGCTCGTAGTGGAGGAACGGATCGAAGAAGAACGCCGCAGGTTGGAAGTCCACGCGATGGGCGGACAGGTGAGGGACGAACGGGTTGGCGAATTGCCCGTCCTTGAAGAGGGTCAGGGGACCGTCCCCGATGCAGATGCTGTAGCAGGTCCTGTTGAAGTCCCGGCGGTTGTAGCCCACGATGGCGTTGTAGATTTGCCGGAGCTTGGGCATGGTGAGCCGGCGCACGTCGAAGAGGATCAGCCGGGAGGAGACTGTCTCCTGGGCCGTTCGCTCGATCTCCTCAACGCCTTCGCGGACCGTCGTCGCGCGGGGACAGATCAGCGTGCATCGTTTGAGCCGTTTGTCCGCGCCGATCCTCTCGCAAACGTCCGCCGCCAGCGAGGGGTCCACGGTCAGAACGTGGATGCGGTCCCTGCGCTGCTGATGGCTGAGGATGTCCTGTTTGGTGTCGGTGATCGTGTATTTGTCTTCGTACACCGTCTTTCGCCTTTTCTGCCGCGCAGACGCAATCGCTCGTCATTGTCTGTACGCTCGCCCGGGGATTCTGTTCGCAGGGCAGTCCGCCCTTGCGTCGCAGACAAGACCCTCTCTGCGGGTTCCCCCGTCGGTTGCGGTTATGACCGGTTCTCCTGGTCGATGGCCCGGAGCCGTTCCTTCCTGGCCAGGACCCGCAGTCGCGCGTTCTCAAAGCGTTGCTTTTCCTCCGGCGTCTGGGGCCGTAGCGGCGGGGCGGCAGCCGGCCTCTTGTTCTCATCGAGCGCCACGAGCATCAGGTGCGCGGTCGTGGCCAGCGCCTGTTGGCCGCTGTAGGGGTCCTCGCGAATGACCTGGACGCCGACCTCCATGGAGGATCGACTCACGTAGTTGACCGCGGCTTTGAGGATTACGTGGTCGCCGACGCGGATCGGCTCGCGGAAGACCAGCGAATCGATCCCCGCGGTCACGACCTCGCAGCCGCAATGACGCTGTGCGGCCATTGCGGCGGTCATATCGATCCAGCCGACGATGGCCCCGCCAAAGGCGGTCCCCTGTGGATTGGCCTGCAGCGGCATCACCAGGTACCGTGTCTCGACCGTGCTCTGACTGGGCGTTTTGCCTTTATCGCTTGTCATGACGACCATAGTGGCACAACGCCGCCCGACAAGTCAACAGGCTGTCGGGCAAATTCGCCGACATGAAGGAGAGCTGTCAATCGACCGGGCGGCATGACCACGCTCATTTGCAGCGTCCCATGTTCCTGGGGGTTCCACCCCCAGACCCCCGGGATTTTGCGCTTTGAGCCAGTAACAGGTTATTGAAAAGAGCCCACTGGGCCTCAACCATGACACTCATTGTGCCTCGTCCATTTCCCAGGGTGCGTCTTTGGCCCATGTGTTGCCGTGGGAGGCTGAAATGCTCTTGTGGCCCCATGCAATAGGGGCTATCCTGGTTGTTGCCGCCGCAGAGGGTAGGGCTCTGCTGGGAAGCAACCCGAGCGCTGCGACGGGCCGGTGACAGGGCGGCGCGCTGTTCGCGGCGCGTCGCCTATCCGGTATCAACCTGTTGCCGGCTCAAAGCGCAAAATCCCGGGGGTCTGGGGGCAGCGCCCCCAGGGGAGTGTCAGATTTCTCTCGTGAGTGCCCTGCTTTACACGGGAGGAGCTTGATCGTCGCAGTCACATCGACTATCATGGCGGCAAGGACCCTCAAGTAAAGAAACGGCAACCGCACAACAACGGGAGGACAACAGCATGCAACGACGTGACTTCCTCAAGACAACCGCAACCGGAGCCGGGCTGCTCATTGTGCCCAGCAGCGTGCTCTCCGGCGCCAACGCCCCCAGCAACAAGCTCAACATGGCCCTGATTGGCACCTGGGGCCGGGGCGAAGCCCATTTCAGGGATCTGGAGGGCGAGAACGTGGTCGCCTTGTGCGACATCAACGAGGAGCACCTGGAGTTCGGCGCCAAGCGATTCCCAAAGGCCAAGAAGTACGTCGATTGGCGCAAGTGCCTGGACCAGAAAGACATCGACGCGGTCATCTGCTGCACCGCCGACCACACGCACGCGTTTATCGCCAACTGGTGCCTCAATCGCAACCAGCACTGCTACATGGAGAAACCCCTGGCAATCGGCGTGGAAGAGGCCCGTATCGTCCGCGCCAACTGGGCCAAGAAGAAGGGCAAATTGGCCACGCAGGTCGGCATGCAGCGTCACGAGCATCCGAACTTCAACCGCATCCAGGAACTCGTTCGCGACGGCGCGATCGGCGAGCTGAAAGACGCCTACGCCTGGGGCAACCGGCAGATCCCCCGACCCGCCTACCTGCCCGCCCAGGGCGAGCCGCCCGCCCATCTCCATTACGATCTGTGGATCGGACCATCGCCCTTCCATCCCTACAATCCCGGCTACTTCTCCGGCGGCCCCGGCATGAACTGCCTCCAGTGGAATATGTACTGGGATTTCGGCACCGGGCAGATCGGCGACATGGGCAGTCATACGATGGACCTCGTCTGGAACGTCATCGGCAACGGCCTGCCCACCACGATGGAAGCCTCGGGCGAGCCGTTCAACCCGGACGTGACGCCGGTCCGGATGGAAAGCCACGCCATGCTCCCGGCCAACGACTGGCGCGGCGAAATCGGTGTCCATTGGTACCAGGGCGGCGCGATGCCCAGAACGCCCAGAGATTGGGTCGATCTGAACAAGATCGGTCACGGCGCGATGTTCAAGGGCACCAAGGGCTACCTGATCACCGACTTTACCTCCCGCCTGCTGATCCCCTTCGGCGACAACGCGGATATGAGTTACTATGATCGCAGGCCCAAGGAGAAAATGCTGCCCGACCTCGGGCACTTCCAGACGGATTGGATCAAGGCCTGCAAGGACCCCAGCCGCAAGACCGCGTGCGACTTCGAGTACAGCGGCACGATGATCGAGACGATGATCCTGGGCCTGGTCGCCTACCGCGTGGGCAAGAAGATCGAGTACGACGGCGCGACCGGTCAGGTCAAGAACAGCCCGGAGGCCAACGAGCTGCTCCGGCGCAAATACCGCGAAGGCTGGACCCTCGACGGGTAAGCCGACGCGCCCTTGTATTTCTCTGACGCATCGGGAGCGGCGGGCCCCACGAGGGACCCGCCGCTTCTTTTGCGCTCATGTGGTTCTCGCGGACTTGCACGGTCGGGGGCGCCCGCTGCGGGCGTACGCAAATAGGGGGGCAAATGCCATTTTGACAGTTGAAATGGCGCAATCGCTCGCTCCAGCCCGCGTTGATGAGCCCCTATCGGGGTCTTTTTCGGGTCTTTCCGTCTGGCACGCAGTTTGCATATCCTTCAGGTGGAAATACGGATTTGGAACTGAAGAGATTCAAAGTCGTGTTTTGGCAAGAAAGGAGAAGAAACTATGGCAATCGTACCTTGGACCCGAAGAAACCGAAATGAGTTGAGTACCCTCCGCGGGCAGATGGACGATCTGTTCAACAGCTTCTTCCGAGGGCTGGATACGCCGTTCTCGTTGCTCGGCGAGAGAACCTGGCCGGCGATCGACGTGGCGGAGAAGGACGATGCAGTTCTGGTCCGCGCCGAAGTCCCAGGCTGCAAGCCGGAAGACATCGAGATTTCGGTCTACGGCAACACGCTGACGCTCAGCGGAGAAAAGAAGGAATCCCATGAGGCCAACGGCGAAGGCTACTATCACATGGAAAGCGCCTGGGGTTCGTTCCGTCGGGAGATTTCGTTGCCTGCCGAGGTGGATCAGGACAAGATCGAGGCCGTGGTCAAAGACGGCGTCCTGTCCGTGACATTACCCAAGGCCGAGAAGAGCAAAGCGGTGAAAGTCAAAGTGCAGGGATAGCCGACCCCTTTGGATCGACTGGAAAAGACGTAGGTTCGCAATCGAATCTTAGTTTGGGCTCATCCGGTTTTCGCGTACTTCCATGGCCTTTGGGGACGCCGTCCCCAACCCCCTGGGATTTGTCGCTTTGCGCCAGAAACATGGCATGGGGGAAGGCGACGAACCACAAAGGCAACGTCGCCCATGTCTCTGGACC
>DATIKY010000255.1:0-38958 GCA_035476995.1 Sedimentisphaerales bacterium | reverse complement strand
GGCCGCATCGAGCCACGGGTCCTCAAACGCCGTCGCCACCGCTACCCCCTCATGCAACGACCCCGAGAGCAACTCCGCCAGCAACTGCGGAAAACATAAACCCCTGGTATCGCACGCCTTGTGGACGGCAGTGCCATTCATGGCTGAGGGGCTTCCTTGGGGAAGTATCCCACTGTGGGTAGGCGGATGGCGGCAGGGAATCAGCCGTAGGTTCGGCCGCTGTCGTCCACGTAGACCTCGTTCCTGGCGTCCCTCAGGACGTTCGTGGCCTTGGGCAGTTCATCGAGTCGTGGGACCTTCGTCAGCAGCCCGCATTTGCGGCAGCGCACCCGGCGATCCGCCGCCGAGGCGTCCAGCCACCAGCGGCAACTGCATCGCGGACATTGAAGGATGATACGCATGGGTCTTTCCTATCGCGTTTGTCGCCTGTGCGTTCTCTACTCCCTTTATCGGCTCCGAAGGCGGTGGAGTGTTAGGGGGCCCTGTTTTTTCCTTTTCGATGGCGGGGGCGGGAGTCCTATAATGTGGGCCTTCTGAATGCAGCGACTCTCTTGTCCTGCAGGCCGGCGGCGGGGAGGTTCCCCGGCGCTTGAATGGGAGAGAGAAGTCTGGTATGATGATGACAGGTGGATCCCAACGATGTTGAGCCTGATGAGTTGCCAACCTGTTGATCGCGACCTGTTGCCTCCGGGCGGCTGCATGCGCGGGTTTGGCGCCGAGGGGCCCCGCGTGGCGGATCCGCAGGAGCCGATCCATGTGCACGTTCGCGTTCGCGAGTGTGGCGATTCCACGCTGGGCCTTTGGCGCGGATCATCCAGGCCCGACATGGGGCGCATGCCCGTAGGCACACTCCTCGATTGCTACGTTTGACCTTTCGAGAATCCTCCCGTTCCTGGCGGTCTTCCCGGCGTAAGCGCAAAAGGAACGGGGCCTTGTTCGCCATCCTTGGCGGGCCCCGCGGCGCAATCCACAGTGTGTTGAGTTCGTCAGATGCCGAACGTCAGAATGTTCTCGGCAGCGGACCGGATATTCTCGGGCGTCAGGAGGCGTCCCGATTGCAGCAGTTCCTTGGCTTTCGTCACGGCGTCCGCGTCGGTCTGGGCAGCCTGCATCGCCCGACTGACCATGTCGGCGAAATTGACCTGGAGCGTGGCGTCCGGATCACTGCCCGAGGACTGGCTCGCAGCATCGCTGCGAGGGGGGGGATTGAGCCCCAGCATCTGCGTGACGTGGTTGTTCTTGATGTTCTCAATCATATTCTGATCCCTTCATGGCCCTGCTACAGTAGTTTTCGCATCATTCCTGGGAATCTTTAGGTCATCCTTGGGAAAAATGCGATGCCAACGCTGCCAAGGGCCACAATTATTCCGGTCGGGCGTGCGTCCACTACCGCTCCTTCGAGGGTTGGAGCGTCGTGGCTACTTCATAGGCCACAAACTTGCAGAAGTTGAGGGAACTTACGATGACCAGTTCCTCCTTCAGCGGCGCGGCGCTGGATTTCAACTGTCCGCTGTAGTATCTCTTGATCCGCTTCCGGATGTTCTTGTCCGTGCTGTCCCAGATCTGTTCCGTCGCCCAGATGAGCTGGCCGTCGGTCAGGTCCAGCAGTTTGAGGCGAAGGCCGATCACCATGTGCGGATAGGGCTGATATTGCGTGACCGTGCCCAGGAGCAGGCCGTTGCTGCGAAGGGTTTCCCGCAGAACGACCAGTTGCCGCATGGCCTGGAGCGTATCGAGATTCTCCTGGAGGCTGCGCCACGCCGGTTCGTCCTGACGAACGACCGCCAGTCCGAAGAGTTGCTGCTTCTGAACCTCCAGGTAGAGAGCCTGGGTGATCTCCTCGGAGATTCGCGGGTAGGCCGATGTGTTGTCCAATTCCACCAGGGCCACCCGTCCGAGGGCTCCGAGGTCTTTGCTGGGGTCCAGGAAATAGGCGCCCGCCATTCCTTTGTTGTTGGCGGATTCACATCCGCAGACCGGAGCCAGCGTCAGGGTCGCCAGCAGCAACAGCAGGCAGGAAGGCGCGAAAGCGGGCAGACGGGATGGCTGCGACTCGACTCGACCCCTCTTGTCTTCCTTTTGTTCCACGGTCCTTTCTTCCCGAGGGGCGCTGCTACAATCCATTGGGCTCACTCCTTTGCGACATCGCGGCCGCGTCGGCTCCCCCTGCGTTGCTTGTGTCCGGGTTGAGCGTCCCGGTGTGTTGCTGCTGAAGGATTCCGGCCTCCGCTTCGCCGCCGAGGATCTCCAGGACCTTCAACAGCGCCTCCAACTGAGCTTTGGCGGCGTCGCGCATCTCTCCTCGGAACCCCAGGATGTTGCTCTTCCAGTGATTGAGCTCATTGAGCATCTCGATCAACAGGTTGTTGGCTTCGCTGAGCTCTTTCTGGGTCTGCTTGAGTATGGCGTCCAGGCTGGTGACCTGCTGCCGCAGGTTTTCGTTCTCGTTGGCGAGCCGCTGGTTGTCCTGCTTCAGGGAGACGGTCTGGTCGGACAGCCTGGCGTACTTCTCGGACAGTTCGATGGCGGATTCGACCGCCGTGCGGCCTTCCAGCGGGCTGTCGCGGAACCGTTTGGCCGCCCCTTCGGTCTCGGCGGGAGTCCTGGGACCGGCCGCGGGGCTCTGCGTCGTCGTACAACCGGCGATCGCCAGCGCGAGGGCTGCAAACGATACGGTGATTAGTTTGGCGGTTCGGGTCATATCTGCTTCTCCGTCACAGCAGCCGGCGGATTCGCGGCCGCGTAGTCACATCGCACCTGGGTTGATCTGCCGCACGGGCAGGTGATATCGAGAATGGCGTATTCCGCCTGGCTCTCCACCAGCCGCACCGTGGAGCCGGCCGCGACCGATCGCGGCCCCCCGCACCGGGTCTCCGGGGCCGAATCGATGCTCAACCGAAGCGGGCCGTTCACCACGACTTCGGCGGCCTTGAGAACATGTCGTGTGGTCTTGGACATTCCGTTGTCTTTCACTTCTTCAAGTCCTGCGGGTCCGAGAGGGACGCCGTCAGGCGCGGTAGTCGATCTGATGCCGACCGTCGCCTTCGTCGTGTGCTTGCTCCCGCGCCGTTTCGTTGAGGGGTTTTTCCCCTGTTTCCGGTTGTTCCTTATGCGGCTTCTGGCGGCGTTTGCGCTCTTCCCGCTGTTTGTCCGGCGTCAGGGCCTGGATGTTGTGGACGGTCTCCATCGACTTGATGAGGGTGAAATCGCTATCCGTCATCTTTCCACTGCTCCAATCGGGTTGACAGGCTGAACAGCGCGCTGGCGTGCAATTGACTGACGCGCGATTCGGTGATTTCGAGAACTTCCGCGATTTGCTTCATGGTCAGATGTTGCTGGTAATACAGGATGATGATCTGCAACCGGCGTTCATCGAGTTCCTGCATCGCTTTCGTGAGTTGCTCCATCAGCTCGCCTCTCTCCAACTGGCTGTCGGGGGCGGGCGTGTCGGCGCAGGCCAGGAGATTCCCCAGGGCCGGCTGCTCCTGGTCGATCGTGTCGATGGACACGAAGTGCTGGGCCCGGGCGCTTTCGAAGAGCCCTCCGACCTCTTCGACGGAGAGGCCCATCTTCTGGGCCAATTCGTCATCGGAAGGGGAGCTGCCCGTCTGTTCGGCGATCTGGCGGCACAACTCCCGTGCGGTCTTGATCTGGCGGCTTACCCCGGAAGGCAGCAGGGAGGCCCGTCGCAACTCGTCCAGCACCGCTCCTTTGATCCGGATGTACGCATAGGTCTTGAACTCGACCTGATGCGAGGAGTCGAAATCTCTGGCGGCCTTGAGCAATCCGACGGTTCCGGCCGAGACCAGATCCTCGAACGACAAAGGCGGCTTGATATAGCTGACCGCCCGGCGGGCGATCTTGCGGACCATCGGCAGCAGTTGGACGATCTCCTCGTCGTTGATGGCGCGATGCTTGTGCCCGTTGTAGGCGCGCACGGCCGCGGCTCGCAGGTGGTCGCCGTTGTCGGGGGCCTCGAACGCCGGGCTCCGGGCGGTCAATCCTTCGGCCAGCCTGGCAGCGGCGTTCTGCTCGCGGGTTTCGGGCATGTCTTCAGTTCTTACTGTCACCCGGTTGCTCCCTCTTCTTTGTCTGATTGACCTGACCGGCGATCATGGCCTGCATCAGGATCGCATTGACGGCCTTGCCGGCGGTCCCTGCCGTGAGATATGCCACCGCGGCTCCCAGCATCGCCCGCTTGCAGCAGGTGAAGGGCGATAAGCCGCCGACCGAGCCGATAATCCCTATGGCAAAGAAAAAGAGAACGGCCGTGCCGACGGCGATGGTTCGGATTGGCAGCAGCATCCTTATTCGCTCCTTATCGTCATTTCATCCAAGGCCACTGAAATCGTCGCCACCGTCGCCACGTCCGTTCCCATCACGATCTCGTCGTACGCCACGACCGGGAGCATCGGAAGGCTGCGAGCCAGCATCTGGGCCAGGGGCGCCCTCAGGCGGGCGTCGCACAGCAGGACCACCTTGTCCCGGCCCTGGTCCATGGCCGATTTCCATGCGTCGGCCGTCTTGCGGTTCAGGTCGATGGCCGTTTCGGCCGAGACGCCCAGGACCAGTTCGCCGCCTTCCTGGCGAAGCGAGCTGGTCAACTGATGCTCGAAGACCGGATCGAATGCGATGGCGGCGATCTTCCCCTTGGCGTCTCTGTACTGTTCGGTGATCGTCCGCGCCAGGGCTTTTCGCACGATCTCGGTGAGCACGTTGACGTTCTTGGTCTTGGAGGCGTTCTCTGCCAGGGCTTCGAGAATGGCGGTCAGTTCCCGGATCGGAATCCCGCTGCGCAGCAGATTTCGGAGCACCCGCTGGAGGATGCCGGAGGAGACCTCGCCCTCGGTTCCGACGACCTCGCCGACCAGCGAGGGTTGATTCTTGCGCAGTCGGTCGATCAAGACCTGCACGTCCTCACGAGTGAGCATCTCGTCGGCGTGTCGCCTGAGGGTCTCGGACAGATGGGTGATGAACACCGACTCCGGGTCGATCACCGTGTACCCGGCCAGTTCGGCTGCTTCCTTCTTGGCGGCGGTGATCCACAGGGCGGGCAGTCCGTACACCGGTTCGGTGGTCTTGATCCCGTCGATTTTCTGCTGCACGACGCCGGAATCCATCGCCAGGAACATGTCGGGCTCCAGGAACCCCTTGGCCACCGGGATCTCGCAAAGGCGGATTTCGTAGGCGTTGGGCTCGAGATTGAGGTCGTCCCGCAGGCGGACCAGCGGGATCACGATCCCCATTTGCTGGGCGAACTGCCGACGCAGGGCCCCGATGCGGTCGAAGATCGTGTTGTTCTTCCGCGGGTCGACCATGCCGATCAGACGTACCCCGACGTGGACGGAGACGCGATCCATGTCGAGGAGGTCCTCGACGGGCTCCTTGTCCGTCTTCTTCTTGTTGGCGGGGGTGGAGGCCGTCTTGGTCGGGGTCTTCTCGAGCCTGGAGGCCATCTTGCCGATCATCGCCGTGCCGGCGGCCAGGAGCAGGAACTGGATTTTGGGCATTCCTGGGACCAGGGCCATCGCCCCGATGATGAAGGCCGCGGTCGTCAGGGGCTGGCCGGTCCGGAGGAACTGTCGGGAGACGTCCTGGCCCACGCTGTGGCTCGAGGAAATCTTGGTCACCAGGAAGCCCGAGCTGATCGAGATGATCAGCGAGGGGATCTGGCTGATCAGGCCGTCGCCGATGGACAGGATTGAGTAGGTCTCGATGGCGTTCATGACGCCCATGCCGCGAGAGTAGCCCATGGCGATGCCGCCGAGGAGGTTGATGGCCGTGATGATCAGGCCCGCTTTGGCGTCGCCGCGGATGAACTTGCTGGCGCCGTCCATGGCGCCGTAGAACTCGCTTTCCTTGACGATCTTGCTGCGGCGCTCGTTGGCCTGGGCTTCGGTGATAACCCCGGCGTTGAGATCGGCGTCGATGGCCATCTGCTTGCCGGGCATGGCGTCGAGGGTGAATCTTGCGGACACTTCGCTGATGCGCTCGGCGCCCTTGGTGATGACGATGAACTGGATGATGACCAGGATCAGGAAGATCACCAGGCCGACGACGAGGCTGCCGCCGGCGACGAATCCGCCGAAGGTCTGGATGATCTGGCCGGCATCGCCCTGCAGGAGGATCAGTCGCGTCGAGGCCACGTTCAGCGACAGGCGAAACAGCGTCGTGAACAGCAGCAACGAGGGGAACGTGGACAGCTCCAACGCCTCTTTCGAGGACAGGGTCACGACGAGGATCGCCAAGGACAGGGAAATGCTGCACGCCAGCAGCAGATCCAGCAGCATCGTCGGCAAGGGGACGATCAGGGTGGCCAGGATCGCCACCAGGCCCAGGGCCAGAATCGTGTTGCTGTGCGAGGCGAACGGGACGTTCAGGAGACTGTCGTCGCCGCCGGGCAAGCCTGCTGCAATGGATTGGTCTGAAGCCATAGATCCGATGACTATTGATTACGGACTGTTTGCGACGCGTGAGACGTCATGTTCTCTCATCCCTGGGCGGCCGCGGGGGACGCCGCGCCGACGATCTGGCGGATTCGCACCGCGAAACGATCTTCCACTACCACTACGTCGGCCTCCGCGAACTTGGAGTCCTTGAGGAACAGGTCCGCCGGGGCCTCGATCGGCTTGCCGAGCTGTAGAACCGAGCCGGGACCGAGCTGCAGGAGCCGCCGAACCGGGATCTGCGTGGATCCGAGCACCACCGTGATCGGAATGTCCATGTCCAGCAGGATGTCCAACTGGCCGGCGCCGGTCCCCACGGCGCCCTGCGGGGCCTCCGGGAACTCGGCGGACTGGACCACCGTCTTGCCGTCGGCCTGCGGGGGCGTCCGGCTCTGATCCTGCTGGACCGGATTTTCTGCAGTTGCGGTGTCGGGCATGGCTGCTCTATCCTTTCTTGGGTTCGCCAGGGTTTTTCCGTCTGGAGGGTTCGGGTGTCTGTGCGGCCTGCGACTCCTTGAACACGATCGCATAGTGTCCGCCGGATTGGGCGGGACGGCCCTGGAAGACGGTCCGGCCCTCAATGCTCAGTTCCACCAGATCATGAATCGGTTTGTCCAGGAGCAGGATGTCGCCGGGGGCGAGGTCCAGGATCTCCTGGAACCCGATCGGGGTCGTGGCCAGCCTGGCCGTCACGGTGACAGGCATCTGCTGGAGATGCTCCATCAAAGTCTGAGAAAGCTCCTGAGGGGTGGCCCGCTGGGGCGTGGCCGGCGTCTTGCCTACCAGGGCCGCCAGCCTGGCGCACGGGAGCACGAAGGTGAGGTCGGACGGCTCGTCTTTTCCGCCCTCCCTGGCCTGGAACGTGATTCGACAGATCTCCTCCGTCCGCTCGAACCGGACAGCGGGCTCTCCTTTGCTCAGTCGGCCGCTGCTCTTGAGCGTTTCGTGCGGTCCCAGCGAGGCGAGAAAGACTTCGAGCACCGCCGCGACAAGGTCCGACAGGAGCGATTCTTCGAGAGACGAGAACGATCGATTCGAATCGCCCGCGGAGTCGGCGTCGCCCAGCAGCTTGGAGACCCAGCCGATCGTGGTCTGGGGCGAAATCGCGAAGAAGCCGCAGGCCGGCCCCTTGTCCGGGCCGAAGGCCAGACAATAACTGTCGTTCACGTCAAGACGGCGACGCAGATCGGCGCCGAACTGCTGGGCGACCGCCGTCGGGGAGACGTCGAAGTCCCGGCCGAAGAACCGCGTGAACACGTCGGCCAGTCGGGCGGCCGCCTGGCTCATGACCGCCGCCAGCCGGTTGAGCTGGTCGGGATTCAGATAGTGCGGATCCCGCCAGTCGTAGGGCTTCAGATCCCCGACGGAGGGCGGTTCCTGGGCGGGGATTGATCCCACGGCCGCCAGAAGCTGGCCGATCCGAGTTCTGCCGAGATGGTCGATCGACGCATTCATCACTGAATCGCGAATTCCTTGAACAGGATGCTCATGATGCGCGGCTGTGCGTTCGGAAACAGGCCCTGGTTGAAGATGTCGCTGATGTTGGACTGCATGCGAAGCAGGTTCGTTTTGCCTCGCGTGTCCTCGATCGTCTGATTCGACAGGTACAGGGTCAACCAGTGCTTGAGAAGGGGCTTCTTCTGATCCAGGATGGGTTTGGCCTCCAGTTCGGCCCAGTCGCCGGTGATGTCCAGGGTCAGGGTGATGCGGACATACCGTGTGACGCCGGGCTCGTTGAGATTGGCCACGACGGGCTCGAGCTCGTAGAACCACCCGTCATCCTTCTTGTCTTTCGATTTGGCGTCCTTGATTGTCGTATCGGGTTCGGTCGCCGACGCGGCCGAGGCGGTCTGGGCCTGCCCGCGTGTGCCGAACAACCGGCCCACGATGAAACCCGCAGCGGCGAAGACGACGACCGCGCCGCCCACGATCAACAGCGGCATGACTTTCGCCATAGGGCCCGTCTTCTCAGGAAGCGGGATCTCCGCTTGGTTGGTCTTTTCGGTCTTCCCTGGTTCGGCCATTTCTGTGATCCTTCGTTCTCGATAGGCTCGTTCTCACGGTTTTTGCTTCAGGACACCGGCAGCAGGGGACGTCGGATGCGACTGACGACCTCCTGGTCCTCCGCGCACTCCTGCCTGCGATATCGGCGAATCTTTTCTCGCAACGTGCGATCGCTGATCCCGAGGACCTTGGCGGCCCGGGTCTGGTTGCCGGAGGTCTGTCGCAGCGTGTCGAGAATCGCCTGACGCTCAATCTCGTCCAGCGGGATGCCTCCCAGCCCGGTCGGCCTTTCGACCGACGAGGCGGGAACCGGTGCGAGCGGAATCAGCGAGGATCCGACTTCCCCTGCGATCGTCGAGTCGCGCGTGGGCGAGATCTTCGGTGATTCCGTCAGCGGCTGCAATTCGTCGAACAGCCAGCTCACATCCGCCAGGGACAGGACCGGGCCGGAGCCCAGGATCAGCGAGGTCAGCACGACATTGCGCAACTGCCTGACGTTGCCCGGCCAGTGATACTTGGCGAAGATGTTCATCATGGTCGGGTCGAGGGATTCGATCCGACGCTGGGTCTCTTTGGCGTAGAGATTGACGAAGTGCCAGGTCAACTCGGGCAGGTCGTCCCGCCGTTCCCGGAGAGGGGCCGCCACGATGCGCGCGGCGCTGAGCCGGTAATACAGGTCCTGGCGGAACCGGCCCATCTGCACCTCGTGGAGCAGATCCCGGTTCGTCGTGCTGATGATCCGGACGTTCACCTTGATGTTGTCGTTGCCGCCGACCCGTTCGAACTCCTGCTGCTCGATGATGCGAAGCAGCTTGGCCTGGAACGTGGGCGGGGTCTCCGTGATTTCGTCGAGCAGCAGCGTGCCGCCGTGGGCCATCTCGAATCGGCCCTTGCGCTGGGCGTACGCGCCGGTGAACGCGCCTTTCTCGTGACCGAACAGCTCGCTTTCCAGCAGGCCGTCGCTCAAGGCGGCGCAGTTGACCCGCACGAACGGTCCCATCGCCCGTCGGCTCCTGTGGTGAATCAGCACGGAGATCAGTTCCTTGCCTGTGCCGCTTTCGCCGGTGATCAGCGCCGGCACCGACGTCGGAGCGATCCTCTCGGCCAAGGCGATGGTCTGGAGCATTCGCGGGCTCTTGCCGACGATCTGGTACAGGCAGCGGTCGCCCTCCTGGGCCGAGGCGGCGGTCGCCACCCGGCGGTTCGGCAACAGAGTGTCGAGAATGCCTTCGAGGGCCCGAGGGTTCAGGGGCTTGAGCAGGAAATCGCGACAGCCGGCCTGGATGGCCCGGACGGCCGCCTGGGCGCCCGAGTGCAGGTCGCCCGCTTCCGACGACTCCGCGGAGCGGCCGGCCATCATGACCACCGGCATCTCGGGAGCGACGGACCGCATGGCGCCGAGCAGTTCGAAGCCGCCGGACGGGCCCTTGACGCCGGCGATCTGCTCGCTCAGAAACGCCAGATTGCACGGGGCGCGGTCCAGGGCGTCCATCGCCGCTTTGCGTCCGCCGGCCAGCTTGGCGCTGATGCCCTTGCGGGCCAGCACCTCCAGCATGAGCCGGATGGTTTGCGGTTCGTCGTCCACGATCAGGACGGACGCGGCGTGATGAGGGATTGAGGATGACTGCGTAGCTCGCTGATTCATAGTCTGTTGCTTTCCGTCCTACAGTTGAGGCGTGGCGGCGACGGGACCGGACCGGCTCTTCTGGTACCAAGTGAGCAGTCGGCCGTGGGCCTTGGCCAACTCGGTCCAGGGCGATTCGGGGTACTCGGAGACGAGCCTCATATACGTTTCCTGGGCCTTGCCTGTATCGGTCTCCCTGAGACAGTTGCCGAGCTGAAAGAGAATCCAGGCTCGGTCGGCATCGTAGGAGGGATCGATTCGGTTGATCCGGTCGAGCGCCTTGGCGTAGAACGGGGCCGCTTCCGCCGGTCGGCCGCTCAGAAACAGCAGCTCGGCCATATCGAGCGGATCCCGCACCTGGCTGGGATTCTGCTGGAGCATATCCAGAGTCTTCTGGACCTTGGGGGACGTGGACGCCGACGAATCGGTTGCCGCCGCCGTCGGAGCGGTCGAACTCGCCACGACCGGGGTGATACCGATCTCCGGTGTTTGCGGCCTGGACAGAGATTCGTCGGGCGCCGTGAATGCCGGCCCGGTGTCCTGATTGGCGAATCTCACGGATCGGACCTGGCGGATCAGACGCTTGAGAGCCAGACTGTCTTCGACGTCCTGAGTTGCCTCGGGCGCCGCGATCCGACTCGACCAGAGTTCCTGTGAGAGCGGGCCTTTGGCGTCGCGGTTCCCGCGGGGGGCGACTCCCATCCGGCGGACCGGGCCGGCGTTCTCCAACGCCTTGGTCTGGCTCCGTGTGCGGTCGAGCAGTCTGGCCAGGGGAACGGTTGCATCCGATGTCTCAGCAGACACGGTCCCGGCCGGCAGTGTCGGCCCGACGGCGCAGGGATCGGTGAGCCCGCCCTCCGCACGGGCCGACGTCCGCTCCTGCGAGGTTGCGCGGGGTTGTCCGGCGTTCGCGGCCGGAAGCGCCTTGACGCAGACGAGCACGGACAGGATCACGCATGCTCTTGCCGTTGATGAATTCGAAAGGGTCGTCCTCATCGGTGTTCTATCCTTCTTCATTCCTGGGTTGTCCTCACGGGGCCAGATTGACGCCCGGCGATATTTGCACGAGGTTCGGGTCCATCGCGTTGTCATACTGGTTCATCATGACCGCCATCGCGCGGTCGTACTGCCCTTGTTTGCGGTAGGCCTCGGCCAGCAGGTCCAGAACCGCCGGCCTGTCCGCGGCCGTTCCTCGCTCCAGCAGTTGCGAGCACACGGAGATCGCCTGGCCGACCTGCCCCAGACGCAGGCAGGTGCGGGCCAGCTCCCGGCCGATCCGCTGGGCCTGGGGGCCCGGCTCGGCCATGGCGAACGCATCGCTGAGGGTCTTGCGGGCCGATTCGATGTCTCCATTGCTGATTTGGCAGGCCGCCAGCTCCAATGCGACTCTGCCCTTGAGATCCGGGCTCGGCAGGAACTGGCCCTTCTGCTGCAGCAGCGAGGCCGCTTTGTCCGTCAATCCGATCGAGCGAAGCACCTGGGCCCGCAGCAGCAGCAGCTCGATGCTCTCCTGCTGCGAGAGTTGCCATCCGTTGGTGCCTTCGAGCATCTGGAGGGCCTCCACGAGTTGCCCTTGCTCGATAGAGGCGCGGACGAGCACGCCCACGGTCTCCACGTATTGCTGGCGGGACAGGTCTCCCCTGAGCGCCAGCCTCAGGGCCACGTGAGCCTGCTGGGGCTTTTGCAGGGCCAGATAGGCCTTGCCCAGCAGCAGGCAGGCGGCGTGGAACTCCGGCTGGCTCTGATCCCGCACGAGCGAGACGTAGCGATTGAGCCATTGCGCCGCCCGCTCGTAGTCTCCTCCTTCGTAGGCGCATCGGCCCGCGCCCAGCGACGAAACGGTCTGCGATTCGAGCGACAGGCCCAGGTTGTAGACTTTCTGATACAGGCCCGCGGCCTCCTCGAACTTCCCGGCCTTCATTGTCGCGTCGGCCAGGTGCAAGTACGCCGTGTCCGCCAGGTCCGTTCCCGGGTACACTTCCACGAGCTGCTTAAGGTCCGCGTGGGCCCCGACATAGTCGCGAAGCCTCACCTTCAGTCTGCCCGACTCCAGCAAGGATCGCGGCGCCAACCCATGCTTGGGGAATCGGTTGGCGACCAGCTTGAACTCGCCGATGGCCTCGTCGAGCTGTCCCTGCAGCGTCTGAAGCAGGCCGAGCGTGAAGTGCCCGTTCGGGGCCCGTTGATCGGTTTCGGCCGTCAGCAGGAATCGCTGCCACAGGGAGATCGACTCCTCGGTCAGCAGCCTGGTGTGGTCGGAGAGAGAGGAGTAGGTCGTCGGGTCGAGCACGTCGATGTTGTTGCTTCTGTCGTCGAGCCGCGCGGTCAGGCCGACGCCACCGGCGGCGACCGAGACCGCCTGCTGCGCGGTGACCGAGGACAGATACAGATAGACGGGTCTCTTCCTGACGTTCTCCTCAGCCGGGCCGGTCTTGCCGTTGTCCATCCATCGCACGTTCAGTCCGGCGTTCGAGGCGAACCGCGACAGCAGTTCTTCGATCGACGCGCCGTTGCAGACGACCACCCAGCGGCCCGTCGCGTTCTTTCCGCTGGCGGGGCGGATCTGCGGGCTCAGTGCTGCTTCGTCGAGTTTCTCGGACCCGGAGGCCAGGAAGACCCGCAACTGCGCCTCGTCCATGTCGACGAACGGGTCGATGTCCGGATGGCGGTCCCACAACTCCGACGGCAGTCCCGCGTCGGCGTCGCTGAGCGACAGGAGATTGCGGGACACCGCCTCGCAGACCAGGAACCAGCACTGCTGCTGGACGGCCTGCACCCATTTGTCGTCGATTTCCGCCACCCCGATCAGACCGATCGTCTGATAGGCCCGGCCGGCCGCTTCCAGGTATCGTTTTCGCTCGATCAGCATCGTTCCCTGATAGTACCGGGCCAGGGCTCGGAGGATCGGCAGGCGGCTCAGAGACACCGTTCGAAACAGATTGTCGGCCTGGGCGACGTCTCCGCTCTTGCTGCTGCACAGGGCCATCCGCAGGAGAAGAAAGTCGCGAAGGGGCTGGTTCTCATTCGTCCCTGAGAGACGTCGGTGGAGTTTGTCGTAGGCGACGAACGCGTGTTCGTAGTCGCGATTCTGATAGAGCCTGCCGGCCAGTTGCAGCGACAACGGCTCGGGGCTGGGGATGCTCGACTCGGCGGGGTCCGCCGGTTCGGGCTGAGCGGGCGAGGACGTTCCCAGGCGGGGCGTTTCGCGTCTGGAGTCCCAGGCGCTCTGAGGGATCGGTTGCGGCGCGGGCGTCCGGGACGCGGGCGGACCGATGATCGCAGGCAGTTCGGCCCTCTGTTGTTGCTGCGGCGCTCCGTCCGCATTGTCGCTGTGTGCGAGCCGGGCCGCCAGAGCGTAGACGAGACCGGCCAATGTGACAAGAATCGCCAGTCCGAGGAACTTCTGCGCGTTCGACAGGCGATTCAGATGCAGGGAGGGGCGTCCCCTACGCAGCGGGATGTGCCTGGGCGCCGCCGGCATGGGCAGCTCAGGCTCGGACCCGAAGTTGGCCATCGAGGAGAAGACGTCGTCGTACCCCGGCTGCTCGGCCATCGGAAGGCCAAAGAGGTCCCCGTCGGACGGCGTGTGCGGCTGCCCGGGTTCTCCGCGGTTCGATTGTTTCTTTCTTCGGAACATTCTTCTGTTCACTGGTCTTCCTGGGACATCCGGACGCAGGTCCGGATGCCGGCGGCGTACGGCGCGCGCCCCGATGGCATTCTTATGAGCAACAACTGTGCCAAATTGGCTGGCGTCCTGCAGCGCGTCGGGAACCGCGAGGCTCATGGCCGTGGAAGCGCAGGACGTGATTGAGGTTTTCGGGGGGCTCCGCGTCGCGGTGTCAGGTTTCTATACGGGCCGGCGGATTTTCTGACAGGGCATGATCCTCGTCGGCGGATATCAAATCATCGCGGACGAGGATTGTGCGGATTGGTCTGCTGGGAAGAACGACGGTGCGCGCGCGGACGTCTCGCTGCTTATGGCCCGTACGGAACCCGGAAGTTTCTTCAGCATGGGGACGAAGACAGAGCCTCGATCGGCTCGGAGGCGTCCAGAGGAAGCTCCTCGACACCGCGGTTGTCTTTCTGGAGGTTGTACTGCTTGACTTTGGCGTACAAGGTGGCGCGTGTGATGCCCAGGAGGGCGGCGGCCTGCGTCTTCTGCCAGCCGGTCTCGTGCAGCGCGCGGGCGATCAGCTCGCGTTCGGCCTTCTCGAGGGAGAAGTCCTTCATGCGTCCCTCGGCGCTCTGGCAGGGCTGGGGTTCTCCGTCGATGGGGTCGATGACAATACTGGAAAGGCCGATCTTGTCGGTGGTTTCGAACAGGATGGCCCGCTCGATGACGTTTTGCAGCTCGCGCACGTTACCCGGCCAGTTGTGCCGGGACAGGGCCTCGAGCGCGAGTTTCGTGATGGCGGCGACCGGGGTCGGTCGGTGCGAGCAGATGCTCGACGTTCGGAGGAAATGCCGGGCGAGCAGCGGAATGTCCTCTCGTCGCGCCAGCGACCGCAGGGGCGCCATCATGATCGGGCAGATGTTCAAGCGGTAGTAGAGGTCCTCGCGGAATCGCCTCTCTCGCACTTCCTTCTTGAGGTCGCGGTTGCTGGAGGTGATGATCGTGGCTTTGCACTCGATGTCCTTGACGCCTCCGACCTTGCGGAACGACCGTTCCTGCAGAATCCGCAGGAGCTTGGCCTGCAATTCCAGGGGCATTTCGCTGATCTCGTCGAGGAAGATGGTCCCGCCGCCGGCGGTCTCGAGCAGTCCGGTCTTGTCGCGGTCCGCGCTGGTGAACGAGCCCTTGACGTGGCCGAACAATTCGCTCTCCAGCAGCGTGGCGGTCAGCGTCGCGCAGTTGACCGCGACGAACGGCTCATCCCGATGTCGAAGGGCGTGAACGGCGCGGGCGGCGACTTCCTTCCCGGTGCCGGTGTCGCCGACGATGAGGATGGGATTGCACCGGCTGGCGGCTACGAGTTTGATCATCCGGAGCGTTTGGGCGATGGCGGGGCTTCGGCCGGCCATCACCACCGAGGCGGCCGTTTCGTCGAGGAAGAACTCTGCGTCGTCCTGTTCGACGGCCTGGATTCTCGCGGTCTCCTGCACGGCCGCCGCGATCTCGCGCAGTTTCGCAGGGTCGTCCTGCCCTCTGGGACAGACGCGCAGGCCCGCCTGCCTGTACTGTTCATCGCTGAAGGGGCTGTCGATCGCGGGAATCACGACCGCGCTCGGGACCGAGTGAGGGTCCTGTAATGTTGCGGCCAGGCAGGCCTGCAGATGGGAAGGAGCGAACGCGCCCTCGAACACCACCAGGTTCGCGGACACCGTCGCGATGATCTCGGTCGCCTCCGCCAGGTCGTCGGCCGCGAACACTTCGTGGGCCAGTTCCTGGGCTACGGCGTGAATCTGCGATTTTTTGCTGACAACGACTATTCTTTTCAGATGACTCATATCTTCCCGATGATCTGGTTCCTTGGCTCACCGAGGGTTGTCCTGCCCCCTCGATGGCGACAATCCCCTGATCGACCGGTCGTTCGTGACATCTTTAATTTTTATTGGACGCGATGGATGTCACGCGCTCGTTTCGGCGGGGGCGAGTGACATCGCCTCGCTCTTTTATGGGACGGTCCGAGAACGGGGCCGGCCGCGACGCGACGCGGCCGATCGGGGCAGGAAGGGGGTGGGGGTTCTTATGGGACGCACAAGTGTCACGAAGCCGGCGCGACCCTGCGGACCGCAGGCGCGCGGCGTGTGGAAGATTTTTCCAGGACGGAGAAGAATCTTCCACACGCCGGGGTCGCCGCTTCTCTTGGAGTCTCCGCGTCGGCAACGGCGGAGTCGGCCGAACAGGGGCGTTAGGCCGCGGGGGACGATTTCTGTGGCTGCTTTCTCACCAGAATCTCGTCTCTGGCACACCCATTGCTAGAGTCCTCCCGTCGGACGCCGCGTGTCGGATATCGCGGCGGGCTCGAATGTGTCTACTTCGATAAGGAGCGCTGAACGATGGCTGTGACAGGGACCACGAGCACCGCCAGTGACATCCAGATGGATTATATGAAGCTGCTGGTGACTCAACTGCAGAATCAGAATCCGCTGGAACCGATGGACAACAAGGACATGACTGCGCAACTGGCGCAGTTCTCCCAGCTCCAGCAGATGGAGAATCTGAACCGTTCATTCGGCAAGGTGCTCGATTCGGTTCAGCGCAACTACGCCAGTTCGCTGATCGGCCGGGAGGTCTCGTTCGAGGGTTTCGACGAAATCGGCCGGCCGGAGACCCGAACCGGCAAAGTGGAAGAGGTCGCCGTGGGGAATGAGGGGGAGATCGTCCTCACGGTCAACGGTGTGAACGTTAACCTGTCGGATGTCGTGTCGATCCGGGACTGATGGAACATCCGCATTTTGCAGAATAGGAGAAGACGTACATGTCTTATGCGTTGTCTTCAGGCGTGACGGGGCTTCAGGCCCACCAACAGATGCTGGATATCGCCGGCAACAACATCGCCAACGTCAACACGACCGCATTCAAATCCAGCCGGATCGGGTTCGCGGAGCTGCTGAGCCAGACTCTCTCGCAGGCGTCCCAGCCGACCGCCCAGGTCGGCGGCACGAACCCGCAGCAGATGGGCAGCGGCGTCGGCATCGGTGCCATCACCCCGAACATGACCCAGGGAAGCATCGTCAACACGGGCAATCCCCTGGATGTGGCGATCGAAGGGGAGGGCTACTTCGTGGTCAGCAACGGCGAGCAGCAACTGTACACGCGCGCCGGCGCCTTCGGGGTGGACCAGAACGGACACATGGTCGATCCGGCCACCGGGTATCGGGTGCAGCGCATCGGTCTGACGGGCGAGATCGATGGGTTCCAGGTCACGGGCGACAGCAGCATTCGGATTCCATACGACGTCGCGCTGCCGGCCAAGGCCACCAGCGAGATCACGTTCACCGGAAACCTCAGCTCCGACGCGGTGGGAACCCCCAAGGCTCAGTCGCTTTTGTCGGCCCTCACTTATAAGACCCCGGACGGGATCGAAGCTTCCGCGACCACGCAGATCGACCACCTCGCTCAGTTCAGCGGAGGTTCGGGCGCAGGCGGCGAGTTGGGCGGCGGCCAGACGGGCACCCTCACGTTTTCCGGTTACAACAAGGATGGAAGCCCTCTGAGCACCGGCCTGACGTTCACGGTTACGGGAACCACCACGATGGGCAATCTGATCGATCACCTCAACAACAACGTGCTGACCGACGCCACAGCGTCGTTGACCAACGGCAAGATCTCGATCACGGACAACGAGGCGGGATACAGCCGAACCGACCTCTCGATGTCCTACTCCGGCAGCGGCTCATTCCAGACCCCTGCCTACCTCGAGATGACCACCGTCGGAGGAAATGAGTCCAAGACCATGAACATCGCGATGTACGACACGCAGGGCGCCAAGCATGTTTTGTCGGCGACTCTCGTGCGGACCGACACGATCAACACATGGGACATGATCCTGACTTCCATCACAGGCAATGTTCTGGAACTCAGTCCCGAGAATCGGCGGGTCAACGGTTTGACTTTCGATCCGCAAAGCGGCGCGTTCATGGGCCTCCCGAGCACCGAAACGCCCGAGTTCGTCATTTCCTTCGCGCACGATCCGACGCACACCCAGACGATCTCGTTGAAACTGGGGACCGTCGGTTCGTTCGACGGGCTCACGCAGTTCGCGGGCAACTCCACCGCAGTGGCGAGAGAGCAGAACGGATATGAGGCGGGAAGCCTGTCGGCGGTCTCAGTCAGCGGCGACGGCGTGTTGATCGGCGCCTTTACCAACGGCGTCAAGAAGGACCTGGCGACCCTGGCGGTGGCCCTGTTCCGAAATCCCGCCGGTCTTCAGAGCGCCGGCAACGGCTACTTCGCTCCTTCGGCCAACACCGGCGGGGCGGTGCTGACCCAGGCCGGCAGCAGCGGCGCCGGATCGATCCATGGCAGCGCTCTGGAGAAATCGAACGCCGACGTGGCGACGGAATTCGTGAGCCTGATCGAGGCTCAGAACGGCTTCCAGGCCAACGCACGTACCATCCGCGTGGCCAACGACATTCTCCGCGAGTTGACGAGTCTGATTCGGTAAGTCGGAAAGGGATTGATGCGGATGACAAAGAACTGAGGACGAGCGGACCTGAAGTCCCCCAGATCGAGGGGCTGCCGCGTATTGTCGGGGGAACCTATGCTGTGGATCGAGCACATTCTGTTGTCGCTGTCGCCCCTGGAGCGATGGGAAGCGGCGCGTCGGCTGAACACCGACCGCGCCTACAACGACAGCTTCACCGTTCTGGCGGGGATTCTGCTGGGTGTGCTCGTGGTGTTGCTGGTCTGGGTCAGCTACACGCGGCGGGTGCAGCGTCGCGCCCAGACCCGCGAGGTATTCTCGGAGAATGCGATGCGACGGGGGCTCGGCGCCCGCGACCGGCAGATCCTGCTGGCGGTCGTCATGCGAAGCGGTCTGCGGCGCACGCACGACGTGTTCACCGCGGTCGATGCGTTCGATCGCGGCGCATTCAAGCTGGTTTCCGAGTGCATGCGGAGTCGCACGCCCGATGAGAACGAGCATCTGCGGGCGGAGATCGGTCGTCTGCGGGAGAAACTGGGGTTCCAGATCGCTTCGCCCGTCGGCGGGATCGTGGGCCTGGGCCAGGCCAGCAGCCGGGACATCCCGGTCGGCAGGCCCGTGGAACTGGTCCGCAGCAGGTCGCAGGAGGGAGCGGTCGTTCACGGCGATGTGATGAGAAACGATGAAATCGAATTCGCCATCACGCTGAAGGAGCCCCTGGTCAGCAAGCCCGGGGACTCCTGGCGGGCGAGGTATTACAGCGGCCTGTCGGCCTGGGAGTTCGACACTTCGACCGTGCGGTGCGACGGCCAGAGACTGATCCTGAACCATAGCGAAACGGTGCAGTCCACGAATCGCCGGCGTTTCCCCCGCGTGTCGGTCCGCGGCCACGCATTGATCGCCTATCTGCCGTTTCGACAGGGGCGCGCCTCGCGGGTGGACATGAACTCCGATGGGATCAGGACGGTTTCGTGGGTGGCCGGCAACCGTCTGGAAAGCGAGACGCCGACCTTCACGGAAGGTCGCGTGAGGGAACTGGCGGGTCCCGGACTTCTGCTCGACGCGGCGATTCACGTGCACCCGGGGGATCGAGTTCTCGTGGTGTTCACGCTCGATTCCAGTACGGCGCCGCGCGTGCCCGGCGGATGGGGCACCATTTCGGCCATCGGCAAGGTCAGGCACGGTCGCAGCACGGACAGCGGAATGTCGATCGCGGTGGAGCTCATGGGGCTCACCGACGCAGAAGTGGACGAACTTGCGTACATCACGGCCGAGATCTCCTCGCGGCAGGAAGACCCCGACGGTCCCGGCGTGATTCCGGCGGCCGGCCTGTCTTTGCCCGCTTCGGCCGCAACCGGGGGATCCACCTAATGTGGGGAATCTGACGTGACGGATATTGGAGCCCAAGTCAGCGCCAGTCTGAACGCCCTGACCAAGGAGTTCGACATCGTTGCGCACAATATGGCCAACGTCAGCACGGTGGGGTTCAAGCGCCGCTGCAACAGCTTCACGAAGGTGCTCGCGGCGCAGGAGAGCGCCCAGGACTCCGGCGGGGAGGAATCCGAGGAAACGCCGGGAGTGTTCGATTTTTCGCAGGGCAGCCTGACGCCGACGGGGCGGACGCTGGATCTGGCGTTACACGGGGAAGGGTTCTTCGTGATCGAGACGCCGGAAGGCCCGGTCTACACTCGTCACGGCGTCTTTCTGACGAATCAGAACGGACAGATCGTGGACACTGCGGGCCGGATCGTGGCCGGGACCGCGGGCCCGCTGATTGTGCCGGCGGAGGCCGATGTCGGGGACGTGTACGTCACCGAAGACGGTCGTATCCTGGCGGGCCAGGCGGAGATCGGCAAGCTTCGCCTTGTCGAGTTCATCAACGGCCAGAACCAGCTTGTGGCGGTCGGTCAGAACTGTTTCCAGGCCCCCCAGGACGTCACTCCGACGGACGCCTTGAACGTGGTCGTCAAGCAGGGCTACCAGGAGGCGTCCAACGTGAAGCTCGTCGACGAACTGGTGAACATGATCCTCGTGTCGAGGATGTACGAGGCCAACATGAAGCTGGTCTCCGTGAAGAAGGAGGCCGGGGGCGCCGCGCTCGGTGTGGCCATGGGATGAGAATGAATGGTGTTCGATGATTGACGACGCATGATGAACGAACGGAGCCGACGGCCTGCGAATGGTCCGCAGTCGGTTGCCCTTGATCGATGGAGATAAGCATATGCTGCGAGCATTTTCCACCTCTGCCACCGGCATGATGGCCCAGGAGACCCTGGTGGACGTGATCGCCAACAACCTGGCGAACGTCAACACCACGGGCTTCAAACGCAGTCAGATCGAGTTTCAGGATCTGCTGTACGCCAAGATGAAGGAGCCCGGCACGGAGATCGCGCCGGGCGTCAACGCTCCGACCGGGTTGGAAGTGGGCACCGGCGTTCGCGTGGCGTCCACGTTGCGCGTCTTCAGCCTCGGGGAATTCCACAACACCCAGCGAGGCATGGACATCGCCATCCGTGGGAACGGGTTCCTCCAGGTGCTTATGCCCAACGGCGATCTCCGGTACACGCGCGACGGATCGCTGACGACCAACGCGAACGGACAGCTCGTCAGCCTGGCGGGATACCAGATCGAACCGGCGATCACCATTCCTACCGACGCCGCGACGGTCGATATCGGCACCGACGGCGGCGTCAATGTCACGAACACCGAGGGCATCCGCTCGGTCGTCGGGACGATTCAGATCGCCCGTTTCGTGAATCCCTCCGGCCTGATCAGCCAGGGCGACAATCTGCTCACGCCCAGCGACGCCAGCGGTCCGCCGGTGGTCGGGACGGCCGGGCAGGAAGGCTTCGGCCAGATCCAATCGGGATTCCTCGAGAAGTCCAACGTCAACATGGTGACCGAACTGGTGAATCTGATCACCGCGCAGCGGGCTTACGAGATCAACTCCCGGGCGATTCGGGCAGGAGACGAGATGCTCCGCAATACGAGCAACCTCTTCCGCTAGGAGACAGTGATGGGACTTGAGCTTTTCTACATTCTGTTATTGGCGGTGGTCGGGTGGCCGGCGGGTTTGCTTGCTGCGGAAGAGACCGAGCCTGCCGGGAAGCTGCTGCAGGTCCATCTGCCTCGGGAAGTCACGGTGCAGGGCAGCCTTCTGACGCTGGGCCAGATCGGCGTCCTTCGGGGCGATCCGTCGCAGGTGGCCGTCGCCGGCAGAATCGGCCTGGGACAACTGTCGACCCCGGGACAACGGGCGGTGTTGGATCGTCCGACGATTCTGAGTCGGCTGGCCTCCTCCGGCATCCCGGCCGACCGAGTCCGGCTGACGGGCGCCGAGACGGTTGCGATTCGCCGCTTCCACCGGATCATCAGCTCGGAGGAACTCGTCGAGATCGGTCGCACGTTCCTGCGCCAGCATCCGCCGGCGCCGAGGATTCACGACGCGGTGTCTCCGGTCAGGCCGAAAGACGTGGTTCTGTCGTCGGACGTTGCGGATTTGCAGGTGACGCCCCGGTTCATCCGGAGCCAGTCGCGCGGCGTGGTTGCGGTGCAGATCGTCGTGACCGCCGACGGAACCGAGGTCGGCGTGCGGGATCTCTCGTTCCGGCTGAAGTACCAGGTGCGGCGCGCGGTGACCACCCGGGAGATTGCCGAGGGAACGGTCCTGGCCCCCGAGGACGTGAAGATCGAAACGATCGTGTCCGAGCAGCCTGAACCCGCGGGCTGGAGGCCGCCGTACGGGCTCGTCGCCGTTCGCAAGCTGGCGGAGAACACGGAACTTCGGGCGGACCTGGTCATCGCGGCTCAGACGCCCATCGTGGTCCAGCGCAACCGAGGCGTCGTCATTCGCATCGAGCAGCCGGGCCTGACGATCACGGCCAACGGCATCGCCCTGCAGGAGGGCCGGGCCGGGGACCTTGTCAAGGTGAAGAACGCCGACTCGAACCGCGTCGTCGTGTGCAAGGTGAACGCCGACGGGACCGTCCAGCCGGCGCTGTAGAAACCATAACCGAAAGGGAATCGATGAAGACTTCAAGAACGATCGCGCTCGCGACGCTGGTTGCGATCCTCTCTGTGACGGATTCGTTGTCCGCCGCGTCGATCTGGGGCAAACGCGACAAGAACGTGCAGGCCGTTTACGGCGACGACGTCGCGCGGAAGATCGGGGACATCCTGACAATCAGGATCGCTGAGGAAAGCACGGTGGACAACAAAGCCAAGCGCGACCTCCAGAAGGAGACGGAGCGGTCCAGCGACTTCGACGGCCGGTTGAACATCGACGACATCCTTCCGAGCATCCCGAGCTTCCAGATGAACGCCGAGAGCGCCAACACGCTCAAGGGCAAGGCCGACTACAAGGATGAGCGGAGTTTCTTAGATAGCGTCACGGTGGTGGTCCTCGATGTGTTGCCCAACGGAAACCTGGTCGTCATCGGCACGCGAGACCGCAACATCGCCGGGGACATTCAGACGATCGAGGTCAGCGGGATCGTCCGACCCAGCGACATCGCGTTCGACAACACGGTCAAGAGCGCGCAGGTCGCCAACTTCCACATCATTACGAAGAACAGCGGCGTCTCGGCGTCGTACACCCGGCCGGGCTGGATGGGGCGGATCTTCGACGTCCTCTGGCCCTGGTGATCGACTGTCGGACGGTTTTCCCATGGAGTGCATCAGGATGACGCGTAGTTCCAGGATTCCCGCCTTTGTTGCCGTCATGGCGTTGTTGCTCCTGCTCGCCGGCGTCGGTCGGGGCGAACGGATCAAGGATATCGTCGAGATCCAGGGCGTTCGGAGCAACCCCCTGTCCGGCATCGGACTGGTGGTCGGCCTGGCCGGGACGGGGGACAAAACCCTCCTGTCTCGCCAGATGCTGACCAACGTGCTGCGCGATTCGGGACTGGTCTTGTCGCCGTCGGATCTGACGGGGGGGAACGTGGCGGTGGTCATGGTGACCGCGGAATTGGGCCCGTTCGACCGCGAGGGCATGAGGCTCGACGTCGATGTCTCCTCGCTGGGAGACGCGGAAACCCTGCAGGGGGCCATGCTGCTGCCGACTCCGCTGCGGGGCCTCGATGGCCAGGTGTACGCCGTGGCCCAAGGCGGCGTGTCTCTCGGGGGCTGGTCCGCCTCCGGCAACCAGGCCACTCTCTCGAAGAACCATCAGACCGTCGGGCGGATTCCGGATGGAGCCATCGTCGAACGCTCCGAATTGGCCACCTTCATCGAACAGGCGGGGGGGCTGCGGTATCTCACGCTGACTCTCCGCAACAGCGATTTCACGACCGCCCAGCGGATCAGCGACGCGATCAACAAGACGTACCCGGGGATCTCGCTGGTGCTCGACGCAGGAGCGGTCCGCGTGGGCGTTCCGCCGGAGATCACCGCGGCTCGCATCGTTCCGTTCATCGACGAAATCACGCTCAAGGAGGTGATCGTCGACACGGCGGCGACGATCGTCATCAACGAGCGCACCGGCACGATCGTCGTGGGCGAGAACGTCGGCATTTCCTCCGTGGCCATCGCGCAGGGCAGCCTGGTGGTCAAGGTGAAGGAATCGGCCGAGGTCTCGCAGCCGACGACGCCCTTCACGGAGGGCGCGACGACCGAAGTGATCCCGGACACCTCGCTGGACGTGCAGGAGCAGAACGCCTATCTGATCCCCATGGAGCGAACGGTGACCGTGTCGGAACTGGCCAAGGCGCTCAACGCGATCGGAGCCTCGCCGCGGGATCTGATCGCGATCTTCAATGCCCTGAAGAAGGCCGGGGCCTTGCAGGCGAAGTTGATCCTCATGTAGGAGTGATCGAATGGATGGTGTCGAATCGATAGGAATGCCGGTGTCCCTGCCTCTGGCGCAGGCGCCCGATCTGACTCCCTACAGCGTGTCCGTCCGTTCCCGGCGGAACGCCCAGGCGATGGGGGAAACGCAGAGCGCCGATCGGGCCGCGTCGATCCCGCAGAGCGACGAGAAGGAAAAACAGATCGGGAAGGACTTCGAGTCGGTCCTTTTGACGAAGCTGTTCGAGCAGGTGCAGAATTCGATCGAAGACAGCGGTTTCGACGACCAGGACAGCGGGTCGCAGCAGGTGCGAGGCATGTTCTGGCTGTACCTCGCCAAGGACGTTGCCGACAAGGGCGGCTTCGGGCTCTGGAAAGACGTCTACCGGTACATCAAGCAGATGCAGGGCCCTGTGGACCCCGCAGGATCCATTGACGAGGAATTGTAGCGATGGCATTGGCGACGACAAAAGGGAATCCCCGACGGGACGGACCGGATCCGTCGATTCAGACGCGAGTGGCTGCGTTGCTGGAGGTGCTCGACGAGGACGTTCGGCACATCGAGGCCACCCTGTTGCGGCTGGACGCGCTCCGCGGCTTCCTGATCAGACGCGACGACGAAGCGCTTCAACAGCAGTTGCTGGAGATTCACGAACAGGGACAGGCGTATGCCGTCACGGAGCGTCGGCGGCAGGAGCTGCGTCGGGAGTTGGCGGCGGCTTTGGGGGCGTCGGAAGGGGATCTGACATTGTCGGGGCTTCTGCCCCGGCTGGCGGAGTCGGACCGGTCGGCCCTGGCGGAGCGCCAGACACGACTGAAAGTCCTGATCGCCCGGTTGAGACGAGAGCACACTCTGACGAGCCTGCTGATTGCGGACTGCGCGAAATTCAACCGGTCGTTGTTGCGTGTCTTTCTCGGTCCGGACGGCAAGACGGGCACAACCTACAGTCCCACGGGCACCGCCCGACATCCGACGGGCGTGGCCCTGTTGAACATGCAGTTTTGACGGGCGGACGGGCGCCGCGACCAGGACGGAACGATGCAGAATTTCTCGATAGGACTCAGTGGTCTCAACGCGGCCTCCGGCGCGCTGGAGGTGATCGGAAACAACATCGCCAACGCCTCGACGGACGGATATCATCGCCAGAGAGTGGAACTCACTCCGACGACCTACGGCAAGATCGCCCAGAACGCGGTGGGCGGGGGAGTGGACATTGGGGGCGTGACGCGGCTGATCGACAAGCTGCTGGAGTCCGAGATCATGCTGCAAGGCTCCACTTACGAGCAGATCTCGCAGGAACTGTCCATTCTGACCGCGGTGGAGACGACGTTCGGCGAATTCGCCGAGGGCAGCGGCCTGAACGCGACGATCGACGCGTTCTTCGACTCTTTGCGAGGGCTGGCCGCCCATCCTCTGGAGCGGGTGTGGCGCAACGACGTGGTCAGTTCCGCAGAGGTCATGTGCAGCGAATTCCGTCGCATGGGCGCGTCCCTGAGCAACCTGGAGGACCAGGTTGTGCTCGAGGCCAAGAACACCGGCGAATCGATCAACTCTCTGACCAAGCAGATTGCGGAACTCAACGGCAAGATCCAGGTCATCGAGATCAGCCAGGGGCAGGCCAACAACCTCCGCGATCACCGCGACCAGTTGATCGTGGAGCTGGCGAATCTGGCGAACGTGGAGACGACGCAGCGCGAGTACGGCATCGTCGACGTCTCCATCGGGGGGCTGCCGGTCGTCACAGGGGCGATCACCGTGGAGATCCAGGTCGGCCTTCGAGACGACGGCTCGCTGGGGGTTTCGGCGGGCAACAGCAGCGGGTACAGCCTGACCGTGCAGGGCGGGCGGCTCGGGGGTTTGATGTCGTTGAAGAACGAGTCGCTCCAGGGGATCGCGGCCGATCTGGACAATCTGGCCAAGGCGATCGTCGCCAGCGTGAATCAGGTCCATGTCCAGGGATTGGGCGTCAACGGCTCGTTCTCGGAGCTCAGCGGCGGGACCCTCGATGCGAATTCGCTGGTCGCCAAGGACGCGGGCGTGACGGACGGGACCTTTTATGTCCGCGTGACGAACACCGCCACGGGGGAAATCGACCGATATGCGATCGACGTGAACGCCTCCGGCGCATCGCCCGACACGTCGCAGACGATTGCCGCGAAGATCAACGCGATTCCCGGCCTGAACGCCTCGGTTGTTTCGTCTCGACTGCATATTGTGGCCGATCTGGGATCGAAGTTCGATTTCATCCCGGCCGTCGTGCCGGAGCCGACGGCCGCTACGTTCACCGCGGCTTCACCCCCGACGGTTACTCTCTCGGGCATCTACAAGGGGGAACAGAACGATACGTTCACCTTCACCGTGGCGGGCGCCGGCAGCGTCGGAAACGGCAATCTCCGCCTCGACGTGACCGATGGAAACGGGGATCTCGTCAGTACAGTCAACATTGGGGTCGGGTACGCCGCGGGCGACGCCATCGAACTGCTCAACGGCATTCAGATCTCCGTCAGCACCGGGGATCTGAATGCAGGGGATTCCTTCCAGACTCAGGGTCTGGCGACCTCCGACACGTCGGGGTTCCTGGCGGCCGCAGGCATGAACACGTTCTTCTCGGGGAACAGCGCCGACAAGATGCAGTTGGTGGACGGCATCGCGGCAACGCCGGACCGGATCGCCACCGCGTACGGCGCGGACCTGACCGACAACGCCGCGGCCCTGCGGTTGGCGGCCGTGCGGGACCAGGGGTTGGACAGCCTCACCGGCATGACCCCCAGCGAATACTACCATCGCATTGTGGCGAACATTGGACAGCAGGTTGATCTGCGCGAGTCCCGACAGTCCAACGTCGAGGCGATGATTCAGAACCTCGAAAACCGGCGAAGCGAGATCAGCGACGTCAACATCAACGATGAAGCGGCCCAGTTGATGATCTTCGAGAAAATGTTCCAGGCGGTGGCCAAGTACCTGACCACTCTTCAGTCGGTCATGAGCACGTTGATGAACATGGTTTGAGAGGCGATCATGAGTGGATCACTCACGAGCATCTACAGCAGCATTTCCTACGCTCTGGGTCTGCACGGGAAGTCGATTCTCCAGTTGCAGGAGCAGGCAGCCAGCGGCAACCGGGTCAACCGCGGGTCCGACAGTCCTTCGGACGCCTATCGGATCCTGGGGCTCAACTCGCAGGAGCGGTCCCTGCAGAGCTGCAAAGAGAACGTCATGGAACTGATCGGCAATCTGGAGATCTCCTCGACGATCATCGGCGACATGTCCACCGAGCTGGCCTCCACTCTGACTCTGCTGACGCAGATCGTCGGAGGCGTTCACGACTCCGAGGGGCAGAAGCGCATTGCCGACAAGCTGAACAACAGCCTGGAGCAGTTGGTGTCCCTGGCCAACACCAAGCACGCCAGCCAGTATCTTTTCGGGGGCAACGACACCAGCATCGCTCCTTACGCAGTCCAGCGCGAGGGAGGACGCATCGTGTCGGTTGCGTATCAGGGGAGCAATGCGTCCCGCTATGTGGACGTCGCGCCGGGATTGCAGATCGAGAGCTACCACGTCGGAGACGAAGTCTTCCACGCCAACGATCGGCAGACCCCCATCTTCCTCGGCGGCAGCGGCGCCGCCGCGGGGACCGGAACACCCAACGTGCAGGGCGACGTCTGGATGACCGTCGAGCACGACGGGTCCAACTACCGCATCTCCATCGACGACGGCGCCACGTTCGTGACCGTGCCGGCTGGGGGATCGACCAATCAGGCCGTGACCGACTCCCGCACGGGGCGCGTCCTGTACGTCGACACCACCGGCATCAGCAAGACAGGGATCGAGCTGGTCCGGGTTCCGGGCACCTACAATGTGTTCGGCACGCTGATCAGCCTGCGCGACCTGCTGCAAAACGAACGCGGCCTGAAGACCCAGGAATTGCTCAACTACGTGGACGAGTGCGTCGCCGCGGTGGAGGAGGTCCGCCATCTCCTGGTCCAGAAGGAAGTGTCCACCGGCTCGAAGATCGGCTTTCTCAGTACGCTCAGCAACAATCTGGAGGATATGGAATTCGACACCAAGGACGAGACCACGCGGCTTCAGGAAGCCGACATCGCGCAGATTGCGATCGATTTGTCTCGCCGCGAGGTGCTCTACCAGATGTCCCTTTCCGTGGCGGGCAAGCTCATGAACATGTCGCTGTTGGATTTCCTATACTGACAGTGGGGTTTGACTTGAGGGCCGACCGGTTTGCATACGCCGGCGTTTGATTTCTATCCAGCGGAGAAGGGGGAGGCCGCCGTGGGAGGATTTGTGCTCGCGTTTTCTCAGGTCGGCATGCGGTTTGCGGTACTCCGGCGGATACGGATCGTCCTGTGACAGTTGCCAAGAAGGGAGCACAAGGGATGACGACTCAGACGGGTTTGAACCATTATCAACGGGGACTGGAGCTGGCCACGGCCGGCAGGCACCAGGAAGGGCTCCACTGCATCCGCGAGCACCTGCGCCTGGCGCCGAACGATCCTCAGGCCCTCAACGACGCCGGCGCGATCCTGCATTGTCTGGGGCAGACCGAGGACGCGATCGGCTGTCTGACCAAGGCGCGAAGCGTCAAGGCCGACAGCGCGGAGATCGTGTGGAATCTGGTGGAGGCTTATCTGGCCGGCGGGCGGGCCGCGGAGGCCGTTGCCCTGTTTGACTCCATGGAGCAGTTGGGCATTCTGAGCATCGACGTGTTGAACCGAACGGCCACGTTGCTCCTGGATCAGGGGAGGATGGGGCTGGCCATCGACGTGCTGGTTCGGTCTCGTCGCCTGTGGCCCGAGCAGGAAGTGCTTACGCCGATGCTCGAGGTGATCCGCAGCAGGCGGCCCAAAGTGGCGTTCTTCCGCGCCGGCGCCGGGGAGGATGGGGTGCTGGCCGAGATCTGCGAATTCGTGCAGGAACGGTTCCAGACCGAATACTATCAAGGCCTTGGCTTGGTGTCCGAGTCCGACGCTTCTCATGAAGCGATGGCCAGCCTGTTGCGATGGAGCGACATCGCCTGGTTCGACGGGGGCGGACCGATGGCTGCGGAGGCCTCCAGGCTCAGAGGCGATGCCCGGATTGTCGTCAGTGTTCGGAGATCGGACCTGTGCGACCGATGGGCCAAGGACGTGCGATGGGAGAACGTCAGCATCCTGGTTCAGATCGGCAGTTCCGCGGTGGAGGAGGTTCTGGTCGAGCAGGTGCCCGACATCCGCAATCGTACCCGACTGGTCGTGGTTCCCAACGGCGTCAACCTCCAACGGTACGTGCTTCGCCGGCGGGAGCGAGGCAAAAACCTCGCCTGCATCGGCTGTCTGACCATGCAGGCCAATCCCGCGTTTCTGGTTCAGTGCATGCAGAAGCTGCACTACCTCGACCCGGGATACCGGCTGTCGTTCGCGGGTTCGTTTGAGAGCCCCATCCTGGAACAGTACATCCGCCATATGGTCCGCACGTTGGACTTGACCGACGTCATCACGTTCGAGCCCTCGTTCGGCGAACTGAACGGCTGGCTCAGCGACAAGCATTACATCGTCGCCTGCGGCATCGGAGAAGACCAGATCGAGGCCCTGCTGGCGGGCATGGCCTGCGGCCTGAAGCCCATCGTTCACAACTTCCCGGGGGCCGACAAGCTGTTTCCCCCGCAGCACCTGTTCAACATCGCCGAGCAGTTCTGCGAACACGTGTTGGCCCGCGAGTACGAGCCGGAGCAGTATCGCCGGTTCGTGGAGCAGCGATATCCGCTCGAACAGCAGTTGAACCGGGTCAACGGCATTCTCCAGCAGATCGAGACCGAGATCGAATCCAGGCCCGAACGCGCTGCGCGGGAGGCTTCGTGTGAGATTCCCACTCGGCGATCGCCTCGCGAAACGCGACGGGCGACGCCTTGACAGGTTGCGGTTGTACGAGCGATGACGAACTCTTTCGCAGATACGACAGACCGGTTCCGCCCCGGCGGGGGAGGCGCCCGGGGTCCGCTGGTGACCGTGCTGATGCCGACGTTCAACCGACGTCGGTATCTGGCCGGCGCTCTGGCCAGCGCCCTGTTGCAGACCCACCGCAACCTGGAGGTCTTTGTCGTCCGCGACGGGGGCGAGGACGTCGCCGACGTGGTCCGCTCGTTCCGCGATTCTCGGATCGTCTTGATCGACAGGAAGGAGAACCGGGGCAAGCCCCATTCGCTCAACGAGGCGCTGTCCCAGGCCCAGGGCCAATACGTCGCCTATCTGGACGACGACGACGCCTGGTATCCCGGCCATGTCGAGACGTTGGTCCGGGCCCTGGAGACACAGACCGATTGCCACGCGGCCTACAGCGATCTGTATCGCGTTTACTGCGAGGTCCGGCCCGGCGGCGAGCGGGTCGTCCTGAGCAAGCACGTGGAGATCAGCCGGGATTTCGACAGGTTTCTCATGCTGTACTTCAACCACGTCCTGCACGTTTCGTTGATGCATCGTCGGGACCTGCTCGACAAGACTGGTCCGTACTCCGAGAACCTCAACATCCTGATCGACTGGGACATCAACCGCCGCACGGCTTTTTTCTCGGACTTTCATCACGTCCTGTCGATTACCGGGGAATTCTACTGTCCGCTCAAGAACTCGGACCGCATCTCGGACGTGCGGCGAAGGGATTCCGAAGACTACCTCCGCAACGTCCTGGCGATCCGAACGAAGAACCCGCCGAAACCCTGGTCCAGGATGGGCGAACTGTCCATCATCATGGCCCTGGACCGGCTGGATCATGAAGTCGGACAGACGCTCATGCGGATGTGGCGGCACACGTTCTACCCCTATCAGCTCTACCTTCCGCTTCCGCCGGCGGATCTGGCGCGGCTGGACATCGAGATGCCCAACGTGGTGTGCGTTCCCGTGGATCCCGGAAGTTCGGTGGATGAACGCGTGGACGCAGCGCTGCAAGAGGCCCAGGGGCAACATGTGGCCGTTGTCCCGAGGGGGATTTCCGTCGAAGACATGTGGGTGGAGGACGCGGTGCACGCAATCCTCCAGAGCCGCGAGGACCGGGAAGGTTTTCTGTTGCCGGGATGCGAACCGGGCCGATGGGGCGCCGTGGTGCGGCGGTCCGACCTGTCGCAGGCCCGGGCCGCTTATCCGCACCTGTCGATCGCGGATTCCCTGGCGGCCTCCGGGGTTCGACTGCGAAGTCCCAGTCTGGAGGAACTGCCTTTCCAGTTCGACGAGCTGCTCCGGCAGGGCAAGCTGGCCGAGGCGGAAGGGGATTGGAGGCTGGCCGCCCGACTGTTCGAGAGGATGGGCCGGCAATATGGCAACGAATTGTGGATGAAAACGATGGCGGCCCGGGCCTACTTCGAGGCGGGCGACCGCGCCCAGGCGGGTCGATTGAGCTGCGAGGTCAATCGGCTGCGTCCGGCGGTCGACACGCTGTTGCTGGAAGCGAAGGTGCGCCGGCAGCAGCGGGATTTCGCCGGGGCGATCGAGCTTCTCCGGCAGGCTGAGCAAGGGCTCTCGGACGCCCGGGAGCCGGGACCGCCGCAACCCCAAGCCCGGATGCAATATGAGCAGACCCGTGGGGGAGTCTAGGACTGCAACCAGTATGGATAGCATGAACGCCAACGAAGTGGAAAGGCACAAACTGACGCAACACTATGAAGTCTTGCAGGAGCTGGGGGACTGCTACACGTCGGTCGGCAACTACAGCCAGGCCCACCGCTGCTACGAGAAGGCTGCGGCGTTGGGACCCGACGAGCCGGGACCCTATGTGGGACTGGGCGTCGCCGCCCTCCAGGAGGCCAAGCTCGAGGACGCGGAGATCGCGTTCCGGGTCGCCTGTCGGCTCGATCCGCGGTGCGCCAAGGCCTACACCGGTCTGGCGATGGTGGCGCAGCAGCGCCGGGACTTCCCGCAGTCGTTCGATCTTTACATGAAATCGCTCGAACTGGACAACAACAACATCACGGCCCTGCTGGGGCTGTTTCAGGTCTCGTGCGAGATGGGTTCCTTTGCGAAGGTGATCTATTACCTCCAGGTGTATCTCCAGATGCATCCGGGCGACACGTCGGTGATGTTCGCCCTGTCGGCCCTGTATCTCAAAGACGGCCAGACCGGGCTGGCCCGGGGCACGCTTCAGGACCTGCTGGCGCTGGAGCCGGCGAACCGGGACGCCGTGAATCTGCTCGAAGAGGTCGAGCATATGCTCGCGGGGGCAGGCCAGACATGACGGCGCATGGCGGTCGCAGACATGACGCAGGACGGGAGGTCGAGAACCTGGCGATCCGTCTGTGCGGTCTGTTGGAGGAACAACTGGCGGCCGTGCGAAAAGGGGACTTCTCGCGGATCGAGCAGTTGGGCGAACAGACGAGTGCCGTCGTGGCGGGAATTGCCGGCCAGGAGGGGGGCGCGGCGGCCATCTCCAGGCCCCGGCGTCGCGATTTGAAGCGGTCGTACGACGAATTGTCGCTGATGCTCGAGGCCGAACAGGCCGACGTGCAGAGCAAATTGAGACAACTGCGCAAGGTCAAACGGGCCATCGGCGCCTATGGAATGGATCGTTGAACACAGGGTATGGATTATGGCAAATCCCGGCTCCTCTGCGATGAATCATCAACTTACGGTCTCCTCGATCGGCCTGGGCAAGCTCGGACTCTGCTCGGCGGCCTGTTTCGCGGGAAAAGGGCATCGCGTGGTCGGCGTCGATTCCCGCGGCCCCCATGTCGATGCCCTGAACGCGGGCTCCTGTCCGATCGACGAACCGGGCCTGGCTGAACTTCTGGGCCGATGCCGGCCCAATATGGAGTTCACGACGGACTACGGCCATGCGGTGCGCAACAGCGACATCACGATGATCACGGTTCCCACCCCCAGCAACCTGGACGGGCGGTTCTCCACCGCCTCGGTGGAGGCGGTTCTGGAACGGATCGCGCCGGCCCTGCGCGCCAAGAACGCGTTCCACGTCGTCGGGGTCGTCTCCACGGTCATGCCCGGCACCTGCGAGCGGGTCTTTGCGCCTCTGCTGGAGTCGCGGACGGGCAAGGTGTGCGGGCGGGATTTCGGACTGCTCTACAACCCCGAGTTCGTGGCGCTGGGCTCGGTCATTCACGACTTTCTTCATCCCGACCTGTTGCTGATCGGGGCCTCGGACGACCGGTCCGCTCAGACCGCCAGAGCGTTGTATTCCTCGGTCGTCGAGAGCGATCCCTACCATGCGGTGATGAACCTGACCAACGCCGAGATCACCAAGCTGAGCCTCAACTGCTACGTGACGATGAAGATCAGTTTCGCCAACGAGCTGGCGGCGATCTGCGAGCGGATTCCAGGGGCGGACGTGGACGTCGTGACCACAGCGATCGGGGCCGACGCGAGGGTGGGACGCAAGTATCTCAAAGGGGGCCTCGGTTTCGGCGGCCCCTGTTTTCCGCGGGACAACCTGGCGTTTCAGCGATGCGCCGAGGACGCGGGGACGTGGGCGCATCTGAGTCCGCGGGTGGTGGAGGTGAATCGGGAAATCGTGGATCGGCTGCTCTCCATGGTCGGCGAGCATGTGTTGCCCGGGGCGACGGTTGCGCTGCTGGGCCTGTCCTATAAGCCGGGCACGCACATCGTCGAGGAGTCGCAGCCCGTCATGCTGGCGCGAAGGCTCCTCGACGCGGGGTACGCCGTCCGAATGCACGACCCGAAGGCCCTGGGCAGCGCGTCGGAGGCTCTCGGCGGCAGGGGCACGTACTGCAACTGTCCGTACGACGCAGTCGCGGACGCCGCGGTCGTGATCATGCTGACGCCGTGGCCGCAGTACAGCGAACTGGACATCGGCCGGCTGGAGGACCGGGCCGGACCTCTGCCGGTTCTGATCGACTGCTGGCGCATCTACCGGAACGCCACGTTCCGCAAGTTCGCCTATCGGGCGTTTGGGACCGCCGAGCAATCTTCTGGGAGAATCGCCTATGACATCGGCGCAAGCATTTTGCACCAGGACGGTCGACGACGTACGCCGATATTGGGACGCCCGGCCGTGCAACATCCGGCACTCACCTAAACAGGTCGGGACCCGCGAGTATTTCGAGGAGGTCGAGGCCCGCAAGTACTTTGTGGAGCCGCACATCCCTCGTTTTGCGGAGTTCGAACGGTGGAACGGCAAAAGGGTTCTGGAGATCGGTTGTGGCATCGGGACCGACACGATCCGCTTCGCACGAGCCGGGGCACAGGTCACAGCGGTGGATCTCTCCGAAGAATCCCTCGGTTTGGCCAGGATACGCGCGACGGTTTTCGATATGCAGGACCGTATCACGTTCTTCCGGGCCGATGCCGAGCGGTTGTCGGAGGTCGTTCCGCTGGACACATACGATCTGGTCTATTCGTTCGGCGTGATCCACCATACGCCGCGTCCGGAGAACGTAATCGCTCAGATTCGAAAGTACATGGGGCCTGCGAGCGTGCTCAAGATGATGGTGTACCATCGCTACTCCTACAAGGTCCTGTGGATATTGCTCACGCAGGGCAAGGGGGCGTTCTGGAGACTGGACGAGCTGATCGCCCGCCATTCCGAGGCCCAGACGGGCTGCCCTGTGACGTACACCTACTCTCGCAGGACCGTGCGGGATCTGCTGGAAGGGTTCACCGTCGAACAGGCTGCGGTGGAGCACATCTTCCCCTATAGCATTCCCGAATACAGACAGTACCGGTACAGGAAAGCCTGGCAGTTCCGGTGGATGTCGGAGCGGGTGTTCCGGCTCTTGGAGAAATCGTGGGGATGGCATCTGTGCGTGACGGCTCGCATGGACGGCCGGGGCCCTGGGAGGTGAAGATGGAGACGCTGCTTTTTGACCAAGCTCCCGTTCGAGTGCATAGGAGTTCCAATCACAAGATCCTTCCGCTGGCCGAACTGCCTGTGGCGCTCCAGCCGCATCGCCAGGCGAACCGCAAGATCGTCCATTGCCACGGCGTCTTCGACTTGCTGCACATTGGGCACATCCGATACTTCGAGCAGGCCCGCGGCTTTGGGGACGTGTTGGTCGTGACGCTGACGCCGGACGTGTACGTGGACAAGGGGGACAGGCGTCCGGCCTTCTCCGAGCAACTGCGCGCGGAAGCCATTGCCTCCCTGGGCGTCGTCGATTATGTCGCGGTGAACGAGTGGCCCACGGCGGAAGAGACGCTCCGGCGGCTCCGGCCCCACGTTTACGTGAAAGGCTCCGATTTCAAGTCGGTGGACAACGACCGCACGGGCAAGCTGGCCCTCGAAGAGAAGATCTGCAAGGAACTCGGAGTCAGCCTGCAATTCACGCAGGACATCGTTTTCAGCTCCACGAACCTGATCAACCGGTTCTTCTCGTCCTTCTCCAAGGAGTTGCAGGACTATCTCGACCTATTCCGCCGGCGGTATTCCCTGGATCAGATCCTGGGCGTGGTCGATGACATGGCCCGGCTCAAGGTGCTTCTCGTCGGGGATACGATCATCGATGAGTACTGCTATTGCAGCCCGCTTGGCGCTTCGGGCAAGTCGCCCGTGCTGGCGGTCAAATATGGTTCGCAGGATCGTTTTGCCGGCGGCGCTCTGGCCGTGGCCAATCACCTGGCGAACTTCGCGGAAAGCGTCCGGCTGCTGACGGTCATCGGCGATCGCGACGACCATCGCCAGTTCATCGAATCCTCCCTGCATCCGGGCGTCCATCCCGAGTTCTGGATCCAGGACGGCGCGCCAACCCTCGTCAAGAGGCGGTACCTCGATGGGTACAGCCTGCACAAGTGGCTCGAGATCTACACGATGGACGACTCCGGACTGTCGCCGCAGAAGGATCAGAGCCTGGTGGAAGGCGTTGGTCGCGAGGCGCCCCAGTACGATATGGCGGTTTCCGCCGATTTCGGGCACGGGGCTGTGAGTCCGTCCCTGTGTGAATCTCTCGTGAGCCATTCGCCGTTCTTGGCGGTGAATACGCAGGTGAACGCCGGCAATGCCTCGATGCATACGATTTCGCGGTATGCCAGGGCCGACTACATCAGCCTGACGGAGCGCGAGCTTCGCCTCGACGCGCGGGATCTGAAGAAAGACCTTCGCCTGTTGGCCTGCGAGACGGCTCGACGCTTCCGGAGCAAGGCCTTGGCCGTGACCAGGGGCAGGCAGGGGGCCTGCACGTCCAATCTGGCCGGCGCGTTCGTCGTGGTGCCTGCGTTTGCCAGCAGGGCCATCGACAGCATCGGCTCGGGCGACGCGTTCTTTGCCATCAGTTCCCTTGCGGCCCGGCTCGACGCGCCCCTGGAGATCACGGCGTTCCTGGGCAATGTGGCCGGCGCCCTGGCGGTCCAGATCATCGGCAATCAGAAGGCCATCGACAAGATCGGTCTGACCAAATACGTGACTTCCCTGTTGAAGTGAGACGCCATGGCCAGCAGATTTCCTCTCTTCGACAGGTCGGCGCTGTCCATCAAGCCTCTGCATCGCCGCCGGCACGATCTCACGGTCGACGGGGTGCTGGCCCTCGTGCCGGTGGAGGTTTCTCACAGGGAACTGGCGGAGGTGGCCCTGCGGATCAAGGAGGCCCGCGAGAAGAAGGCCCAGGTGGTTCTGATGATGGGGGCTCACGTCTTGCGGTCGGGCATCCAGCGGTATCTCATCGATCTGATGGAGCAGGGGCTTGTCACCGCTCTGGCGGGCAATGGGGCCTGCGCCATCCACGATTACGAGTTGGCCCTTGTCGGAGCCACAACCGAAAGCGTGGCGCGATACATCCAGGAGGGGCAGTTCGGGCTTTGGGAGGAGACCGGTCGGATCAACGACGTGATCGCTGTCGCCGCGAGAGAGGGCCTGGGCCTGGGCGAGGCCTTGGGGCGGGAGATCGCCCAAGGAGCCTATCCGCGCAAGGACATCAGCGTCCTGGCCGCCGCGTGGCGACTGGCGATTCCCTTCACGATTCACGCGGGTATCGGCTATGACATCCTCCATGAGCACCCCAACTGCAACGGGGCCGCCGTGGGCGCCGCCAGCTATACGGATTTCCTGATTTTTGCCAAAGTGTTGGAAAATTTGGCGCGTGGGGTGGTGATGACCTTCGGCAGCGCCGTCATGGCCCCCGAGGTTTTTCTCAAGGCGTTGGCCATGGTTCGCAACGTAGCCGTCCAGAGGGGCCGAAAAGTGAGCGAGTTCACGACTCTGGTATGTGATTTGCACGATCTGCCCTCCAACTATCGGCACGAGGCTGCCAGGAGCAGCCCGAGCTATTACTTCCGTCCGTGGAAGACGATGCTGGTTCGCACGGTCGCGGATGGTGGGACGAGCTACTATGTTAAAGGACATCACGCAGATACGATCGCCCAGCTTTGGACCGCAAGTCAACGCGGCCAAGCTGATTAGGGCCGCCAAAGCCCCCGGCTGGGGCGAGCAGGCCCTCGCCCTGAGCCATTGCCTGTGCGGCATGCAGACCACGGTGAATGGGGATATGCCCGTGGATTGCGACCAGGCCTTCGAACTCTGGAGCGACAGCACGGAAGACGTTCGCCTGGCCGAGCGGGTCATCTATCTGATGGGCAACGGCGCCAGCGCCTCGATGGCCAGCCATTTCGCCGCCGATCTGGCCAAGAACGCCGATCTGCACACGCAGGTCTTCACCGACATCTCTCTGATCACCGCGGTGGCCAACGACATGTCCTACGATATGGTCTTCCTGGCTCCGCTTCGCAGGCGGCTCAAAGCAGGGGATATGGTCGTCGCGATCAGCAGCTCGGGCAACTCGCCCAACGTGATCAAGGCTGCGGAGTTCGCGGTGTCGAGGGAGGCGACGCTGGTCACCCTCACCGCCATGCTGCCGACCAACTCGCTGCGGCAGTTGGGCACGCTGAACTTCTGGCTGCCGGCCAACACCTACGGCATGGCCGAGACCGGGCACGCCGCCATTCTGCACTACTGGATGGATCAGGTGTCTTTGTGCAGAGATTGATAATCGATAAACGACCGTGGATTATTGGAAGAGGCTGGCGTGCCTGAATCATCCATCATCCATCATCCATCATCAACAGGATCGAGCGATGGTCTGCGGATCGACCATCACAAGCTCCTTTTCCACGTGGATCGAGTGAGCGAGTGGCTCAAGGGCGAGCGCGTCTACCCCATCTACATGGAGGTCTCGCCCGCCGGGTCGTGCAATCACCGCTGCATCTTCTGCGGCCTGGATTTCATGGGCTACAAGCCGCGATTCCTCGACGCCGACTTGCTCAAGACACGCTTGACCGAGATGGGGGCCCTGGGCCTCAAGAGCATTATGTTCGCAGGCGAGGGAGAACCTTTCCTGCACCGCCGCATGGTCGAGATCCTCCTGCACGCCAAGGAACAGGCGGGCATCGACGTGGCGTTGACGACCAACGGCGCACTGATGACCCCGGAGGTGAGCGAGCGAATTCTGGGCTCGACCTCCTGGATCAAGATCAGCATCGACGCCGGCACGCCCCAGACCTACGCAGCGATCCATGGCACACGGCCTGAGGACTTCACGAGGCTCTTCAGGAATATCGAGCAGGCGGTGGCCATCCGAACGAAGCAGGGGACGTCCTGCACGCTCGGGGCGCAGCTTCTTCTGCTGCCGGACAATCGGCACGAAGTGGTGAACCTGGCAGAACGGTGCCGCGATCTGGGGATGGACTATCTGGTCGTGAAACCCTATTCCCAGCATCCCCAGAGCCTCCACCGCACCTTCGAGAGCGTCTCCTACAGCGAATGCGAGGACCTGGCCGAGCAGCTCGATCAAGTCCGCACACGCAGCTTCAATGTGATATTCCGACGTAAGGCGATGCAAAAGTGGGACGACGGAACGCGCCCGTACCGGTGCTGCCTGGCGTTGCCGTTCTGGTCGTACCTGGACGCCGGGGGCAATATCTGGGGGTGCAGCGTCTACCTAGTGCTCCGTTACGCGTGATTTGATATAGAGTTTCCGGTCTCTTTGCCGATGGGATGGTTGTACCCAGGTAAGGAGACCTATCATGAAGAAGAAGTATACTGTCACCCTGATGGAAGAGGAACGGCGGATGCTGCAGG
>DATIKY010000254.1:0-10953 GCA_035476995.1 Sedimentisphaerales bacterium | reverse complement strand
GATATCGGCCAAGGAAGGCCAAAACCATGATACCGATCTGACGGCGCAGAGCAAGATCTTCATCCACGATGAAATGGCACCACAGCCTCTGGCACCGCCGCCCAAGCTCCGCGCCAACCACGATCAAGGCAGTGCCATTCCTACCAGTCACTTTTGAACCCATGTGGCGAAGTCTCCCACGAGGGCACGTCAACATGATGTTCGACGCAGTTGCCGCTTCCAGTATGAAAGAGCATGACAAAGCAGAAGCGGACTTTGCGCTCATTTCTCTTCTGGACGGTGCATTCCCCACTCCCGATAGGATTTGCCTCTTAAGAGGAGTCTGGCCTGAAGAGCTTGTGCAGAAGTACCTCAATGCACGCGAGAGGAATCTGGCCGCCAAAGCCGCACACGAACGACTTCAACAGAGTGGAGAAAACTCTGAAACAAACGTGGATTCCAGAAACCCTATTGCCTCCCCGTAGGTCGATTTCGTAAAACGCAGGACGATGCGGGGCCAGCGCTCAAAATACAAAATGAGGAATAGGCGATTCCGCGCATCGGATGCGTTCTACCGGCGAACGGCCTCGTCGGGCGGCTATCGTGGATTCAGTATTGGACTTTGTCGCCTCCCTGGAGGCGGAGCCATGTGGTGAAGGTTTCGCCGTTTTCTTCGAGCTGGATCACGCGACCGCCTCGGGGAAAACCGTCTCGGCCGTAGGTGTCAAAGCCCGTGGCTCGCCCGTAGATGAGCCGGATGCCGCGGAATTGGGCCTCGTAGTCGTTCACGTGATCGTGTCCGACAAACGTGCCTTTGACGTCGCCGCGTTCGAGCATCGCGGCGAACAGTCCCGAGTTGATCCGGGCACAGGCGACCGCCTCGTGTCGATGCCCGACGACGTCGGCCTGGGCGTCGGTCAGGGCGTATTCATATTCCAGCAGCGGAATGTGGAAGAACGCCAGGGCCGGGTAGGGCTTGCCGTCCCGCTCCTGGGCCAGGGTCCTGGAGGTCCGGCTGTACCAGGCGATCTGGTCGGTGCGGATCCAATCGTAGGTCCCGAGCTCCTTTTTGCTCGCGTAGGCGTTGGAGTCGAGCATGTAGAGGACCCATCTCTTCTGGGTCCCGTCGGCGTCGTGGATGGGCAGATAGTAGTTGCTGGCCCCGGAGATCCCCTCCGGGCCCATCTTGGAAACGGAATACGGCTGGCGAACGAACATCTCCATCAAGCCGCGACGGTCTTTGGGCTTGTCGATTTCTTTGGGCCACTCGTCGTCGTGGTTGCCCAGGGTCACGGCCCACGGGATCTTCCGCTCGGCCATCGGGCCGCCGGCCAGCGCGACGGTCTCCTGCCGCTCGGCGGCCCCGGAGAGAATGTCGCCGGTCAGGACGACCAGTTGGGGTTTCTCGAGGTCGAGGATCTCGCCGATCAGGGCCAGCGTCTGGCGGTCCTTGTCGCCGCCTTCGTGAAGGTGCAGATCGGTGAACTGGACGATCTTGAACCGGCCGGCGCGATCGAACTTCAATTGAATCTCCTCGGAGAATGCAGTATTCGCGGCGAGCAGAACCGCGGCCAGGGACATCATGGCTCCAAGCAGGATCGATCTGCGACGCATTGCGATCATCGCGTTTTCCCTTTCTCTGGTTGTCACATCATCCGCCTGCCCGCGACCGGGCGAGAGCCTACAACAGTAACCGGTTGGCTGGGATGCAGTCAAGGCATCATCGAGACTGTCCACTCTCTGGGGTGCGTGTCCGTAGTTGCACGAACATCGTGGTCCGGCGGCATTCGCAGCGTGCGTTTACCGCGTTCGGGATACCAGCGGGGACAAGAGGCAGTCCTGTCCCAGAGCATGGACCGTCCCTCCCTGACGAGAGGCTCCCTGTCGCGGATGTATGCGATGGGGATCGCGGGGCTCGTTGTGGCCCTCTCATTAAGATCTCCGATGGGCCGAGTCTTCTGAGAGCAACCACGCGATGATTCCCCTGTGCCCCCTGCCCGCTGGCATCCCCAAAGCGATAAACGCACCCCTTGAATTCGCCGGAACACCCCCGCGCCGATAGGCCCACAGGAACGGTCATACAACCCACTTTTCGCGAGGAGAGTCCCGTTTCAGCCGGAGACCGCGATGGATCGCTCGCGTGTTTGCGAGGGAAATCCCCGTGCCTTCAAATTTCGCACTCCGCACAATCCCGATTGCGTCGGTCGGCCTGGCGGGTGATAATCCCGCCGGGGACAGATGCTCCCAAGACCGCGTGAACGCGGAATTCCGAACGACGGAAGAAGTGGAACGATGGAAACGAGAATCGAGGCGGTTCTGTTCGACTGGGGCGGCGTCCTGATCGACAATCCGGCGCCGGGGTTGATGAGCTTTTGCGCCGGGGCGCTAGGCGTGTCGGTCGAGGACTACATTCGCGCCCACAACGCATGCGGCGAGGCGTTTCAGAAAGGTTCGATCTCCGAGCGCGTATTCTGGCAGCGGGTCTGCGAGCGGCTCGGGTGCCCCACGCCCAGGCAGGCGTCGCTCTGGGGCGAGGCATTTCGGGCGGTCTATTCGCCGCGAGAGGAAGTCTTTGCCCTGGCCCGAGGGCTGAGGCGGCAGGGCTACCGAACGAGCCTGCTCTCGAACACCGAAGCTCCGGCGATGGAGTTCTTCCTGGAGTTGGACTACGACGCCTTCGACGCCGCGACGTTCTCCTGCGCCGATGGCGTCGCCAAGCCCGAGCGGCAGATCTACGAAATCGCGACCCGAAAGCTCGGGCTGGCGCCGGCGCAGTGCGTCTTCATTGACGACAAGCTCGAGTTCGTCGAAGGCGCCCGGGCCGCGGGCATGAGGGGCGTCTTGTACCAGGACCTGGACCAGGTGAGACGGGACATAACCGCGTCCGGCATTCGTCCGAACGCTTGATGGAAGGACCATGAGCATGGAGAATCAGGGATTGGAGCGCAAGTTCGGCTTGTCGACCGCGACGTATGTGGTGATCGCCAGCATGGTCGGGACGGGAATCCTCGTCTCGCCGGGGTACATGATGGTCACCCTCAAGAACTACCCCGCGATCTTCGGGCTCTGGGCCCTGGGCGGTTTGCTCGCCTTGTGCGGGGCTCTGTGCGTGGCGGAACTGGCGGCAGCCTTGCCCCGCGCCGGGGGAGAGTACGTCTACCTCCGCGAGGCCTATGGGCCGATGCCGGCGTTCCTCTCGGGGTGGACGTCGTTCTTCCTGGGTTTCTCGGCCCCCCTGGCGGTGGCGGGCTACATCGCGGCTCTCTATCTGCTGACCCCGTTCGGGCTGGCCCAGGATCAGACAGGGCGACTTCGCCTCGTCGCGGCGGCCATTATCGTCGCAATCACGATCCCCAACCTGCTCGGCCATCGGCAATCGGCCTGGACGCAGAACCTCACGACGATGCTCAAGCTCGGTCTGTTCGCGGCCCTGGCGGTCCTGGCTCTCCTGTTCGGGAAGGAGCAGTCGTCCCACGCCGGGCAAGGGCAGCCCCTCGGGCAAGTCGATCTGGGGACCGCCATGACCCAGTTGTTCTACGTCATGTTCGCCTACAGCGGGTGGAACGCCGCCAGCTACCTGGCGGGCGAAGTGCGAAACCCCGGCCGGACCCTGCCCCGCTCGCTGCTGCTGGGCACCGGCGTCGTGGTCGTGCTGTACCTGGCCCTCAACGCCGTGTTCGCCCATGCGGTGCCCCTGGACTCGGTGGGATTCGACAACGCCGAGCAGGTTCCGCAACTGGCGGTCGAAGCCCTGTTCGGGCCGCGGGCCTCCAGTGTCTTTTCCGTGCTGCTGGGGCTTGCCTTCCTGGCCACGGTCAGCGCGTTCGTCATCACCGGCCCGCGGGTGTACTACGCGATGGCGAAGGACGGACTGTTCCCCTCCATCGCCGGACGCGTCAGCAGGAAGGGACAGATCCCGACGCACGCAATGATCCTGCAGAGCGTCTGCGCGGTGGCCATTCTGTTCGTCACAGATTTCCAGAACCTGTACAAGTACGCCTCGGTGGGACTGTCGCTGTTCGCCATGCTGTTCATCGCGGCCGTCTACGTGCTCCGTTGGCGGCGGCCGGAGATGGAAAGGCCGTTCCGCGTCCCAGGCTACCCCGTCGTCCCGGCCATCTTCCTGGTCGTGATCCTCTTCATGGCGGTCTTCGCGTTCAAACAGTGGCCCAAGCCTTCCGTGTACAGCCTGGGCAGCATCCTCCTGGGCATCCCGGTCTACTACCTCTGGTCCGTCGTGCGCGGCGTCGGAGACCGTCGTTCCTCGCCCGCCAACGTCCGAGAATAGCCGCGACGAACAACTCCCAGGATTTTTACGGCCAAGGAAGATTTTTCGACCGGACCTGCAATAGAAAGTTCTGCGAGGTCGTCTATCCCTTCGAAAATACGCGGCGGCCGAAACTTGGGTCTCTGAAAGAGCACAAGATTCGCTTGAGGGGTGTGTTCTGCCTGCAGGGACCCTCGGAAACGCCGCCGCGCGGATTTGACCAAGGGCCGGATTACCCAGTTACGGCGAATCACGTATGTGAAACACATGATCGGTGCCTTGCAACCAGACGCCCATGCGTCGTCATAGATGAGTGGCCCCTTGGCCACTCATCGCTTTTTGGGGAAGTCTCCCTGAAGCCGCCGGGCTTTCCGGGCGACAATCGGGATAGTACCCTACGTGCTGCACGCGCACTGCGGCCATGGCGTCGTCCCGGCGCTGTGGCCGCAGTAGCCGTAGGGTCGCCAGGTCAGACGAATCAAGTCTGCGGTCTAACGTGGGAGGTCCGAGACTGGGAGCCGGCTCACTGGCAATCGGTGGGCAGGAACACCTGACTGGCGGGAATTCGGAACTTCCTGCACAGGGCTTCCAGGAGCATCTCGAGTCGCTTGAGCTGGTAATCGGTCGGCATCGTGTGGACGCCGTCGCCGATCAGGCAGATGCGAATGGTGGTGTTCGAGCCCTGCCACGTCCGGCTGGGCTGGATGGAATACTGGTTCTGCCACTGGTCGGTGGCCTGGATCTCGCCGTCGCCGGCCCCGGCGCCGTTGCAGATCACGAAGTGACAATTCGTGTCGGTCGGCCCGGCTTGCGGGAGGCTGCGTCCCTTGGTGCCGCTGAAGAAGATCTCGATGCTGGTCCAGCGGTTGGGCGTCTGGCAGGCCTTCGACCGCACGATCTGATCCACGGAGGTCAGCCGATAATAGGCCGACAGGCAGAACGGGCCCGCCGACGGAGGATTGTTGCCCAGCGCCATCAGGACAAACGCCCCCGCCGTCATGGAAACCAACAACGCGCCTAAGACCTTCACAACCCTGGGCTGGTTTGCCATAGCATCAGTCGTCCACACACGGCCCCGCCGTTGCGCCGGCCGCACCACACCAGTGCGAATCTCGGACCTTGCAACAGGGCACACAGTTATACCTTATTTCTTCGGCAGCCGTCAGGATGCGACTATAGAATTTATGCGAAATGTCACGCGCGTGTGCAAGTTTTTTTTTCGGAGGATCGCCGAAACGCCGATTCCGCCGTCCGATCCTGACCGCCGAGCCCGAGATTAAATCTTTTTGGGTCCATAATTCGTCGAGGCGAACGCCTTGACCGTCGCGGGCGATCCCGCTATATTCGTCGAAGTCTCATAATCCGGGACCGGGGAATCTCCCGATCGACGGCGGATTCCTCGATCCCTTCGGGATTCGCTTTCCGGCGCCGTCCACAGGCAGAAAGGGATTCGATGCAGACATCGTGGCGAGCACTATCGACCGCCGAGGTCGCTCGATTGTCGGAACAGGGATGCACCTGCGACGACTGGTCCCGCGTCCAGGTGGCCGACGCATTCCGGGCCGACCGCGTCCATGCCACCCGCTTCTGCGGAGACGTCCGGCTCGGCGTCTTCGACAAGACCGCCGCCTTCTTCGGCGGCGTCGTCAAACCCACCGGCATCAGCCACGCGACCCTCCACAACTGCACCGTCGGCGACAACGTCTTCATCTGCGCCGTCCGCAACTACATCGCCAACTACGTGATCGAGGACGACGTGGTGATCGACAACATCGATCTGCTGGCGGTCGAGGGCGAAAGCGCCTTCGGCAACGGGACCCGCGTCGCCGTCGTCAACGAGGCGAGCGGCCGGGAAATCCCGATCTTCGACCATCTCAGCGCCCAGACGGCCTACGTCCTGGCCTTCTACCGCCACAGGCCCCGGACCATCGAGAGGCTCCACGCGATGATCGACGGCTACGCCGCGTCCGTCCGGTCGCCCATGGGCCTGGTGGCCAGGGGAGCGAGGATCATCAACTCCCGACTGCTCAAGAACGTCCGTATCGGACGGGCCGCCGTGATCGAGGGCGTCAACCGCCTCGAAAACGGCTCGATCAACAGTTGCGTCGAGGACCCCGTCCACATCGGGCCCGGCGTCTACGCCGACGACTTCATCGCGTGCAGCGGCGCCAAGATCACCGACGGCGCGATCGTCTGCCACTGCTTCATCGGCCAGGGCTGCGTCCTGTCCAAGCAGTACTCGGCGGAGAACTCCGTCTTCTTCGCCAACTGCGGCGGCTTCCACGGCGAGGCCTGCTCGATCTTCGCAGGCCCCTATACGGTCACCCACCACAAGTCCACGCTCCTGATCGCGGGCCTGTTCTCCTTCCTCAACGCCGGCAGCGGCACCAACCAGAGCAACCACATGTACAAGCTCGGTCCCGTTCACCAGGGTGTCGTCGAGCGGGGCTCCAAGACCGGCAGCGACTCCTACATGCTCTGGCCCGCAAAGGTCGGCGCGTTCACCGTGGTCATGGGCCGGCACTATCGCAACTCCGACACCTCGGACCTGCCCTTCTCCTATCTGATCGAGCACGAGGACGAGAGCGTGCTCGCCCCCGGCGTGAATCTGCGGAGCGTCGGCACGGTCCGCGACGCCCGCAAATGGCCCCAGCGAGACCGCCGCAAGGATCCTCGCAAGCTCGATTGCATCAACTTCAAGCTGCTGAGCCCCTACACCATTCAGAAGATGATCAACGGCCGGGACCTGCTCGGAAAGCTCAAGGCGACCACCGGGCCGATCTGCGACTACTTTCTCTATCACAACGTGAAGATCCCAGGGCCCTCCCTCGAACGGGGCATCACCCTGTACGAGCTGGGGATCGACAAATTCATCGGCAACTGCCTGATCAAACGCCTGGAGGGCAAACATTTCCGGACCGTGCTGGATCTGCGGGCGGCCCTTCAACCCGAGACCGACGTCGGTTTGAGCAAATGGATCGACCTGGCCGGCATGCTCGCGCCGGAGGAAGTCGTCACCCGGCTGCTCGACGACATCGAATCGGGTGCCGTCGCGTCGCTGGACGAGCTGCACGCCCGGTTCGGCGTCATTCACGCGAACTATGGAAGGTACGAGTGGACCTGGGCGGCCGACGTCCTGCAGAAACTGCTGGGCAAGCCCCTCGACGAAATGACCGCCGAGGACGTCATTGAGATGACCCGCCGATGGAAGACCGCCGTGGTGGACCTGGACCACCAGCTCCACGCCGACGCGAAGAAAGAGTTCGGACCGACCGTCCAGACCGGCTTCGGCCTCGACGGCGACGAAGACACCAAGCAATCCGATTTCGCGGCCGTTCGAGGCACGTTCGAGGCCGACGGGTTCGTTGCGGAAATCCAGAAGCACATCAAGGCAAAGACCGCTCTGGCCAACGACCTGTTGAGTCGTGTCGAGCCTTTGCGGACCGACCCATGAGAGGGGAAACCATGAGAGTGATTATCGAGCCGAACTACGACAAGGTCTCGCAGTGGGCCGCCAACTACGTCGCCCGCAAGATCCTGGATTTCGAGCCGACCATCGACCGGCCGTTCGTCCTGGGCCTGCCGACGGGGTCCTCGCCGGTCGGCATGTACCGGGAGCTGGCCGCGATGAACAAGGCCGGGAAGGTGTCCTTCGAGCACGTCATTACGTTCAACATGGACGAGTACGTGGGCCTGCCGCAGGAGCATCCGGAAAGCTACTACTCGTTCATGTGGCGGAACTTCTTCGGCCACATCGACATCCCCAAGCGCAATGTCAACATCCTGGACGGCAACGCCCCGGACCTCGCGGTCGAGTGCGCCGAGTACGAGGCCCGCATCGGGCAGGTCGGCGGCATTCACCTGTTCGTGGGCGGCATCGGCGCCGACGGGCACATCGCGTTCAACGAGCCGGGCTCGTCGCTGGCCTCGCGGACCCGCGTGGTGCGGCTGACCCCGGACACCCGCGTCGCCAACTCGCGGTTCTTCGAAAACGATCCGAACAAGGTCCCCGAGACGGCCCTGAGCGTCGGGGTCGGCACGGTCATGGACGCCGTGGAGGTCCTGATCATCGTCAACGGCGCCAACAAGGCCCGCGCCCTGCGCCACGCCATCGAGGAAGGCGTCAATCACATGTGGACCATCAGCGCCCTGCAGATGCACCCCAACGGCATCATCGTCTGCGACGACGACGCGACCCTGGAACTGCGGGTCGGTACCGCGCGGTACTTCAAGGACGTCGAGGCCCCCAACCTCGACCCGGCCGCATTGCTGGCGTGAGAGAACAAAAAGAGAGGGTAAGAACGAAGCATCGTCCTTCGTTCTTACCCTCTTGGCATCCTTCGTTTATTTCTTTTCCGGCGCGAGTTCGTCCGCGGGATACACGATCGCGGCCTTGTCCTGGAGCATTCCGATGAACTTCTGGAATGCCTGGTTCGTCTGCGTCCCCTTCAGGTTGGCCATGATCTGATCCTTGGCCTGCTCGAACGAAACCGTATTCGGATCTTGATGCGCGGCAACCTTGATGATGTGGTAGCCGAACTGCGTCTCGACCACATCGCTGACCTCGCCGGCCTTGAGCCGGAAAGCCGCTTCCTCGAACGGCGGGACCATCTGGCCTCGCCCGAACGTTCCCAGATCGCCGCCCTGGGCAGATGACGGACAGGCCGAGTGCTGCTTCGCCAGCGCTGCGAAGTCCCCGCCTTCCCTCACCTCTTTGAGTAGTCCCTCAGCCTTTTCCCGGGCCTTGGCCTTGACTGCGTTGGGCTCGCTGTTCGGATCCGTCGATTCCATCGAAATCAGGATGTGGCCGGCGCGAACGGTCTCGGGAACCTGGAACTCGTCCGGATTCCTGTCATAGTATTCCCTGACGCTGGCCTCGGTGACGATCAGACTGTTGGGGTCTTTGAGCTCCAGCAGCTTGACATACTTCATCTGTTTGGCAAACTGGGCCTTCATCACCTCGAAACTGCCGCCCTGGGCCTCGAACATCTGCTTGTACGATTCGATCGTCTGCGGCGGCTTGGCCTCGGCCAGCTTCTGGGTCATCTCGACAACCACCTGCTCCGGCGTGACCTCGATGCCTGCCTGCTTGGCCTCCCGATCCAGCAGATGCTCGATCACCATCCTGTTGGTCATGTTCTGCAGGATGAGCTTCTCTTGCTGGGCCGCGAAGTCGGGCGACTGGGCCCTCATCTTCTCCAACTGCATCCCGTACTCGCTCTGGATCGCCTGCTTCACATGGCTCACTTTGATCTCGAAGCCGTCGACGACCGCCAGGATCTTGTCCGCGGACTGGGGCATCTCGACGGGAACCACGGTCTGCGGAGCTTGGTCGGCCGCAGGCTTATTCGCGTCGGGCGCCGCCGGCGGTTCCTTCCGGCACCCCGCCACGCAGATCCCAAGCAAAACGACAAACGACCCGGCCGCCACGGCAAAACGACGGACCGAACCAGCAACGACATTCTTCATCATGGTGCTCCGATACAAGGTTGGTTAGGCGGGCTCCCGCGGGCCGTTCTTCAGCCGCATCCGGGGCCTCTCCAAGCGGAACGACATTGAGGTTCGTCCCGATTGGAAGCGATTTTGGTTCTCATTATTCCAGCGGGAACACCCTGCGTCAAACAATTCCAGCCGGACCCAACGCGACGGTGCCAACGATGACCTTGAAGACCGACCCCATTTCGGGTATAGTCGTGTTCCCAAGCCGGTCCCACCGCAGGCGGCCCGTCCGCCCAACCGGCAGCACTGCCAACGTAGCTCAACGGTAGAGCTCTGGTTTTGTAAACCAGGGGTTATGGGTTCGAATCCCATCGTTGGCTGTCCACTTTTACCGGCGACAGCCGGTGCCAACTGAACGCTTTTCGCGCCTAATCCCCCTGCCTGTTTGCATTTATGACTTGTGGGTCTGCTCGATGCCGGAACCTGCTCAGTGCCAGTCAGCGACGACCGCGAACAAGCAGAGAAAGCCGGAAGTGTCGATTGAGGTGTCAACTGGGGTGTCAACTCCGGTGGGCCGTCGGTGCCGGTAGCCCGCAGAGCTTCGATGCAGGGTAGAGACAGATCCGGCAGGCTCTTCACCGCCTCGGCCTCCTGTCCTCTGAGCGTGTGCCGTGTACCTGCCCATGGTGAGGTTGATGTCCGAATGCCGCATGATCGCCTGGGCAACTTTCGGATGCACCCCATTGGCGGCAAGCCAGCTTCCGGTTGTATGCCGCAAGGCGTGGAAGTCGGCGTACCGCCCTGCGTCATCAACGTACGCGATGCCGGCGGCGCGCGTGGGCGGTCGCCAGACGAAACCAATAGGGATTCCTTTACAGGGCGCGACCTCCCGGGGTAGCATAAAGGTGTCTCGCTTCTACGCCGTCCAACTACGGGCCAACGTCTCGCTTCCTCTCCTTCATCAAATAGCCGGGGGCTTCTTTCATCCCAGGGTTTCCACGCGATCCTCAATCGGCCGTCCTGGGCTTCCAAACGGCCCGCCCGGAGCCACAGAATACGTACTTGTACCTATGGTTATCCTAGGCGATACCCCGAAGAATACGTAGTTCTACGTATTGTAGACGCGGGGTAGCCGTTCACGGAGTGCAGCGAAAAGAATTTCTTTGAAGCAGGGATTTTTGACTGGCGCGAAACTGGGTAAGGCGGTATATCCTCGTCTATGGCAGACAAGGATGTCACGGCAGCCCAGTTGCTTTTGGAGCTCGGCC
>DATIKY010000253.1:0-20289 GCA_035476995.1 Sedimentisphaerales bacterium | reverse complement strand
AAGATCCGCGTCCTGCAACGCAAAGCCTACGGTTTCAGAGACACGGAATTCTTCAAACTCAAGATCTACGCTCTGCACGAAATCCGCTACGAACTCGTAGCGTAACCCACCATGAAAAGTACGCAAAAACCGGATGAGCCTCATTTTCGATTTCCTGGAAGAATCGCTGTAAGTCCGCGTTCTCCCGGCGGTCAAGGTTTGGGAAGGAAAAATCGAGGAACCAGATTTTTCCTTCCCAAAGTAGGCCTAATCTCCATTTTGCAGAACTCCGCTCGTCATAGAAGAAGGTGTTCGCCGCACGTCCATGTTACGCGAATTCCGCGCCGCGGGCATTTTTATTTCCGCCCCGGCCGCCGCGCCGATCGTAGGGGCCTGCCCCGCGATGTTCGTAGTGACGCCGTAAGGCGTTATCTTCTCTTGCCTTTCCTGCGTCCTGTCGTCAGGAAGATATGTCCTGACGGGCACACTGATATGGAACGACCTTTGTCAACGGATTTTCTTTGATTCTTAGGGCGGACTTCGGGGGTCAGCCCCTCGATTACGCTTTAGCGGATCTCCGGCATGCGCGCAAGCACGCCCGAAGCGGTCGTGCGGGGGGAGTTTTTCGCATTAGGGCCTCCGGCTTGGAGCGCGAGCGGGGCGCTCGCTTGCGAGTGCGCGGACCGTGCGTCAGGCGTGCGGAGCACCCGTTTCGCTGGTGGCCGCAAAGCGATAAACTCCCGCCGGCCCGGTGCGTAGCGCCGCTTCGCGTCGGGGCGGCGGAATCCGGATTGGTCCGATCCTTCCTCGATTGTGAATGGGCCACTGGGGAGTGGGGAGGGGCTGTCCCTATTAACCGCCATTCACGCGGTCACCCGTGCGTTGTTGGCGGTTCCATTCTCGCGATGAGGCCTTCGATGTAATCGGCAAAGGCTTTCGACTCATCCAGCCACGGGCGAACTTCGTCGGTCTGGAAGACGACGAAATCGGCGTAGTCGCCTTCCTGGCGTCGGTCACACGATCACCCCATCCCGCTCGACGTTTCTATGGAACGGCATGTCGCAATAGGGGGTGGACTCCCACTGCCGACGGTTGTAGGTGACCACGGTCAGCATGGCCTCGGTCTCCAGTTCCAAGGGGTAGATACTGGAGAGGATCCGGTCCTTCAGGGCGACGTTCACCGGCTGATCGACCAGGACGAGAATGTCGTAATCCGAGTGTTCGGTGGCGTCGCCGCGGGCGCGCGAGCCGTAGAGGATCACATCGGCGTCCGGTACGGCCCGCCGGATGGCCCGCCGGCACCTGTCCAGCAGAACCTTGTCGGCTTCCCGACCTTGCCATGCATCCATCGACATCATGATTGGGGCTCCTTAATCGGCATGTCAGCCGCAAGCTGGAATTCCCTCCTATTCTACGAATGGCGTCGAAATCGGTCAACCACGGTTTGAGAAGGCTCGATTGGGGAGGGACTGTTCCTATTGGCCGTGATCTGTCCGCTGCTTCGCTGGGTGCCTGCGCGAGGGGCTTCTATCCTGCTCTGTGGGCTCTGTGCCTCTGGGGTGAAATCCGCTGGTGCGGCGGGCTGCCGGCCTGCCCTGAAGGGAGGTGGATGATTGATGACCGCGAGGCCGACGCCGGAGGCGAATCATCAATCATCCATCATCGGTCTTCAATCATGAATGGTCCATCACTTGAGCACGCAGACCGCCTGGGGCACGCGGACCCACAGGGCGATCGTCTCCAGGACGCTGAACTGGTATTCGCCTGCGCCGGGTCCGACGAAGCTGGTCACCAGGTCCTGGCCCAGGACGATGCTGGCGAACGGGCCGCTGGTGTCGATGAGGACGCCTCCGGCGGGCAGGCCGGGGGCCTTGACGACGCCGTCGGGGACGACCTGGCGGATGTGCTCGAGTTCCGTCTGGTTGCCCTGGGCATAGCGGCGGAACAGCAGGTTGTACAGCTTCGGGGCCAGGGCCAGGGCGTACGGGCCGTGGAAGCCCGCGTTGTCCAGCTCCGTCACCGCGGCGATGACGTCGTCCGCGGCGGCGCCGACTTCCTTCCAGGGCTTGAGCTTGACCGAGTGCGAGCCGGGGGTGTTGAGCAGGCCGGCACCGCCCAGCGGGGCCAGGCCGCTGAAGATCAGGCTGTCCTCCTGGCGGGCGACCGCGATGGCGGCCTTCGTGGCCGGACCCAGGTCCAGGGGCAGGCCCGACTGCTCGGCGGCGACGAGGTCGCGGACGGGCAGGCTGAAGTCGCTGCGAAGCATCGCCAGCGGGATCGAGCCGCAGCCGCTGACGGTGACGCCTTCGACGGTCTTTCCGTCGGCGGTCGAGTCGGACAGGGGCACGGCCTTGAATCCCAGGCCGAACGGTCCCACGGTGCTCAGGATTCGTCGGCCGCTCAACTGGCTCTTGGCGGTCTCGACGACCGCACGATCGATCTGTTCCCACACGCTATCGGCAAACGGCGCGTCGCCGCGATGCAAGTATTGTTCGGACATGGCGAAACCTCTCGAATTTGCGATTTATGATTGACGATTGACGATTTGGAGGAAGCCGCTGCCTGGGCCAGTTCTGCCGATCCCTGACGCCGCTCCGCGCAAATCGCAAATAGCAAATTGTAAATGTTAAGTTCTCAGGTTCCCGATCGTCGGGATCGGTTTGGCTGCGGCGGGGGCTTCGGCCTGGGAGCCCGGTTCGCTCGCCAGTTCGTCGACCTCCGCGGCGCCCTTGGCCAGCAGGGCCTCTTCGTCCCTGGCCAGGATGCAGATCAGACGCTGGAACTCGCCTGCGTGGACCCGCTCTTCGTTGGCGATGTCGATCAGGACCTTCCTGGCCAGCTCGTTGTCGGTGGCGTCGGCGTGCGCCATATAGGCGTGGACGGCCTCGTGCTCGGCCGCCAGGTTCAGACGCAGGGCTCGCACCAGCTCCGAATCGGTCAGTTTGCGTCCGGGGACGACCCCCGTGAACGGATTGACGAACTCCGGCATGGCCGGACCTCCTTTCTTCATTGAGGATGGATCATGGATGATTGATGATTTCAGGCGAGATCTCCCGCCGATCAAGCATTACAAATCACCAGTCATCTATACCTCGATACACCTGTCTTCATACGGTATTTATGGACTATAGTTCAACACCGGGATAGACTCAAGCGGAATCTCTCATATGGGGCGGCAGTGCGGCAGCCGGGATTTCCCAGGTTGGAGAGGGGCGGAACCCTTGCAGGGACCGCCGCGGAGGCTGGGACGAACCGGCGCAAAAGAAAACCTGCCGCCGGCGGACCGAGGGGCAGGTTTTCGTGGCTGTTGGACGATTGGCTGTCTCAGCGTCGGACGTTGAGGAGCTTGTAGGCTTCTTCGCCGCCGTTGAGCAGGTGGACGAGCGGTTGCGGCCGGTCTACACCCTCGACGAACTTCGGTCGGGCGGCCCACGGCGTAACGCTCAGCACGCCCATCATGTCCATCCAGTGCTGCAAACGCGCCACCGGCAGGTTCCATGTCATGTGGAAGTGGTTGGCTGGCGGATACTGCTTGTACTCGAGCATCGAAGCATACTTCGGGACGCAGAATGTGTGCGGCCAGGTCGGGGTTGTGAGGTTGCACATGGCCTTGCCGAGTTCTTCGGGGACTTCGGTGGTCTCGGCTTCGTCCCAGATCAGGCTGAACAAGCCGTTGACGCTGCTGTAGGCCATGCGGGCGGCCAGCCCCTCGATGCCGGCGGGGGTCATGAAGGTGACGGAGTTGCCGCCGCCTGGGAAGTAGAACTCGTCGGCCAGCGGCATGGAGACCCGCTCCATGACCTGCTTGACCGTCGCGCCGGGCGAAGCCGCCCAGTCGAAGGCGGCGCTGCCGGAGTTGTCGCCGTCGACGAGGCCTTTCTTGTACCAGTCGGCGCCGGTGTCGAGCTTCTTGATGCCCAGCTTCTCGGCCAGAGTCTTGATCTCCCAGGCCTCCCAGACCTTGCGGAAGTCCATGAACAGCGGGGGATTGCCGCCGCTGAGATAGGTCATGAACAGCATCGTCAAGAGGCCCTGCACGTCGGCTTCGGTCGCGTAGGGCAGCGGGGCCTTGGCGCCGGCGTGGTCGAACGTGCTGTTGAAGAACGACTCCATCACATCCGCCACCGGCAGGGGGATGCCGCGACGGTCGCTGCCCCATTCAAGCTGGCTCATGAACCCGCCGCCGACCGCATTGAGGTCGGCCATCAGGTCCCGCACGATCAGATACATCGCCAGGGACATGTTGAACCGCTCGCTGTCCTGGTCGCTGCGAAGTTCCAGACGCTTGCCGACATACCGGCCGATCCAGCCTCGCAGGTCCTTGAGTTCCTTGTCCTTGTAGGCCTTTTTCGTGAGCATGTCGGCCAGGAGCTTCATGTCCAGGCGCGTGATTTCCAGGCCGAAGGTGTTTCGCGTCGGCAGCACGTGTGCCAGGGCGGTCTCCATGCCCATCGAGTCGTGGCCGAAGATCACGACGCGCCGGCCCTTCAAGGCGACCCTGGTCACTGCGGCGTAGCACCAGTCGATGAGGTTCTTGGCGGTGGCGTCGGTCATCTCCGGTTCGAGCCCGGTGTCGGGCCAGGTCCCGACGTTCAGGCAGGCCATCCGTCCGTACTGGGCCAGGGCGCCGTTGAGCGCGTGGGCGTAAACCACGCCGGGCTTGGGGCCGCTGTTGCCGCAGGTGATGTTGATCGGCGTGTCGGCCGGGAACTGCTGGAGCAGCGAGATCACGGTCAGTTGCGGGAAGGCCCACGTGTCCGGCACGCAGACGAGGATATCGACGTCCGCCTTGCGGAACTGCTGGGCGATGATGTCGGCCTGGGGCTCGCCGTCGACGAGCACATCGGAATAGACGACCGGGACCGGCGTCTTGTCGGGCATGACGACCTCGCCGCTGATCGTCTCGGCCGCGATTCGGGCGATGTTCTGGCACCGCGTGCGGCTGTTCTCGTCCACGCGAGGGTCGCTCGTGGCGAATACTCCAATGACGGGCCCCTTCGGCGTCGCCTTGCGGATCGCCGGCAGTCTCGTCGCTTCAGCTCTCTTGGCCATTCGGAACCCCTTTCCATTTACGATTTACTATTTGCCATTTACGATTTGTGTCGAGCACGCAAACCGCACCTTCGCGGACGACTCCACCCGCCGAAATCGCAGAATAGTAAATCGTCAATATCAAATAGCAAATGCCGCCGCGTCTTCCAGCGTCTTTTTCACGAGGTCGAGGAACTGGGCCGCGTAGGCGCCGTTGGCGACCTTGTGGTCGACCGAGAGCGTCATGTTCATCAGCTTGCGGACCAGGATGTTGCCGTTGTCCGGGACGCAGGTGTCGGTGATCTTGCCCACGCCGAGGATCGAGCACTGGCCGGGGACGACGATCGGGATGAACGACTCGATCCCGAAGCCGCCCAGATTGGTCACGGTGATGCAGCCGCCTTCGAGGTCGGACATGTCCAGCTTGTCGGCTCGGGCCCGCTCGATCAGCGCCTGGCTGTCGCGGGCGATCTGGCGGACGTCCTTCTTGTTGACGTCCTTGACCAGCGGAGCGACCAGGCCGTCGGGGACGGAGATCGCCAGGCCGATGTGGATCGCGTCGGCCAGCTTGATCGCGTTGCCGACGAGCTGGCCGGTCATGATCGGGTACTTCTGCAGCCCGGTGGCGACCGCTTTCATGATGAAGTCGTTGAAGGCGACCTTGACGCCGGTCTCATTCATCTTGGCCCGCGCGGCGACGAGGTCCGTCATGTCCACGCAGATGGTCAGATAGAAGCAGGGGATCTCCTGCTTGGATTTGAGCATGCGTTCGGCGGTGATCCGCTGGAGACGGTTGACCTGGACTGTGGCGCCGAGTTTGGCCTCGGTCATCGGGGTCGCGGCGGCCGGCTTGGCGGCGGGGGCAGCCTTGGCGGGCTTGGCCTCCGCGGCGGCCTTGATGTCGGCTTCGGTGATCTTGCCTGCGGGTCCTGTGCCCTTGACGGTCGCCAGATCGACGCCGAGATCTTCGGCCATCTTCTTGGCTCGCGGCGAGACCATGATCTTGCCCGTCGGCTTGGCGGACTGGGGCTCGGCCACAGGGGCCTGCGCCGCCGGAGCGGATTGCGCCGCCGGAGCGGATGCGGAAGCGGCCGGCGCCGGGCTTGCGGCCGTCGGGACCGCGACCTGTTCATCCTTTTCCCCGAGGATCATCAGCGTCGCCCCGACGGGCAGCGTCTGGTTCACCTCGGCCAGGATCGCCTTGACGAATCCGTTGCCGGGGGACTCCAACTCCAGCGTAGCCTTGTCCGTTTCGATCTCGAAGATCACGTCGCCCTTCTTTACTTCGTCGCCGACCTTGACCAGACAGTTGACAACGGTCCCTTCCTCCATGGTCTGCCCCATCTTCGGCAGGTTGACTTCTTTGGCCATGTTCTACTCCTGCATTGATGATTGATGATGGATAACGGAGGATTGCCCGCTATCCAGCGTCCATTCACTGTCCGACGGATTGCCTGACCGCATCCACGATCTGCTGGATGCCCGGAATACTGGCTTCCTCCAGCGGTTCGCTCATCGGCGGGGGCACGTCCCTTGCCGCCAGATTGATCGGGCGGGCACCGAGGTAGTCGAATCCGCGGGTGCCGTCGCCGAAATCGTATTCCATGTACTGGCCGGCGATCTCGCGGCCTGTGCCGCACCAGCCGAAGCCTTCGCTGAGCGTAATCAGTCGGCCGGTCTTGCGGACGGATTCGGCGACCGTCTTGATGTCCAGCGGTTTGAGCGTGCGAAGGTCGATGACCTCGGCATCGATGCCGTGCTGGTCGGCCAGGATCTTGGCGGCTTCCAGGGCCCGCATCGCCATTCGGCTGTAGCTGACGATCGTCGCGTTGTTGCCGGGCCGCTTGATGTCGGCCACGCCCAGCGGGATGATGTAATCGTCCGCGGGGACCGGGCCGGTCTGTCCATAGGTGGCCTTATGCTCGATGAAGACGACCGGGTTCTCGCTGCGGATCGCGGCCTTGAGCAGGCCCTTGGCGTCGTAGGGCGTCGAGGGCATCACCACGTACAGGCCCGGCGTGTGCATCACCCAGGCCTCCAGGCTCTCGGAGTGGTGCGCCGCGATGCAGCGGCCGACGCCGCCCTCGGTGCGAAGGACCATCGGGACCTTGGCTTTGCCGCCGAACATGTAGCGGTTGTAGGCGCCGACGTGCACGAGCTGGTCCATCGCGATGGTCAGGAAGTCCACATACATGATCTCGGCGATCGGCCGCATCCCGCGAAGAGCCGCGCCGATCGCAGCGCCGGCGATGGCCGCCTCGGAGATGGCGGTATCGATGACGCGCTCCTTGCCGAACTCCTGGAGCAGGCCGCGGGTCGCCGCGTAGGCGCCGCCATAGAGGCCGACGTCCTCGCCGAAGACGAAGACGCGAGGATCTCGCCGCATCTCTTCCGTCTGGGCGAGCGCGACGGCCTGGGCGATGTTCAGAATGTCCATGCCGAACTGCGACTTGATCTGGACTTTCGCCTGGTCGGCGGCTTCTTTCTTGGTCTTGGCCGTAGAGGACGCGACCAGCTTCTGGAACGTCTCGGTCGCCTCGCGGACCTTCTCGGCGGTGCTCGCGGCGTTCTCCACTACGTGGGCCGGATAGCTCTCGGGCACATACACATCCTTGTCCACGTCGGCCGGGTTCGGCAGAGGACTGTTCATGGCGAACTCGGTGGCCTTCTCGATGGCCGCAAACGCCTTGTCCTTGATCTGGTCCAACTCCCCCTCGGTGGCGATCCCTTCGGATGTGAGCTTGTCGCGCAGGACCGTGATGGGGTCTCGCTCGTGCCAGGCTTTCTCCTCGGCCTTGGTCCGATACTCGCGCGGGTCGTTGCGGCTGTGGCCGTACCACCGGTACGTCTTGCACTCGATCATCATCATCGCGCTCTGCTTGCGAGCCCGCTCGATCGCCTTGCGAAGCGCCAGGAAGACCGCGACGACGTCCTGGCCGTCGACGATCATGGCCGGCACGTCGTAGGCGACGGATCGAACCGCGATGTCCTCGATGCTGCTGGCGCAGCTTGTCCCTGCGACTTCACTGCCGGAGAAGGGCACGCTCATTCCATAGAGGTTGTTTTCGATGATTGCCACGAGCGGCACTTTCAGCGTCGCGGCCATGTTCATGGACTCGTGGAAGGTGCCGGTGTTGCAGGAGCCGTCCCCGAAGAAGGACAGGACGACCCTGCCGCTCTTCTTGAGCTTCTCCGCCAAAGCGGCACCGACGGCCGGGGGCTGGTTGCCGCCGACGATGCCGGTGGAGCCCAGGTTATTCTGGTGCTCGACCTCCGCGATGTGCATCGAGCCTCCGCGGCCTTTGCAGTAGCCGGTCTCCCTGCCCATCAGTTCCGCCATCATCGCGTTCCAGTGGGTCTGTCGCTCCTGGTCGTTGTCGGCGTACTTGTTGCCGACCGCGCCGCAGTGGCCGTGGCCGCGGTGGGTGGAGCCGATGACGTCGCCTCGCTCCATGGCCGCGATGGCGCCGGTGGCCACCGCCTCCTGTCCGGCGTAGAGGTGCGACGCGCCCTTGATGATGTTCTGGCCCAACAGGTCGTAGACCTTCTCCTCGAAGAACCGGATCTCGTAGATGGTCCGCAGCCAGTCTTTGGCCTGGTCCAGCGTGATCGTGCCGGTCCGGATCAGCTCCTTGACCGTGGGCAGGGTTTGTTTGCGGGTATCTTCGATGGAGATACTCATGGCGTCGACTCCTCAATAGAACGCGTCGCGTCCCCGCGGGCGAACCACCGCCGGACAATTTCGCAGGGGCTGCGCTGAAAGAGCGGCACTATACCAGATCTCAGTGCTTTAGACAATCGTATGTCGCTATTTTGCGGTTTTTTTGGTCGCGGGCTTGTCTCCCGCCGGCGTCGAGGATAACATCTTGGCAGGCCGTGACTTAAGAGAATAGCGGCCGAGCGGGGCGGCAACCTGGCTGCGTTCTTCGCCCCCGGACCATACAAGGATGGGCGTGAGTCCACGCCCACGATAAGACCATGACGCGAACGAGCAGGAGATGACTTATGGGTGTTTTGTGGGAAGTGGTGCAGACCGGTTTGATGTACGGCCAGAAGCGAAAGTCCGACTCGGTCGAGGACCGGGTCCGCGCCCTGGAGGACCAGCTCCAGTTGACGCAGAACACGCTGCGGTCGCTGGTCAAGAAGCTCGAACAGCTCCACGGCATCGACATCGACCAGGACGGCCGGGTGGGGTAGGAATGTACCTGAGACGTTGTTCCGCCTCCATGGTAGAATCGACGACAAGATGAGACATCCGCGATGCCGAAATGGTGGGATTGGGAATATGAAGGCTCATCCGGTTCTTGCGTACTTCTGTGGTTGCACTACGTCCCGCGACCGGGGACGCCGTCCCCGGGACGTTCCATGCCCAAGAATCTGCACAGACACCGGCGACTGGGTGTGACTGGTTTTTCTGGGACAGGGCTGGTCTCTCCGGATGGACAGAGGAAGGAACGGACCGATTCGGAATCCGCCGCTGCACGGCGGGAGTTTTTCGCATTGGAGCCACCAGCAGCACGGTGTTACGCACGCCTTCAAGGGAACGTTTCGCTCCCAGACCATGCTGGAGGCCCCAACGCGAAGGACTTTCCAGCAGGTCCGTTTCGGACCTGCATTCAGACCCAGGAACACGGACCGCTGTTGGTTTGCCCGGTGTCTTCGGTGTGCCAGAAGTCCTGAGCACACTCCAGACGCGATCCATTCTCCGATTGTGTTTGACGCGGGTCTTGCGGGTCCGTACAATTATCCCCAGCTTTGAAGTGCACAAATGAACAGGTCTGAACACGAGTGCTGACAGGAGGATGCCATGTTGCAGAGTATTTCATGTAAACTGTTTTTTTGCAGGGTGTTAAGTCTTGTAGCTGCGATGCTGCTTTCGCTTGCGACGGTCTCCGAGACGGTGGCAGGCGAGCCGTCGGTCGACTTCCGTCACGGCCGGCTCAAGATCTCCGAGAACAAGCGGTTCCTCGTCCATGAGGACGGCACGCCGTTCTTTTACCTGGGCGACACCGCATGGGAGCTGTTCCATCGTCTCAATCGCGAAGAGGCTGACAAATACCTCCAGAACCGGGCGGCCAAGGGTTTCACGGTGATCCAGGCCGTGGCGCTGGCCGAGATCGACGGGCACAAAGACCCCAATCCTTACGGCCACCTGCCGTTGGTCGATCTGGACCCCGCTCGACCGGACGTCAAGGACGGTCCCAACAATGACTACTGGGACCACGTGGACTATATTGTGAACAAAGCCGAATCGCTGGGCCTGTATATCGGCTTTCTGCCGACGTGGGGGCGGTACTGGCATGACAAGGTCAAGGACGACAAGCCGCTGTTCACCGTCCAGAATGCGGAGGTCTACGGGCAGTGGCTCGGGCAGCGGTACCAGAACGCTTCGAACATCATCTGGATCCTCGGCGGCGACCGCACTGTCGAGAACGACGAGCAGAAGGAAATCACCCGCGCCATGGCCCGCGGGCTTCGCAGAGGCGACGGCGGCGCGCACCTGATGACGTTCCACCCTCGCGGCGGGTCGGGCTCGTCGAAGGATTTTCATAACGACGACTGGCTCGACTTCAACATGCGCCAGAACGGGCACAACGTGAAATTCAACGAAGGGTACCAGAACACGCGGGCGGACTACGACCTCAAGCCGGTCAAGCCGGTGCTGGATGGCGAGCCGGTCTACGAAGACCATCCGGTCTCGTTCCGGGCCAAGGACCTGGGCCATTCGATCTCATCCGACGTCCGCCGGCCGCTCTATTGGAACCTGTTCACCGGCGCTTTCGGTCACACGTACGGCCATCACTCCGTCTGGCAGATGTGGCAGCCGGGTCGGGGTCCGATCAACGGCCCGCTGATGCCATGGTTCGAGGCGATCGACCAGCCCGGCGCCGGGCAAATGCAGTACGGCCGGCGGCTCATGGAGTCGCGTCCGTTCCTGTCCCGCGTGCCGGACGACTCGATCATCGTCACCGACCCCGTGCCGACCAGCGTGCCGGGAGCGGGCCGATACCGATTCGTCGGCACCCGCGACGCGGAAGGATCCTACGCGATGGTCTACGCCCCGATCGGCCGGGCCTTCAAGGTCCGCATGGATGTGATCCAGGGTGCCAAGGTCAAGGCCTGGTGGTACAATCCTCGCAACGGCCAGGCGACCGCGATCGGCGAGTTCGCCAACACGGGCCAGCGCGAGTTCCTGCCGCCGGACAAGGGCGAGATGATCGACTGGGTGCTCGTCTTGGACGACGCATCGAAGGACTTCCCGGCGCCCGGCGCTCGGTAGACCAGGATTGCAGATCAGGAGGCCGAATGCGACAGTTCATATTGCCGGCGTTGGTTCTGCTTGCCCCCTTTCTGCAGGCGAGGGCCCAAGATGCGAGCATCCTCGGCATCGATGGGACTCGCTTCACGCGGAACGGACAGCCGACGTTTCTACTCGGCATCAGCTATTACGGCGGTCTGGGGGCGAGCGAGGATTTCATCCGGCGCGATCTCGACGATATCCAGCGATCCGGTTTCAACTGGCTGCGGGTCTGGGCCACCTGGACCGCGCTTGACAACGACGTCTCGGCCGTCGACGCCCAGGGCCGGCCTCGAGAGCCGTTCCTGGGCCGGCTCAAATGGCTCGTGGCGGAGTGCGACCGGCGGGGGCTCGTCGTCGATGTGACGCTCACTCGCAACAAGAGCGGGGTGCTGCCGGACTATGAGTCGCATGTTCGCGCGGCAGAGACTCTGGTCGCGGCTCTGAAACCTTATCGCAACTGGTATCTCGATCTCGCCAACGAACGGGACGTGCGCGACGATCGCTATGTCGGCATCCAGGAGTTGAAGCGATTGCGGGACTGCGTGCGACAGCTTGATCCGCAGCGGCTCGTGACCGCGTCGTTCGGCGGGCACGACCTCACCGCCGAGGACGTGCGTGAATCGTTGCTGACGATCGGGCTCGACTTCCTCTGTCCGCATCGGCCGCGCAGTCCCGAGTCGCCCCTTCAGACCGAGGCGAAGACCCGCGAAGGCCTGGCCCTGATGAAGGAAGCCGGGCGCATGGTCCCGCTGCACCATCAGGAGCCGTTCCGACGCGGATACCAGGGATGGGAGCCGACCGCCGCGGATTTCCTCACGGACCTGCGGGGAGCCGTCGCAGGCGGAGCCGCCGGCTGGTGCCTTCACAACGGGAGTCAGCGAAACACGCCGGATCAGCAGCCTCGCCGCTCGTTCGATCTTCGCGTCAGGCGGCTGTTCGAACAGTTGGACGCCGAGGAACGCAAGGTCGTCGCCGAGGCCTCTGCGAACGTTCGTCTCGACAAGGACAAGGAGACAACCCAATGAACACATCGACTCGCCGGCAGTTCCTTCAGCGGACCGCCGCCGGCGTCGCGGGAATGCTGCCCCTGGGTCTGGCGCGGGCGGCAGTATCCGCAACCGCTGCCGTTGCCGTCGGCGAGTTTCTCGCGTCCCTGGGCGCGTGTTCGGCCATTTCCCGGCGAGGGGAGAAGCTGGCGAATACGATCGAAGCCGCGAAGTACCTTGGGCTTCGCTGGTTTCGGGTCGGCTATGAAAGCAACATCCCGGTCGTCGATCTGATCGAGCTCCACGAGCGGACCGGCGTTCGATTCAGCTATGGGCTCATGAGCGGCGGCGCGGACATCGCCCGGCTCCTGACCGGCGCGCGAGAGCTCGCCATGGCGGACGCCCTGATCGCCCTGGAAGGCAACAACGAGCCGAACAACTGGGGCGTGACATATCAGGGCGAAGCGGGCGGCAGGGACCGATCCTGGCTGCCGGTCGCGAAACTCCAGCGGGACCTGTACGCCGCGGTCAAAGCCGACCCGGTCCTGGCGAAGTACCCGGTCTGGAGCCTCTCGGAGAACGGCGCCCAGACCGACAACGTGGGCCTGCAATTCCTGACGATTCCCGAGGGCGCCGGCTGCCTGATGCCCGACGGCACGCGATACGCCGACGCCGCGAACTGTCACAACTACATGACCCATCCCGCCTGGCCCGGCCTGCACGACAACCAGACGTGGATCGCCGCCGATCCGACCTCGGCCTGCAAGGTCGATGGCCTGTACGGCAACTACGGCCGAACCTGGCGACGCCATTATCCGGGATATTCCGAAAGCGATCTCCTGACGCTGCCGCGAGTGACCACCGAGACCGGCGTCACGCTGGAAGGCCCTGTCACCGAGCGGGTGCAGGCCGCGCTGTACCTCGATGTCTTCCTGGCCCAGTTCAAGCGGGGCTGGAGCCACACCTGCATCTACTTGTTGAGGGATCGCACGGATGAAGCGGGCAACCAGACGTTCGGCTTCTACCGCCCCGACTACAGCCCGCGCCTGGCCGCGACATCCCTGCACAACCTGACGACGATCCTGGCCGACCGTGGTTCGGCCCAGTCCCTCGGGACGCTCAACTACTCCATCCCGAACCAGCCTGCGACGGTGCACGACCTGCTGCTTCAGAAAAGCGACGGCACGTTCGAACTGGTCGTCTGGGGCGAACGGTTCACCGGCGGCTCGGACAGCGTGACGGTGAACTTCGGCAGGCAGTGCTCTTCGGTCCGAATCCACGATCCCACTGCCGGCACGTCGCCGACGCAGAGCCTTGCGAGCGTCAAGTCCGTCCCGCTGACGCTGGCCGATCACCCTGTGATTCTTGAGATAGGATAACCATGACACACACCGCAGTTCTCCTGATCGTGTTCGCAACGAGTTCCGTCCTTCACGCCGCGCCCGCAGGCGTGAGCTTCGTGCAGTCCTCGGGCAGCGTCGACTGCTATCGTTTCATTGAAGTGACCGCGACCGTGGATCGGTCTGATGCGGCCAACCCGTTCACGGATGTCGTCTTGGAGGGACAATTCACGCCGGCCGGCGGGCAGCCTGTGAGTATCGATGGCTTCTGCGATTCCGCCGACGGTCAGGTCTTTCGCATCCGCTTCATGCCCACGCAACCGGGCGACCACAGCTACTCGGTCACGTACCGCCAGGGGACATACGAGGCCCGTCACGAGGGCAGGTTCTCGGCTCGAAAGAGCAGTCGTCCCGGCCTGCTTCGGGTCGATAAGGAGCATCCATACCACTTTGCCTATGAAGGGACCGGCACGCATTTCTACTGGAACTCCACGACCGCCTATTGGCTGTTGGGGTGGCGGGCCGACTCGACCATCCAGGAGTCCATTGAGCGGCTGGCGAAGCTGGGCGTCAACCGCATCCGCGTAGCGCTGAGCGGTCGGACGCGAGACGGCATGCGGTGGAAAGAGCCGGACGTGAAACCCAGCGATGGATTCCAGTTCCGCCTGGAGCCCTGGCCTGCGGCCCGTCCGGAGAACATCGAGGACCCGGGCTACGATGTCACGCGTTTCAATCTCGACCACTTCCGCAAGTGCGAGCGGATGCTGGACCATGCCCGCAAGCGAGGCATCCAGGTGTCGATCATCTTCCACCTGGACGGAGCGGACAAGGGCGTGGACCCGTTCGGCAAAGAGCGGATGGGCGGCCCGGACGAGCAGCGGTACTATCGCTACGTCGTGGCCCGACTGGCGGCGTTTCCCAACGTCATGTGGGACGTGACCAATGAGTGGCACCTGTTCCGCGATGAAGCCTGGGTCGAGAAGATGGGCCAACTCATCAAGGATTGCGACCCTTACGACCACCTGACCAGTGTGCACGGCAGAGGCGACTTTCCGTTCCGGACCTCGCCGTGGGCGGATTTCGCAATGTACCAGAGTTGGGACGAGCATGGCGGCTATGCGTTCATGCTCAAGAACCGTCGCGAGCAGGAGAAGACCGGCCGCCCGATGCCCCAGGTCAACGAAGAGTACGGCTACGAGGATCACTACCCCTATCCGTGGGGCGAAGGCCGCACCGCGCCGGCTCGCGCGGCGGACAACCGCCGTCGTCTGGCCTGGCAGATGGCCATGGCCGGCGGCTATCAGACCACGGGCGAGCGGGCGAACGTGCCAGGTTTCGGCGGCTGGATTACCGGTCGCGGCGATGGCTCGATGACCATGCTCGAAGGCTACGCCGGCATGGCGAAATTCTTCCAGCAGGTGCCATGGTGGCGGATGAACCCCGATAACGAGTTCTTCGAAATCACGGATCGTCCAAGTCCGGCCACCGGCCGCCCCGACTCCGTGCCTCCGGTGGTTGGCATGAGATCGGATGATGGCGAGGCGGCCGTGCTGTACTTCTCCGCGGGAGGTGCAGTGAAGATCAAGCCTCGGATGCTGGAGGGCTGTCTGTGGACAGCATGGTTCGACCCTCGCACCGGGCAATGGTCGTCGGGAGTACAACCTGATGAGCAGGGCAGGTTCGTCGCCCCGGACGGGGAAGACTGGGCCCTTCGGTTTACGCTCAATCTGGCCCCGATTGGGCGTCGCATCCGCGCCGTATTCAGCAAATCCGGGATGACCGGCGACGAGGGCCTCTTAGTCTTTGGAGCGGGTCGGGACAACCCGCTGATCTACGACAATGACTGGTGGTTTGACACGCCGGACAAGAACTACCTGTGGGCCAAGGCGAGTCTGGGCCAGGCGGATCTGCGTGGCAACATCGTGACTCGCGATTTGTGGGACTGGCAAAAGGGCTATCTGTACAGCCTGCAGCAGGGGATGGACGATGCCGCCAAGTCCATCGGCATCGCCCGTCGCAGCGGGCTCAAGGGCATTCCCGACCCGGTGCCCGGCTGCGACCGGGTCTTCGAACGACCTGCCAGCGGTTACATCCGCGATACGGAGATTGTCCCGAACCGGGGCAGCGAACTGATCGTCGCCGAGGCCCGCAAGGCGACGCCGGACAAGCCCCTGGTGGTCTTCGTCGGCGGGCCGCTGAACACGGTCGCAAACGCCTATCTGATGGACCCGTCAATTGCGGATCGGATGGTCGTCTTCATGACCGATCTCTGCGGCTACAACGGCAAAGACCCCTGGGCGAACCACATCGTCGCGACCCGCTGCAAACTGGTCAACTACGGCGCGCACATCTGGTGGCCGCAGCGGCCGGAGCCGCCGGTGATGCCGCTGGAGCGGTTCGCGGAACTGCCGCAGAACGAGATGATTGCGGATCTCCATCGCATGGCCAAGTGGTTCTGGGACCGCAGCACGAAGAAGGACAAGCCCGACCGCGACGACGGCTTCGCCGACGGGGCGCCGATCTTCTACTTCTTCAATCACAAGACCTGGCTGGACGTCCAGCCGCAGAGGGTCGTCGGTGTTTTCAACGTTCAGGATGTCAACGATCGGTCGTACGATCTGCTCGATGTCCGCGAACTCGACTACAAGCTGATGACCGAGGACTTCTTCCGGGTCCTCAAGGACCCAGCCGTCTACGGCCGGTAAGTTGAAAAGGGCAATCCAGGGGTCTTGCGTTCAGCAAGAACCCAGGAAAGTGTCTTGCTTCAGGGGAAGTCTGCGATCCCAAACCGAGAACCCCCTGCGCAGGCTTCAAAACACGACAAGTCGTGTCCTGACACCCGCCCCTGGATTGCCGCGATGCGGGGCATGAAGAACCAGTTCGTTGGAGGCGCCGTGCGGCCCCAAGCGTCCTTTGTGCGAGACCGCACGGCGCCGTTCGAGAGAAAAGTAGAGGAGAGAAGTTGGTGTCCGGCCCAGACGGCCGACACGTGGCACTTAGAAGCCGATTGAAGGCAGGAATCGACGGGGGATTGGGGATGGCGCCCGAGAGGCCGTCGCGCGAATCCCCATGCTCCGACGCGGCCGAGCCCCGTGATCTGTTCGGATCGGGGCCGCCGCGTCGGCAGCGACCGAAACGTCCTCGTGATGAATCGATCCATCGCCATGCCTCGACATCCTGCCGGAGGCGCTCCTCCATTGGCTCACGGTCCCGAAATCCATCCACAATCGCAACTGAGGTGTGGTCTCCTCCATCCCTGGTGGACCTGTGAGCGATTTCCCAGCTTATACCCGGACGGCAACGCCAAGTCAATGGGAAATCCTGCGAAAATCGATTGAATACGCTTGATTTCCGGACGTTATTGACTTTGGACCTATAAATCGGGGTTCTGCCCTCGTTTCGGGCTATGCCCAAACGACGACAAGCACAGGTCGCAACTATCCGATTTCCTGTTAAGAAGCAGGACTCCGATACAGGCGTCAGCGAACCATGACCTGGCCGGAATCGGCGACCAGGGTCTGGCCGGTGATCGTGCGGGCCTTGTCCGAGCACAGGAAGACCACCGCGTCGGCGATGTCCTGGCCCTTGATCTCCCGGCGAAGCGCGGTCTTGTTCACGTAGAAGGGGATGACCTCTTCCGGCTTGATCCCGTTCTTCTTCGCGCAGACCTTGATGTAATCCGGGTTCCAGATCTTGGAGCCTTCGAAGACGTTGCCGGGGGCGATGCTGTTGACGCGGATGCCGTACTGGCCGAGCTCCACGGCCCAGCCGCGGGCCATGTGCAGCTCGCCGGCCTTGGTCGCGTTGTACGCGGTGTTGTTCTTGCTGGCGTCCAGGCCGCTCTTGGAGCTGAGGTTGACGATGCTGCCGCCGATGCCCTGGGCGATCATGGTGCGTGCGGCCTCCCGAGCCATCAGGAAGTAGCCGGTGAGGTTTACTTCGAGGGCCAGTCGCCACTTGTCCACGGGCATGTCCACCAGCGCAAACGGCGGGGCGATCCCCGCTGCGTTCACCAGGATATCGAGCCCGCCCCATTGGCCCAGCAGTTCGTCGAAGGCGCCGCGAACGCTCTGTTCGCTGGTGACGTCGCATCGGATGGCCTTGACCTGGCTCTTGGGCCGCTCCTTGAGGATCATGGCAGCGGTCTCCTGCGCCCCGGCCACGTCGACGTCGGCCAGGCCGACCGTCGCTCCGGCTCTCGCCAGGCCGATCGCCAGGCTCCGTCCCAGCCCGCTGCCGGCGCCGGTGACAATGGCGATGCGATTGCTCAGTTCGCCCGGGCCCTCGCCGCCGACCATCTTCTTGCGGAAGGCCTCGGATTCCCAATTGTTGATGAACTCCTGCTCGCGCTTGCTCAGGCCCAGGACGCCGCCGAAGCGGTGGGCGTGCATGCGGACGGTGACCGAGCCGTCGGCCATCTCCGAGGCCAGCGGCACGAGCGACTTGTCGGCCGCGATGAACAGGCCGTAGTTCTTGACGACGAACGCGTAAGGTGTCTTCTGTGTGCGGTCCAGTCTCATCTGGATCTTGCGGGCGATCCTGGCGGCGTCCGGCTCCTCAATCCACAGGGCCGGCCCGTTCGAGAAGACCAGCTCCTCCGGGTGCAGGGCAGGGGCGTCGAGCAGGGCCTTGGCGTCCTTGTGCGCCATGAACGCCGCCATGTTCTCCGACGGCGCGAAGTAGCTGACCGGCACGTACTGCCCTGTGACCTCGAAGACCGCCTTGCGGATCATCAGCTTGGCGGCCGCGATTTCGTCCGCCGGCGGGGTCTTGATCCGCGGCACGCGGGGCGTCCTGATCCTGCTCTTGCAGGCTTCGATGACTTTGCCGACCAGCTTCAACGCCCCGGCTGCGCTGTCGGCGGTCACGAAGACGCCGTGCTTTTCGAGGAACAGGATTGGGGGCTTGTCGCCGTGCTGCTGCACGTAGCCCTCGACGAGCGCCGCGATCTTCTTGGCGAGCATGTAGCCGGGGTCGGCGTACGGCACCCACAGCGGCGGGTACTTCTGGCCGGCAAAGACCTTCGCCAGTTCCTTCTCTCCATTCTGCGCGTTCACGTAGGCCGAGACGACCAGCGGGTGCAGGTGGATCACGTGCGTCTTGAGCAGGGCATGGAGATGCGACTCGACCGAGGGCCGGGCGCCGCTCGCCAGACCGTCGTCGCAGGCGTCCAACAGCCGGCTCACGACATTGTTCTCGCGGGCGATGGCGTCCAGTTTGTTCAGCGACTTGTCCTGGATGATGGCCAGGACCGGCTCGATCCGCAGTCTGCGCCAGCCTCGCTGCTCGTTCATATCCTTCAGGGCCGTGCCGCTGGCCTTGATGTACATGTGCTTGCCGTCCTCGGTCTTGACCGAGGTGTTGCCGCCGCCGCCCAGCACGAGCGCCGGGTCCTTGCCTGCAATATTCGAGATCCGAATCAGATCAGCCAATGCCTTGTCCATCGCAGAGATACCTCACAAAACTCAGAACGACCATCCAACGAAGCGGTCATTACTACCACAATCCGCGCCACCTGTCCATTCCCGAGACGTTTGTACAAACGAACCCAATCGACGGTGCCGCGACTTGCTGGGAGGGCCCTGCGATTATCCCAGGCGGGCTCACGGGCCCGCCTGGGACTTTGTCGCACGACGAAACGCATGGGTGAAAGGGCTGAGACTATCTGTTGAATTCGCTCAAGTCGTCTTCGCTGCTGTCCAGCGGGATCGACTTGCCTGCGGACTTGGCCCCCGCGTGCGTCCGCTTGTCCGCATGATGGGCGATCTTGTGGAGCACTTCATCCGATTTGCCGAAGTTCCGGGACCTGGACTTGGGCTTCTCACTCATGTGGAACTGGTGCTCCGGGTTCAGGTGGATCGAGTGGCGATCCGTTCTGGCGGCCCCCGAGCGGGCCTTCTGCGAGCCGGCTCCTCCGACCATCGCCACCAGTTGACCTACGACTTCCTGCATCGACTCGGCCTGGGCGCTGAGTTCTTCCGAAGCGCTGGCCGATTCCTCGGCGTTGGCGGCGTTCTGCTGGGTAACCTTGTCCATCTGGGAGACCGCGGTATTGACCTGGTCGATGCCCTGGGCCTGCTCCTGCGAAGCGGCCGCGATCTCACTGATCAGGTTCGTGGTTTTGCCGATGCTCTGGACGATTTCATCCAGCACCTTGCCCACCTCGGTCGCGATGTCCACGCCGTTCCTGGCGTTCTTGACCGACGTTTCGATCATGCTGGCCGTGTTCTTGGCCGCCTCGGCCGAACGCATCGCCAGATTGCGGACCTCTTCCGCGACGACGGCGAATCCCTTGCCCGCCTCGCCGGCCCGGGCGGCCTCGACCGCGGCATTGAGGGCCAGCAGATTCGTCTGGAAGGCGATCTCGTCGATGACCTTGATGATCTTGGCCGTCTCATCGGAACTCTTCTGGATGTCGTTGATGGCCTGGCTCATCCGAGTCATGGACTTGGCACCGGTGTCGGCGGCCTTGCTGGCCTCGGCGGCCAGCGTATTGGCCTGCTGGGCGTTCTCGGCGTTCTGCTTGGTCATGCTCGACATCTCTTCGAGACTGGAGGAGGTCTCCTCAAGGCCCGCCGCCTGCTCAGTGGCTCCTTCGGCCAGCGACTGCGAGGCCGACGAGACCTGACCCGATGCGGAGGCCACCTGCTCG